>JBKCEY010000184.1:0-5582 GCA_046304115.1 Burkholderiales bacterium | reverse complement strand
GGCCAGAACCTTGCCGCGGTTGATGCCTCGGCCGTCGTCCTGAATGCTGATCAGGATGCCGCCTGCATCATGGCTGGCTGCGATGCGCAGGGTGCCTTGCTCCGGCTTGCCGGCGGCGATCCGTTCCTGCCGCGTTTCCAGGCCATGATCCAGAGCATTGCGAACCAGATGCATGAGCGGGTCATTGATCCGCTCGACCATGGATTTGTCGAGCTCGGTATCGCCACCCACGATATCCAGATGCACATCCTTGCCCAGTTCGCCGGCCAGATCGTGAACCACACGGCGAAAGCGGCTGAAGGTCTCGCCGATCTGCACCATGCGCAGTTGCAGCGTGCCATTGCGGATTTCTTCGATCAGGCGACCCAGCTGATGGGCCGACTCGATCAGTTCGGAGTCGCCCGTGCGCTGCGCGAGCAGTCCGGTGCCGGCGCCTGAAATCACGAGCTCGCCGAGCAGGTTGATGACCTCATCCAGGCGATCGGCGCGAACCTTCAGGAAAGTGGCGTCGTCTGCGCGGCGACGCTCACCGGCGGGCTTGCGTTCTGCAGTGGCCAGGCTCGCCGAAGCCGTAGCACTCGCGTGTTCAGCGGGTGCAGCATCGGCAGCGTGATCATGGATTTGCGCGTGGTGAACGACCGCCTGGGCCGCCGGGACGATGCGCTCGATGCGGACATCGCAGTCCTCACGGAACAGATCAAAGGCCTGCGTGAGCGCAGCTTCTTGCTGCGCCGTGCCCAGAACAATATCGAGCGACAGGTGGCAGTCTTCGGCATCGAGTTGTTCGAGCGCAGGAACACGCTCGAGTGCGGGTGTCACGGATTCGATGGTGCCGGTCGTGGCGAGGTACTCGAGGATGGCCAGGGGATCAAAGCCGTCACGGAAGGTGTCTTTGCCAAACACCAGATTGATGCTGTATCGGGTGCCTTCGGCAGCCTGGCCTGCGGTGTCTTGTGCGGTGGCGGTGTGCGTCCCTGCGGCGTGGTGCGGGCCCTCTTGGCCCTCATCCCGAGCGCTCTCGCCAACCGATGCAGCAGTGACCGAGTCGGTTTGCGGGGTGCCCATGGCGTGCATCAGACCCGCGATCAGCGCTTCGCGCTCATCGACGATGGGGCTGTGTTCCTCGCTGATCAGATTGACCAGGCGCCGGATCTGGTCGCCACTGGAGAGCAGCAGGCGGCTTGATGCGGCGTCGAGCGTCACCTGCCCTTCACGCAGCGCATCCAGAAAAGTCTCGACATGGTGCGTGAAGGCCACGATTTCATGGAGACCAAACAGGCCTGCAGAACCCTTGATGGTGTGGGCGCAGCGAAACAGCGCGTCGAGCAGTTCGCGATCACCGGGGTTGGACTCGAGCTCGAGCAACAGTTGCTCGAGCTGATCGAGCTGCTCGACGGATTCGCTGATGAATGCGGGCAGGGCATCCCGAAGGAACTGCTCGTCATCATCGCGTACGGAAGCGTTCATGGCAGGGTCTCCCGGGATCAGTGGCAGCAGGCCAGCAGACTGCTGGTGCCCATGCGCTGCAGACCCTGGTGCAGTGCGGTGCTTGGGTGATTCAGGTGCAGCTGCAGACCACGCTCGGCGAGGCTGCGCTGCAGGGCGATGAGAATCTGAATGCCCGAGGCGTCGAGGCTCTCCACCGCGCTGCCGGTGAGGTTGACGATCCTGCGATCGCTGTCCTGTATCCAGAGGTTCAGCGCGGTCTGCAGTTCCTGCTGGGTCTGTGCCGCGGCATAGATGCCGAACTCAGCCGGCAGGCTGTAGTCGCTCACCTGAGCCGGGGTGCAGGACTGCGCGATATCGGGTGCGAGGGCGTCGCTCATCATCAGTGTCCGGTGGTCGTTCAGGGCAGGCACAGCTTGGAGACCGCATCAAGCAACACGGGCGGGTTGAAGGGTTTGACGACCCAGGCCTTCGCACCGGCTTCACGGCCGGCCTGCTTCTTGGCGTCACCCGCTTCGGTGGTGAGCATGATCACGGGGGTGAACTTGTAGGACGGATGCGCCTTGACCTGCTTCAGAAAGGTCAGGCCATCCATGCGCGGCATGTTCACGTCGCTCACGATCAGATGGATCTTGCGGCCGTCGAGTTTGGTGAGTGCGTCTTCGCCATCGCAGCCCTCGAGCACGTCATAGCCGGCCCGGGTCAGTGCGAGCGAAACCACCTGGCGCAGTGAGGAAGAGTCGTCAACGATGAGGATGGTCTTTTTCATGGCGTGGTGATCAGAAGAAGGTCACTTCCTGGGAGGCCGGGGCTGCTGTGCCGCTCGGGCGTGCTGCCGCTGGCGCGTTGCTTGCATCGCTTGCGTGGTTGCGCTGCTGTTCCTCGGTCGAGTAGCCCGAGGTGAGGATCTGCTGCCAGCGCTGGGCGTCGGGGGCCTGTCCGGTGCGGTGGGCCTCATCGAGTTGCTGGCCAATGCCGTCTACGGCCTGCACCACCTGATCGATGATCTGGTTGACCCGGTCCTGAAACTGGAAGGCCACCATCAGCTGCTCGACCTCGGTACGGATCGATTGCGAGATCACCCGGCTGGTTTCGGACTGCTGCTGCAGCGAGCTCACGGCTTCATTGACCTGGCCCATGACCTGGCGGACACGCGACTCGTTGTCATCGAGCGCCTGCTTGTCGTGTTCGGCCTGATGCGTGGCATCGCGAATGGTCGATTCCACCTGCGATCCAAAGCGACGGACCTGGTCGCCGATCTGCTTGCCCATGTTTCCTGACTCGGCTGAGAGCCTGCGCACTTCGCCCGCAACCACTGCGAAACCCGCGCCGGCGGGGCCCGCACGGGCGGCCTCGATCGCTGCGTTGATGGACAGCAGGTTGGTCTGGCGAGCGATCTTCTCGACCACATCGGCCAGGCCCATCAGGCCGCGGGAAGCACCATCGAGCTCATGAATCGTGCCGAGCACCCGGTCTTTGGACTGCAGGATGCCTTCAAGCGACCCGAGCAGCTGCTTGAGTTCCTGGTCGGCCTGACTCAGTACGCGGGTCCGGTCATCGCCGCCGGCATCAGCACCCTCGGCGCCTGCGCTGGAAATGACCTGATCGAGCTGGGCAAGGATGGAGACAAAACCCGAGAGCAGCTTGTCGGTGGCCTGGCGGGTCTGCTCCTGAGCGGTCTGAAGGTGCCTGGCCCACAGGCCGAAGGCTTCAAGCAACTGGGGAGCGACCGCATCAAAGGAAACGTTCTGACCTGCATGCGCAGCGTTGGCGGTGCGTGCGCGGGGCCGGGCCGAAGCAACGAGGCTGCCTTCGGCAGCCCGTTTCCGGGACCAGAACCGCATCGCGCTCCATTGAATCGTGCCCATGTTCGGAACTTTCTAAAGTGTGTCTTGAGACGACACAACGAAGTTTCCTGATCTGAGAGTGCCTTGCCTAGCGGCAGGAGTCAGGCGGCAGTCGGGTCTGCACCAGCGCCGCCTAACGGGCCAAGTCACAGGATGGGCGGCGGATTTCGTGAACTTTGCCCGGGTTTTGCTTGCCGCGCATGCCGCTGATCCGGTAGGGTCGAGCCCATTGAAAAAGCTGGCGCTTCGGCGCACAGCCCGGGAGACAGCCCCATGAAGGTGCTTGCGCCCAGTGCGGATCGTGTCGAGCCGAGCTTAGCTCGCAGGCTGTGGTGTCGGTCGGCGGGCCTTGCGCTTGCAGGCCCGTCGCTCGCATCGCTTGCGGGCTGCGCCGGGGTCAAAGTGCCCGGCTCGACCGACGCGGGCGCTCCAGGCCCACTCGGGGCCCGTGTTCAAGGCCCGGGCACAGCCGCTACGCCCGGTGGCGCTGCGGGGCAGCCTGCCGGGTCGGGGCTTGTCGAACCCGTGCTTGCGCCTTTTTCTCAGGGGCCCAGGGCGATCGGTCCGGGTCGATGGGAGCCCTGGGGTCGACACCCGACCAAGCCGCCCACCCGCTACGACATCATTCGCGAGGATGCGAAGCCGGTGTTGCAGGCCCGTGCGACCTCGTCGGTTTCCGGACTCAAGCACCGTGTCAATCGCCCTGCGCAGGAGTTCAGCCAGATCCGATGGCGCTGGCGCATCGACAGCATCCTGAAGGGCGCGGATGTGGGTGATCGCCATGCCGAAGATGCACCGGCTCGACTCCTGCTGGCCTTCGATGGCGATCGCAACCAGCTCTCCATGCGTGACCTGATGCTGGCCGAGCAGTTTCAGCTCTTTACCGGGCAGGTCATGCCGTATGCCACGCTGATGTACGTCTGGGACTCCACTCGCAACGAGGGCGAAGTCGTACACAACCCGCACAGTGGGCGTATCCGCAAGGTCGTGGTGCAAAGCGGGGGCAACCAGGTGGGCCGCTGGGTCAGCTATCAGCGGGATTTTCAGTCGGATTTTCTGAAGGCCTTCGGCGAGTCGCCCGGCCGACTGATTGGTGTCGGTGTCATGACCGACTCGGATAACACCCGCCAGAGCGTCCGTTGTCTTTACGGCGATGTGGAACTGCTTCCACGCAAGGCGTCCTGACCACCGTTCATCGGCCGGTGAACCCTGACCCCCTTGCGAGTGTGTCAGTGTGTCCAAATCGTGTCTAGAACGGAGCTTTTCATGCTCGCACGCCTGATCTACGCCAGTGAGGTTGCCGCACCGATGGGACCTCAGGACATCACCCACCTGCTACGCCAGGCGCGCATGCGCAATGCCGTCAGGGGCATTACCGGCTTGCTGGTCTTTGACAGCAAATGCTTCCTGCAGGTGATTGAGGGTTCGCCCGACGTGATCAATCGCCTGTATCTGCACATGGCGACCGATCCGCGCCATGTCAGGCCGACCTTGCTGAGCTACAGCAGTGTGGAGTCGCGCCTGTTTGCGCAGTGGCAGATGGGTTTTGTCGCTGCCGATACGCAGCATCGCGAACTCTATGGCCGCCTGACTGCATCGATGCAGTTCGATCCCTTTGCGATGCGGGGCGATCAGGCTGAAAAACTGCTGGTGGCCTTGTCGGTGCAGGCGCCTGCGGAGCCGGTTGCAACGGCCTGAGGGCTGATCCTGGGCGGCTTGGGCTGAGGCTGAGGTTGAGGCTGAGGCTGAGGCTGCGCGAGAGCGCTCAGCCGGTCGGGCACTCAGCGGGTCGGGTACTCAGCGGGTCGGGTACTCAGGCCGCGGACCCGGGGTTTAGCGCCGGATGCCGTTGGCTTGCAGAACGCCGGCCGCATCGCGCGCGGTGCGCACTGGGTCTTCTTCCATGGGCACATGTCCCAGTTCGGGATAGACCAGCAGCTTCGCGCCCGGAATGTCGCTTGCAAATCGGCGGCCGAACTCCGGAGTGATCCAGGTATCGAGACCACCCCACATCACCAGCGTTGGGGACGTGATCCGGGGCAATTGCTTCCAGCTCTCATCACGCGGATCTGCGCTTTTGGCGCGCGCGGACAGGGCAGCCCGGTTGCCAGGCCGCAGCATCAGCTCAGCATGACGGGTCACGAGCTCGTCGCCCACGCGACGGCGATCGCCGTACACGGCCTGCAGCCCACTTCGTGTGAAGCCCTCCACGGGCGCCAGGCGAAGCAGGTCACTGATCACCGGCATGCGAGCGAGTCTGAGCCCCAGGGTGCCTGGGCCTTCAAGGCG
>JBKCEY010000183.1:0-4121 GCA_046304115.1 Burkholderiales bacterium | reverse complement strand
TGGGCGCAGCATTCAGGCGGCGCCTGACCCAATCCAGCGCCGCATACACGGCCTGAAAGCTCAGGACGAAGAACAGCATCACGCCCAGCATGAGCAGGACCTTGTCCTTGAGCGAAGGCATGCGCTCCACCTCGCGCAGTGTGACGGAGATGGCCTCGGCCACGCCCACTGCAGCGCCTGCGCCCGAGGACAGAACGGCCACGAAGAAGGCGCGTGCCAGACCGGGCAGAAACAGCAATGCGGCGGCCCGGTTGCCTGCACGAAGGTGGCCCATGGCGTCCACTGCGTTGTCGGCCACGTAGCTGCACATGTAGACCGCGAGCGACAGCACCACCGAGAGCCAGGGCGTGACGGTGAACTCCCAGCCTCCCAACGACATCCGGGCCGGAAGGGCGTTGAGCACAAAGAACATCACCACGAAGGTCGGTGCCGTGCGCATGGGTGACACCATCAGGCCAGCCAGCCTGCCGGCGCGACCCTGCCGCATGCGCAGCCAGGCGAGCGGCAGGCCAAACAACAGACCGCCCACCAGTGCCCACAGGGCGATCCCGAAGTTCACCACCAGCCCGGCCAGAAAGGCCGGAATGAAGCCCGCCTGCAGATCAGGCATGACCGGCACCCCGCGCATCAAGGCGTCGGATCCAACGCTCTCCCGCCACCACCACAACCGAGACCACCACCATGTAGAACACGAGTACCAGGGTGTAGGTGGTGACCCGCTCGCTGGAGAACGAGGTGATGTCAGTCAGCGCGGCCAGCAGCTCCGGCACGCCCATCATCGAGGCGACAGGACTCCCTCGGGTGGCGTTGACCATGAAGCTCACGACCTGCGCCTTGGCGCGTCGCACAGCGGCCCACAGTGGGGGCCTGTGGCCGTCGGGGCCGGGCTGCAGGGTCAATGCCGCCTCGGCGATCGCCTGGCCGGCGTTGCTGCCGTTGAAGAGCCCCAATACGACGCAGGCGGCCGCTACCGAAAGCAAAGGGGTCTGCAGGCCGCTGCCGCCCACCAGCACACCCGTGAAGACCATGAGCAGCACGATGGGCGTGCTTTGCATCGTGATCACCACGACGCGGCAGGGCCAACGAACCGCGCGCCGGGGTGATCCGAGCCCGACGCCGAATGCGAGCGCCAGCGCAAAGGTCGCGGCGACCGCTCCGGTCACCAGCAGCAGCGAGTAGCCCACCCCCGACAGGAACAGGTCGAGAGCGACGCGGGTCTTGAGCATGGCCAGCGTGACCTTCAGGTTGGCCACCTCCTGCAGCCACTGCTCGAACGCAGCGATCTGCGGCGCCATGGCCGTGGCCTCAAGGCGGTTGTCGCGCGGGGGCAGCAGGCAGGCGGAAGGGTCGGCTGCGCAGGCCGGGCCTGACCACAGTGCACGCTGCTCCGCCAAGAAGGGCGAGCCTGTGCCGTGTCGATTGGCAAGTTCCTCCAGGGCGCCACTGGCATGCATCTGTCGCATCGCCAGGCCCAGCGCTTCGGCCAGACGCTCGCCGCCGTTTTGCGCGACCGCAGCGCCCCAGGGCAGCTGGGCGAAGCCGAACTTCACGTCATGGAATTCGGCCAGTGGCGGTGCCGCCAGAGGAGTGGAGAGAAAGGTGTTGTCCTGCGCCACCAGCGAGCAGCCCCCGGAACGCAGCTGCTCCAGCAGGGCAGAGGCACTGTCGAACAACATCAGCCGTGCTCCGCGGCCTGCCAGTTCGGCATTGGTGCTGTTGCCCACCGAGACGCAGACCGTCTTGCCCGACAGACCTTCCCAGCCGCGCAACTCGATGCTCTTTCTGCCCGCAATCAGTGTCTCGGACTGGTAGTAGTGCGGACGAACAAAGCGTGCCTGGCCGTCTCGCTGGACGGTGTGGCCCATGGTGGCGAGGGTGAGGTCGACCCAGCCCTCGTTGAGCGCCGCGATGCGGTTGGCCGGAGTGACGGTGACGAAGGTGGCTTTCGCGCCCACCTTCGAGGCCAGGGCTTGGGCCAGATCGATCTCGAAACCCTGAGGCGAGCCTCCCTCGTTGGTGGCAAATGGCGGGTACTTGGTTCGCACGCCCACCCGCAGCACGCCGGTGCATTGCACGCGGGCCAGCGCGTCGGCGGACGCAGAACAATCCCGGGTCGCCACGGCCGGTTCGGCGGCCCTTGCGGGTAAGGCCGAGGCTGATGTCACTGCGCCGATCAGAAGCGCCGCAATGGCCCCACCGAACCCTCGAAGAGCGGTCAGGCTTGTCAGCCTACGCATGGCCAGGCCGCCGCATCTCGATGATGTGGAAGTCGCCAAACGTGTACTCGCCCATCCGGTAGATGAACTGGCCCTCAAACCGTTTGAGCACGTCGGTGGACATGCTGGCCAGCTTTGCAGCGGGGATCAGCGCCGATGTGGTGTGCACGATGTCTGTCACCAGCCCCTGAGCCGCAACCCGCGAGCGGGTCAGACCCAGATCGACGAAGGCGTTGTGGGTGATCACGGCGCTGCCACCGGGCGTCAGATGGTCGGGCAGTCCGTTGAGGAATTCGTCCAGCCAGCGGCGACCGTTGATTCCGCCGCAACTCCAGGACGACGGGCGAAGGTCACCCTCGATTTCAGCAGCCGGAAAATGCGGCAGGTTGGCTACAACCAGATCGAAGCGCTGGCTCCGGCAGGGCGCCCAGAGAGATCCCTGCACGACTTCGCTGCGGCCGGCCAGCCCCTCGCGCTCGAGCAACTCAGCTGTGCGTGCGACTCCCGCGGGCTCGATGTCGACGCCAAAACCCGAAGACGCACCTGCGCGCAGCAGCATCGCCAGCAGAACGCCGCTGCCGGTGCCGATCTCCGCCACGCGGCCTGGTGGGCGCGTGGCAAAGCGCTGTCTCAGGTGATGCAGCAGGGCCGCAGTGTGCTCGGATGGGATGAACGGGTCGATGGTCATGGGGCTGAACGCGATCGCCTGTTCGTGATGGGTCGGTGAGGGGCCGAAGGGATCAATTCGAGTCCAGTCGGGAGCGGACCCGGCTCAGCAGCTCTTTGGCGTGGTCGGTCTCGTGGCGCTGGACGACACGCTCGGCAAACCGAAGCAGGGTTCGCCAGATCGGCCCTGGACGTGCGCCTCGGTCGAATCGCCTGTCGAGCCGTTTCAAGGTCCACAGGGCGAATCGTTCGGAGGCCTCTTCCCAGAACTCGCGCAGGTAGCGCCAGATCTTGTAGCTCTCTGCCAGCAGCACCAGGGCCAGGCCAATCAGGAGGTAGCTTTCGAACATGCGCGCAATGAAGGGAGAGAAGTGGCGGTACAGCCAGGGCACCCCGGTCTTGCGGTACTGGGCAGCCAGCGGGTGCGGCTGCAGTTCGGTGCTGGTGAGCGATGGAAACTCCCCGGCCCGGTTGACGAGAGTTGCGCCCCCGTGAAACTCGTCCATGACGCGCAGCAACTCGAACAGCACGGCAGGATGAAGATCCTCCCTGACGATGACGTTCACCATCGCTCCGACCGCCTCAACCTCCTGCGGGGGCAGGTTGCCTGCGATGTCGAAGGTCCCGACAGGCAGCTTCACCGCACGCAGCCAGGGTAGCTTTCCGGCGATCGCGGGCGCTGCAGTCAAGGAGGGCAGCCACAGTGCGCTGTCGGTACCCAGTGCGACCACGATCGGGTTGTCCGCCGTCAACATGAAAAGGCCCGCGTCGTGACGACCGGCCTTGAGCTCGGCCGCAGCCTCGGCAATCGGCAGATAGGTGAAGGTCGTGTTGCTGGGGTTGACTCCAAAAAGACCCAGCACGGCACGCGCCGCCTCGGAGGTGGCGCTGCGTTCCGGCGGCATCACCAGACGCAAGCCCTGAAGGTCTGCGAGCGTGTCAAACCGACCTTTCCAGAACAACTGCCCTGGTAGCACCTGGAGGTCCTTGTGCAGGAAGGTGAACAGAGGCTGCGTCTGAATGACGCCCGCGGAGCGGACATTGGGGAAGGCGGAACCGTCAATCGCCTGTGCTGTGAAGGCGATGTGCGTCTTCGGGCCGTTGCCGTTCACATATCGGATGGAGTCGAGCGACTGCGGATTGGGCCGGACTTCTACCTTGAAACCGGCCGCCTTCAGGTGCTGCTCGTAGCGCAACGCATTGCGGTGATAACTTCCACCTACGGGCCCGGTCTCGATG
>JBKCEY010000182.1:0-18354 GCA_046304115.1 Burkholderiales bacterium | reverse complement strand
ACCGTGACCGGGGCGACCAGGTGCGAGTCGCTGCCGATGAAGGCGTCGTCTTCGATGGTGGTGCGGTGCTTGTTCACGCCGTCGTAGTTGCAGGTGATGGTGCCTGCGCCGATGTTGACGCGCGCACCGACCGTGGCGTCGCCCACATAGGCCAGATGGTTGGCCTTGGAGTGGTCGGCCATCTGGGTGTTTTTCATTTCGACAAAATTGCCGACATGGTTGTGCTCGCCGAGCACCGTACCCGGGCGCAGTCGTGCAAAGGGGCCGATACGCGAGTCGGCGCCAACCTGGGCGCCTTCAAGGTGGCACATCGGCAACACCTCGGTTCCGGCTGCGATCTGCATGTTCTTGAGGACACAGTGCGCGCCGATGCGGACCCGGTCACCGAGCACCACCTGCCCCTCAAAGACGCAATTGATGTCGATGAAGCAGTCGCGGCCCACGGTGAGCGAGCCGCGGATGTCGATGCGGGCCGGATCGGCCAGCTCCACGCCCGCGTCCATCAGGCGCTCGGCCTGGTTGCGCTGATGAATGCGCTCGAGCTCGGCAAGCTGGGCCTTGCTGTTGACGCCCAGCGTTTCCCAGACGTCATCGGGCTGCGCTGTGGCCACGGGCATGCCCTCGGCCACAGCCATGGCGACGATGTCGGTGAGGTAATACTCGCCCTGCGCGTTGTGGTTGGACAGCCCTGAAAGCCAGCGCCGCAGAGCCGGGGTCGGCGCCACCAGAATGCCGGTGTTCGACTCGCGAATGGCGCGCTGGGCCTCGGATGCATCCTTGTGTTCGACGATGGCCTGCACCTCGCCCTGCGCATTGCGTACGATCCGGCCATAGCCCGTCGGATCGGGCAGATCGACCGTGAGCAGACCCAGGGCGTTTGAGCCTGCGGCCTCCAGAAGGCGCTTGAGCGTGTCCGCACGGGTGAGGGGCACATCGCCATAGAGCACCAGTGTGGGCACGGTGTCATCCAGCAAAGGCAGGGCCTGCATCACTGCGTGGCCGGTACCGAGCTGCGGCGACTGCAGAGCCCACCCCAGAGCGGGGTCAGGACATGCCGCGCGAACCGCGTCGGCGCCATGGCCATGCACCACCACGGTCCGCCGGGGCGATAGACTGGCCGCGACATCCAGCACACAGGCGAGCATCGGACGCCCGGCGATCGGATGCAGGACCTTGGGCAGATCGGAGCGCATGCGCTTGCCCATGCCGGCGGCGAGTATCACGACATTCATGGGTCAAATTTTACATGGCGCCTGCTCTGAAAGCTGTGCTCTCCTTGGCATTGATGCTCAGCTTGTTGTCAGGCTGCGCCACCTTCGGCCGCTGGGGCTACGAGACCCTGCCCACATGGATGATGTGGCGCATCCAGACCTACCTGGATCTGGAGGCTGAGCCCAAGGCTTTGGCGCGTCGCCATCTGGAGGGGCTCCACGAGTGGCATCAGTCCACCCAGCTTGCTCCCCTGGGGGTATTGCTGCGCCAGGTCAGGGCCCAGGTTGAAGCAGGCAGGATCGACGGCCGGGCCGTGGCCGGTCTGCGCGAGTCGCTGGGAGATGGCTTGCAGCCTGTGCTCGATGAGGCGGCCCCGCGGATTGCCGAGGTGGCGAGGCTGCTGGAGCCCGACCAGAGCGCCCGCATGCGCCGCGAGTTCGACAAGGACAACGACAAATTGCGCCGTGAGCGGCTGCAGGGCAGCGCCGCCGAGCGGGCCGAGGCGCGCAGCAAGCGGTACATCGAGCGGGCGGAGTTCTTTCTGGGCGATCTGAATTCAGCGCAGCGCAAGCTGATCCGTGAGCGCAGCGCGCATTGGCCGCCCGTGGAGCAGCAGTGGTATGAGCAGCGGCTGTCTCGCCAGAAGGAATTGCTGGCCCTGCTCGAGCGCTTGCGAAGCGAGCGTCCGCCCCTGCCGGTGGCCAGCCGGCAGATGCGCGAGCACCTCAACCGCTATCTGCAGTGGCGCGAGGGCGCCGAGCGTGAAGGTGGCATGGCCGCTCTGGCTGCTGGCGATCTCCTCCTGGTGGAGTTGATGGCCAGCACCACATCCAAGCAGCGCCAGCACCTGCTTGAGCGTTTTGACGACTGGATTCAAACCGTGGATCGCCTGGCTGCACGGCGCTGATCAGTCGAGCAGGTAATGCAGGGCCAAGGCCAGGATGGCGATGACTGCACCCGCCCAGAGCGCCCTGCGGGTGCGCCGCTGCTCACGGACCAGCTGTTGCATGAGTGGCGCCCATTCGGGCGTCGCCGGTGGTTCAGCGGCTCGCACCAGGGCCTTGTGGGCGAGGCGGGGTACTGAGGGCAGCAGCTGGGCCCATTGGCCTGCCTCCTGCCCCATGCGCTCGACGAATCCGCGCCAACCCACCTGCTCGTTCATCCAGCGCTCGAGAATGGGTTTGGCCGTCACCCAGAGGTCGAGATCCGGATCGAGCTGTCGGCCCAGACCTTCGATATTGAGCAGGGTTTTTTGCAGCAGCACCAGCTGCGGCTGGATCTCGACATTGAAGCGGCGCGAGGCCTGGAACAGGCGCATCAGCACGAGACCGAGCGAAATCTCCTTGAGTGGCCGATCAAAAAAGGGCTCGCAAACCGCCCGGATCGCTCCTTCAAGGGACTCCACCCGGGTGCTGGCCGGCACCCAGCCCGACTCGACATGCAGCTCGGCCACCCGTCGGTAGTCACGCCGAAAAAACGCCAGGAAGTTCTGTGCCAGGTAGTTCTTGTCGAAATCCGACAGCGTGCCCACGATGCCGAAATCCAGTGCGATGTAGCGGTTGAAGTCTTCGCCTGAGTCGCCCACGAGGATGTTGCCCGGATGCATGTCGGCATGAAAGAAGCCGTGCCGGAACACCTGCGTGAAGAAGATTTCCACCCCCTCGCGCGACAGGCGACCGAGATCGATGCCCGCTTCGCGCATGCGATCCATGCGACCAATCGGAATCCCGTGCACGCGCTCCATGACGATGACGTTGGTCGCGCAGTAGTCCCAGTACATCTCGGGAATCTTGAGCAGTCGCGATTCACTGAAATTGCGCCGCAGCTGATTGGCGTTGGCCGCCTCGCGGATCAGGTCGAGCTCGTCATGCAGGTAGTGATCAAACTCCTCGATCACCTCCAGCGGCCGCAGACGCCTCGCATCGGCCGAAACCCGCACGGCCAGCTGACCCGCGGTGCGCAGGAGCCCGAGGTCCTTGTCGCTGACCGAGGCCATACCGGGCCGCAGCACCTTGACGGCCACCTCGGTGCCATCGTGCAGGACGGCGAAATGCACTTGTGCGATGGAGGCCGAGGCAATCGGTGTGTGGTCGAAGTGTGCAAAGACCTCGTCCAGCCGACGACCCAGCCCGCGCTCGATCTCGGCCACGGCCAGCGCGGAATCAAAGGGAGGGACGTCGTCCTGCAGTCGGGCGAGTTCATCGGCCACATCGGCGGGCAGCAGGTCGCGTCGGGTGGACAGCACCTGACCGAATTTGACGAAGATCGGGCCCAGCGCCTCGAGCGCCTGTCGAAGCCGGGCCCCGCTGGGTTCATCCAGCCGACGGCCCAATCGCAGCAGGCGGCCCAGACGCAGCAGCCAGCGTGAACCGAACGTGGCCTGCGCACCCGCGAGCGCGATGTCATCCAGCCCGAAGCGCCAGGAGACATGCAGGATGCGAATCAGGCGAAGCAGCCGCATGTCACGTCCCGTCCGTCAGGGTTTGTACAGGGAGTCGGTCAATGCGCAGCTCCACGACCTGACCGGCTGCTGAGGCAGGGCCCTTTTCAGGCTGATCAAGCACAGGATCCACATCAAAGGCGATGTCGCCCTCTGCGGAGGGCTCGCCCGTGGCCTGCAGCCCGGCAAAATCGAAGAGCCCCCTGTCCATCAGGTGTGAGGGTACGACCCGGGACAGCGCGGCAAAGATGTTCTCGACCCGGCCCGGGTGACGTCGCTCCCATTCCCGGAGCATCTCCTTGGCCTGTTTGCGCTTGAGGTTTTCCTGGGAGCCGCACAGGGTGCAGGGAATGATCGGGAAGGCCTTCCAGTCGGCATAGGCTTGCAGATCGGCTTCGCGAACATAGGCCAGAGGGCGGATCACCATGTGGCGGCCATCGTCCGAGACCAGCTTGGGCGGCATGGACTTGAGCTTGCCGCCATGAAACAGATTAAGAAAGAAGGTCTCGAGGATGTCGTCGCGATGATGGCCCAGCGCGATGCGTGTGGCGCCGAGTTCATCGGCCACCCGATAGAGAATGCCGCGCCTCAGGCGTGAGCAGAGCGAACACATCGTTCGCCCTTCAGGGATCACCCGCTTGACGATGCTGTAGGTGTCCTGGTTCTCGATATGAAAGGGCACATCGATCGCCCTCAGATAATCCGGCAGCACATGCTCCGGAAAACCGGGTTGTTTCTGATCGAGATTGACGGCCACGATCTCGAAGGGCACCGGTGCGCGGGATCGCAGCGTGAGCAGCAGATCGAGCAGGGCATAGCTGTCCTTGCCGCCTGAGAGACACACCATGACCCGATCGCCCGCTCCGATCATGTCGAAGTCGGCGATGGCCTCGCCCACCTGACGGCACAGCCTTTTGTGCAGCTTGTTGTGCTCAAAGGCGATTTTCTGGGCGCTACGGGCATCCATCAGGTCATTCCTCGCTCGACCAGCACCCCGACGGCAGTGCAATCCTCGAAGGCCGTGAACTTCGAGACCCGCAGTCGGGCGCCGAGCACATCGGGCAGCGCCAGCACCCGATCGAGCACCCGCGCCGCAAAGGTCTCCAGCAACTGGATATGCCCGCCTTGCGCCACGTCGAGCGCCACGGCCCTCAAGGCCTGATAGTCAAAGACTTCCTCGAGTCGGTCATGCTGTGGCGCAAATCGCGCTGCATTCACTCGAACCTCGAGGTCGACCTCCAAGGGTTGGGTCCGCCCTTTTTCGTGATCAAAGACACCGATCTGGGCATCAAGGCGCAGGCCCCTCACAAAAGCGGTTTGAAACGCAGACGCGTTGCGATCGGAACTCGATGCGGTCGTGTTGCACTGAAGCGGCATCTGAGTGGGCGGCGAGGCGGCCGCATGCCGATCGTCATCGGCATGTTGACCCGGTGCCGGGGCGACCGCCTGGCCCAAAGGCTCCAGCGGCGGTGTCGGTTGTGCTGCTGGCATCAGGCTGACATCGCGCGGCAAGGGCCTGATGTGCTGGCCACCATCGACCACGATGACCGAGCCGGTCATCGAGCGGTTGGCAATTGCAAAGCAGACCGCAGCAATCACGTCCTCAGGGTCACTGCATCGACCCAGCGGCGAATGCTGCGCATGGGCGCGGGCAAATTCATCCCCTTCGAGCAGATAGCTGGGCAGGGTCAGCCCGGGAGCCACGCCGACCACCCGAACGCGCGGCGCCAGTGCCTGCGCGAGCATGGTGTTGGCGGCATCGAGTCCGGCCTTGGTGAGGCTGTAGGACAGAAAATCGGGGTTGTAGCCATAGAGCTTCTGGTCGAGCAGATTGACCACTACGCCAGCGGGTTGGGGCAGGCCGGGCCTGTCGCTCAGCAGTCGGTGCAACTCACGAGCCAGCAGCACCGGTGCAGCCAGATTGGGCAGCATGTGCGCATTGAACGAGGCCTGACTGAAATCAGCCGCCTCATCAAAGACAAATCGCGAGGCGTTGTTGACCAGCGCCTGCACCGGCCCGAGGGCTGCACTGAGCGTGGGCAGCAGCGCAAGGACCTGAGTCTCATCGGCCAGATCGGCCTGCAGGGCTACGGCGCGGCGGCCCAGCGCCTCGATGGCGCTCACGGTTTCAGTGGCCTCAGCGGCCGAGGTGGCGTAATGCACGCCGATGTTCCAGCCCTGCTGCGCCAAGGCCCGCGCAATGCCACGGCCCAGGCGCTTTCCAGCGCCCGTCACGAGGGCGACCGGGGCCGTGTGTCTGGATTCAGAAGAAGGGCTCGTCATGGTGCGCGAGTGTACCTGCCACAATAGGACCCTGACTGCGGCCCCGATTGCCCCCGACTGCTTCCGTGCGCTCACGACTGCCTTCTGCCGATGCCCTTCCTGTGCCTGACTCGGATGATCAGGCGCGCAGTGATGCACTGGCCCGGCAGATGCACCAGGCGATCGAGCAGGCGGGGGGCTGGATTGCATTCGATGAGTGGATGCACAGGGCCCTTTACACCCCGGGTCTGGGGTATTACAGCGGCCCTCGCTCACCGCTCGGTGCCCAGGGTGATTTCGTGACCGCGCCCGAGTTGTCACCCCTGTTTGGACAGGCCGTTGCTGCGCAGGCTGCCCAGTGGCTGAGAGCGATTGCACCCCAGGGCCCCTGGCGGATCCTGGAGTTCGGTGCAGGATCCGGGGCGCTGGCCGCCAGCGTGCTGCCTGCCCTGGCTGAGGCCGAAACGCCTGTGCAGGAGTACGCGGTGCTCGAAGTGTCGGGTTTGTTGCGAACCCAGCAGGCCCACACGCTTGCCGAGCGCGCACCCGACTGGTGTGAACGGGTGTGCTGGCTCGATGCCTTGCCGCAATCGTTCACCGGGGTGATCCTGGCCAACGAAGTGATCGATGCGCTGCCGGTGAGGCTCTTCGAACGTACGGACAAGGGCTGGGAAGAACTCGGCGTGGCACTCGGCTCAGAGATGAGGGTCTCGCGCGCACCGAGGGCGAGGAGGCCCGATCGCCCCTTGCCCGAGGGCCTGCCGGATCCTGCGCCCTTTCCGTGCGGTTATCGGCTGGAGATGGCCGAGCAGGCGAGGGCCTGGATGGGCACCCTGGGCAATACCCTGCACTGCGGCGCGGTACTGCTCATCGATTACGGTTTTCCGGCGAGGGAGCTCTTTCATGCGCAGCGTACAGGCGGCACGCTGATGGCGCATTTCAGGCATCGGGCGCATACCGATCTGCTGGCCCGCCCGGGCCTGCAGGATCTCACCGCCCATGTTGATTTCAGCGCTCTGGCGCACTCGGGCGAACAGGCCGGGCTGCACCTGGCCGGCTACACCTCGCAGGCGCGATTTCTGCTCAATTGCGGGATTCTCGAGCAGGCCCGGCCGCTTGCTGCGCAGTCCGCCCGCGATCCGGATGCGATCAGAGCCATGGGTGCCCTGCAGACCCTGCTCTCGGAAGCCGAGATGGGGGAGCTGTTCAAGGTGATGGCCTTCACCCGGGGAATCGCTGCGACTGATCAGCCCTGGCTGGGCTTTGCCCGCGGGGACCGAAGCAACATGCTGATGGCGCAAGACCCGCAGCCATGAGATGGCTCATTGCAACGGTGCTGGCCCTGGTGCTTTTCTCGGGCCTCATGCCCTGGCTGAGACGCTTCGGACTCGGCCGTCTGCCCGGTGATCTGAATTTCCGCCTGATGGGTCGTGACTGGTCCATTCCCATCATGTCGACCCTCGTGCTGTCACTGCTGGCGGCTGCGATCGCTCGCTGGATCTGAATGCAGATTTCGTAAAAGACCGATGTCCTGTATCAACCCTCACTACAAAGGAGACCTGCCTTGAACCACTACACCCTCGCCCAACTGCCCGGACTTGTCGGCAAGGAACTCGCTGTCAGCGATTGGCTGATGGTCGATCAGGAGCGTATCAACCAGTTTGCTCAGGCCACCGATGACCATCAGTGGATCCATGTCGATGTCGAGCGCGCAAAGAGCGGCCCGTTTGGCGCACCCATTGCCCATGGCTACCTCACGCTCTCGTTGATTGCGGGCTTTTCGCAGCGCAATGTCTCGATCGACGATGCGGCCATGTCGGTCAACTATGGACTGAACAAGGTTCGCTTTCCGACACCTGTGAAAGTGGGTAGCCGGGTACGCGCCCGGATGGTCTTGCAGTCCTGTGAACCGATCAGCGGCGGGCCGGCAGGCAAGGGCGGGTTTCAGCTGGTGACCGTGGTGACGGTCGAGATCGATGGACAGACCAAGCCGGCCTGTGTGGCCGAAACCCTGCGTATGGTTTACGCCTGAGCCAAGAGGTTTAGTCTGAGCCGAGACCTTTACGCCCGGGCTCGGACTCAACGCCCGATGCGGTCGTGATCGCAGCGCATCGTGCTGCCGCGACGGCCGCACGAATGCGCTCGGCGCGGGTGAGTGCAGGCTCGAGCGGCACGGCCTGAGCGATGGCTCCCGCCTGCACGGCACGGCTTGCGTCGAGCGCCCGGCGCCAGCCTTGCAGCAATGGCTCCATATCCCGGCGCACGCAGGCCATCGCCTGCAGCAGCTGCTCGAAGCGCTCGGGCTTGCGCAGCGCATCGCAATGCTCAAGCAGCGACAGTGCCGATTGCGAGTCATGATCCGGACTCTGCAATGAGCCCTGCTCGCGGATGAGCATCCGGGCGAGGTCGGCACAGGCCTGGGGCGCGCGAACGGCAGACTGGACCATGCCGGCTTCATCCATCCCGAGTTGATGCAGCAGGGCGGCCCACCGGACCGGCAATGGCGCATCGATTGCCACCGCCTGTGCCAGTGCAGCGCATACCCCGGGAGCGGGCCAGGCATGATCCAGCGCGGGCAGCATGCGCGCCAACGCGCCACACGCCTTCAGGGCATCGAGCATGCGGGCGGCATGGGGGTACATCAGCCCACGGGCCAGTTCCTGCCAGATTCGTTCAGGTACCAGTGCGTCCACTTCGCCGCGCTCGACCATGGTGCGCATCAGCTCGAGGGTTTCAGGGGCGATCCTGAACTGGCCGAATCGCGCGCAGAACCTCGCGACCCGCAGGATGCGCACCGGATCTTCGATGAAGGCCGGGCTGACATGCCGCAGCAGGCCTTGCGCAAGATCCTGCTGGCCGCCCTGCGGGTCGATCAGGCGACCCTTCGCATCAAGGGCCATGGCGTTGACGGTGAGATCGCGGCGCAGCAGATCCTCTTCGAGGCTGACATCGGGGGCGCAATGCACCACGAAGCCCCGATAGCCCTGACCTGATTTGCGCTCGGTCCGTGCCAGCGCGTATTCCTCGTGGGTCACCGGATGCAGAAAGACCGGAAAATCCCGACCGACCGGCGTAAAGCCTCTCGCGCTCATCTCGTCCGGGGTGGTACCCACCACGACCCAGTCGCGATCCTGAACCGGCAGCCCAAGCAGGGCATCACGGACCGCACCGCCCACCTGATAGCACTGCAGGCCTGCGGTGGGGTCCTTCTCAGGATCAGCGATGGGCCTGTTCACGCCTCAGCGATGCGCGTTTTCGCGCCAGCGACTCAGGCGCGCCATGACCGAGCCACCATACATCTGCGGGCCGGCCTCGCGCAGGGAGCGGGGCTGGATGCCGCACAAGGGGTCAATCGGTCCGCTCGGCACATTGTCGAGCTTGAGGGAGTCGAGATTGTCCCGGCTCATCAGAGGCTCGCCTGGGAGAATCTCCATCAGGCCCGCCATGGGCCGCGCCAGAAGATCCGGTAACGCAAGGACAGGTCTTGAATGACCGCTCCACAGACCTGCGAGCTCGACCAGCTCCTGCAAGGTGAAGATCTCGGGGCCTGCCAGTTCAAAGGCGCGCCCGAAGGCTTGAGGCTCATCCAGCAGATGAATTGCTGCAAGGGCGACATCCTCGACCCAGATCGGCGCGAGTCGGGCCTGCGCACCGGCCAGCGCTACCACCGGCAGCGAGCGCTGCAGACGGGCAAAGAGATTGAGAAAGGCGTCGTCGGCACCAAAGACCACCGATGGCCTGAGCATCGTGCAGTGCAGACCCTGGATGGATCGCAGGGCGGCCTCGCCCGCGGCCTTGGAGCGCAGATAGCGCGATGGCAGGCGGCCTTGGGGATCGTCGCTGACGCCCAGGGCGCTCATGTGCACCATGCGGGGCACACCCGCCGCCAGAGCGGCCTCGGCCAGCAGGCGCGGCAGTTGCACATGCGCCTTATCGAAGTCCCGACCCCAATCGGGGCCGCCCTCTGCACCGTGCAGGATGCCGACCAGATTGATGACGGCATCCATGCCTTGAACCAGGCGCAGTGCGCTGCCGGGCGCATGAATGTCCGCTTCGATCACCTCGACTCTGGGCAGGGAGATCAGGTGTTTTGCGTGGTCCAGGCGTCGGGTGGGCACCAGCACATGCCGGCCCTGTGCGGAGAGTTTGGCCACCAGATGGCGGCCGATGAATCCGGAGCCGCCCACCACGAGAATGCGGGAATGGTTCATGAGAGAAAGAGGACAGACAGAAGGGACAACGGGTTCTGAATCATCCGCCGGGGGCTGCCGTGGCAGACGCAGCAGGCCCGGGACTGACACGTCCGAGCAGTGTCTTCAGGGAGGGCGCTTCGCCATGGCCTGCAACCGCCCGGCCCGGATTGCCGACTCGCACCGGGCGTACCGAATCCGGGTACAGCGCAGCGTACACCGTGGCATTGGCCAGCACGGCCTTCACATAGCCCCGGGTTTCGAGGAATGGAATGATCTCCGCGAAGGCGGCCCCCTCGAGCGGGCGGGTCAGCCGACCCCGCCAGGCGCGTGGCCGGCCCGGGCCTGCGTTGTAGCCCGCAGAGGCCAGCAGGGGCGAGCCTTCCTGATTGTCGAGCACATAGCGCAGGTCATAGGTGCCAAAGCGCAGGTTGGTGTCGAGATCGTTGATCTGCCCCGGCGTGAAGGCCTTGTCACCCAGTCGATCGGCAATCCAGCGGGCGGTGCCCGGCATGATCTGCATCAGACCCGACGCACCGACTGACGATCGAGCATCCATCATGAATCTGGACTCCTGACGGATCAGGCCATAGACCCATGCGGCATCGAGACCCTGGGCCTGGGCCACGGGCTGCAGGCGCTCGAAGAACGGCACGGGATAGCGCTGCTGATAATCGTGCTCGTCACGGGTTCGGTCTGAACTGTTGACCATGCGATCGAGATGGCCGAGTTGCCGCCCCCATTCGGCTGCAGCCAGCAGCTGGCGATCGGTCATGCCGCGCAACTGGAAGTTCCACTCCCGATGCCCCTCCAGGCGCAGTCCAAGCTTGTAAAAACGCGCAGCCCGGTCAAACCCCCGGTTGGTTCGCAATGCCGCGAGCTCCGGCTCGGAGGGTGCCGCAGCGCGCGGCGGCACAACAAATCGCGAGCCGAGCTCTTCGCTGGCCAGTTGCGAGTAAAAGCCCGCACGCCCGGCCATGCCGGTCAGAAGCACCCGGGCACGATGCACGGACTCGGCATCCCCGGAGTCGGCCAGCAGGCTGCGTGCGAGCCAGTAAGACCAGGTCGGGTCGGCCTGACCCGCCGGGCTCATCCGTTCGATCGCCGATCGCACGACGGCCCAGTCCTGGCCCAGCAGTCCGGCCCGGGCCAGATCGCCCAGCAACTCATCAGAGCCGGGCGCTGACCGCGACAGACGGGCCAGGGCCGTGGACTGCACCGAGAGATCTCGCACCGCCCCCGCCGCAGCCAGCGCAAGCACAAGGGCGCGATCGACATCACTGAGCCTGGCGGCCGCGGGCAATGCGAGCCTGGCCTGCGCCTGCAAAGGCTCCTTGCGGGCCAGCAGACCCAGCGCGACCAGTGCGGTCTCGCGGGTTGCTGCGCCGTTGTGCAGCAACGCAGCGGGCTGACCCAGTGCTGATTCGAGTTGGCGCGCTTCGAGATCCGGCATGGCCAGCAGCGCCGCTCGACGGATGGCCGAAACCGAGCCCGACTCCAGGGCGCGTTCGAAGCGTGTGCGCAGCAGGGCCATGCTGGCCTGCCCCTGGGCTGCCAGAGCCTCCAGCAGGCTGTTGCACGATTCACCCAGATCCCTGGGGGCCAGCAGCAATTCGCGTGCCTCGTCGAGGACCGGCTCGCCCCGAACCGCACGGGCTTGCAGGATCACGCAACGGGCCGAGGTGTCGTCCTTGAGCACCCATCCAGCGGCCACCGGTCCGACCTGCGCCCAGGCCCCGCGCCGACCCAGAGCCAGCAACCAGTCGCGCCGGGCGAGGTCGCCGATGAGATCAGTTGCGAAGCGGTCAACAAACGCCTGGGCTCGTTGGTCTGCATTTCGCGCGAATTCGGGTGGGCTGCCGGCTCGCACTCGCGACAGCAGCATGCGCAGGCGCCAGTATTCGAGATAGTCCGACAGCGGATGGCCGACAGCACCGGGTGCAGCCGCCTCGAAGGCCCGTTCGTCCATCTTGATGGCGGCATTGCGGGCGTTGATCAAGGCGAGGTCGACCGCACTGCTACGGTCTTCAGACGGACCTGAAGCGGCGGTCGCACCGGCCGCGTTGGCACTGGTGCCGGCCCCAGTCCCTGCTCCGGCGGCCTGCCTTTGCGCCAGCGACGGGCCACAGAACAAACCGGCTGCAACAAGAATCACCAGACCCGCCAGGCCGCGCATCATCGGCGCTTGAAGGCCGCCTTGCCGTGATCCCGCAGATGCTGTCATGCTCAAAGACTCATTCAATCCATGCAATCCATCGCGCCCGATCCCCAATGGTACGCGAGGCTGACCGTCCCTCGATCCCCAGCGAACTCACCGTGAACGGGCTCGCTCGCACCCAGCAGCGCGCGAAGCTTCGGCGCGAGTTGCTTGACGCCCGCTCCAAAGTGGCCTTTGAGCTTCGCGCTCGGCAGCTTGCAGCCATGGCGCCGCGGCTCGATGCCCTGGTGGCGCAGCGCACAGGCCCCATGGCAGGAAAGATCATCGGGGTTTACTGGCCGATTCGCGGCGAACCGGATCTGCGCAGCCTGTTTGTTGAATGGCATGCGCGTGGCGCGGCCCTGGCTCTGCCCGTGGTGGATGCCCAGGCAACGCCGTTGCGGTTTGTCCGTTGGGCTCCCGATGACGCACTGGTCAGGGGGCTGCACGGGGTTCCGGTCCCGCAGCATGGCGCGACGGTCATGCCAGACCTGCTGATCATTCCCTGCGTGGGATTCGATGCACGGGGCTATCGGCTTGGCTATGGCTCAGGGTATTACGACCGTACCCTCGCCCTGGCGCAACCACAGACGATTGGCGTGGCCTGGAGCGAGGCGCTGCTGCCGCAGTTCGAGCCTGAGGCCACCGACAGACCACTCAATGCGATCGTGACGCCCGACCGGGTCTGGGACTCAGTGCGCCAGCAGGGCATCAGCCCAGCGTGACAGGCGAATGCCGTAGGCGCCCGCGGTCAGGCTGCCCAGGAGCGTTCTGCCGCTCTCAGGCGAGCCGCTTTCGCCCTGGGCGCTGATCCGCCTGAGCTCTGGCTGTGCAAGCGGATCTTTGTCGACATTGAGCAAAACCTGCACAAGCATGCGCTCGCCGGCTGCACGTACCGGGGTCATGACGACCGCCACCTCGCCGCTGTCGAGTTCAACCAGGCTGCCCGCAGGCCAGGCCGTCATGGCCTGGATGAACTGTTCCACCAGGGGCCCGTCAAATGAAACACCGGCCCATTCACACAGGCTGGTCATTGCTTCATGCGGAGAACTCGCCATCGCATAGGCCCTGGGACTGATCAGTCCGGTGTAGCAATCGGCAATCGCAGCCATGCGGCCGAACAGACTGATCGCATCGCCCTTCAGGCCGCGGGGATAGCCGCTGCCATCGAGGCGCTCATGGTGCTGAGCGATCGCGAGTTCGACTGCGACCGGCAAGTCCTCGAAACCCTTGAGCATGTCCATGCTCTGGGCCACATGGGACTGGATCTGCTCAAACTCTTCGGCCGTGAGCATGCCGGGTTTGTCGAGCAGGCTGCGCCGGATTCGGTGTTTGCCAAGATCGGCCATCAGACCAACCAGGCCGAGCTCGGCCAGGGACCGGCGATCCAGACCCATGTGCCTGCCCAGCATGAGCAGTGCAATAGCCACCCGAACGGCTTGAGACGCATGGGCAGCGCAGCGCTCACTCAGGCGATCTTCATCGATCTGAGCACACCAGAGGAGGGTGTCGGGATGATCGATCACCGCGTCGGCCATGCGGTAGGCCGCTTCATTCAGGGCCTCGACCGGCAACGAACGCGCATGCTCCGAGTCGGCTGCGTGAAGGCTGGCCGTGATTGCAAGGTGGGCATCACGGACGGCCTTCATGGCCGCACTCAAAGCCGTCATGAAGTCGCCGCGATGGGCGTGCTGCACCGCCAACGCTCCGGGCTGTAGCAGCCCCCGGCGGGCGTGGATTTCGAGATCACCGGCTGACGGGGCCTGACGGGTCTGCAGCGCAGAGCCCTGGCCTTGCATCCAGATGCGAAGCCTTTGCAGCCAGCGAGTGCCGATGGGGAGCGGACCCCCGGTGCCTTGTTGAATCAACTGCCGAAAGCGCACTCGCGCGACATGTCCGGGCCGTACGTCGGCTCTGGGGCGAAGTGCGCGCTGGGGGGCATCCGCAGCATTGGAGCGGTTCAGACGCTCAAGCAGTGCAGCAGCCGAAGATGGATCACTGCGGTCAAGGTCAACATGCACCGACTGACAGGTCAGTCGCAAGGCCTGAAGTTCATCCGGACGATCGGCCAGGAAGCCTTCGACCACAAACGGCGTGTCATGCCAGGGCCGATCGAGCTCAACCACATGCAGGCCACAGACCAGCCAGTCGCTGGGCACACAGACCCGGCGCGGGTTGGTCACCAAGGGGATGGGCGAAGTCGGCAGGACAAGGGCAGTCGTCATACCGGCCATGGTCGATTGACCCGCTGGCCGAACCCAGTACCTTGAGCCGAGCGGTGGCTGCGCGCGGCCTGACGGCAGCTGGGCGACACGAGCCGCCCGGCTGCGAACACTCGCCGGCTTAGCGGCCTTGAGCGGACTGCCAGAGCGCCAGACTCGGGCCCGGCTGATTCAGGGTGTAAAAGTGCAGCCCGGGTACACCCTGCGCCAGCAAGCGCTCGCACAGCGCGGCCACCACGTCGTGACCGAAGGCCTTGAGCGATACCGTGTCATCGGCAAACGCAGCCAGCCTCAGCCGGATCCAGCGTGGAATTTCAGCGCCGCAGGCGTCCGAAAATCGCGCAAGCTGGGTGTAGTTGGTGATCGGCATGATGCCCGGCACGATGGGCACCGAAACGCCTGCGGCCTGTGCGGCATCGACAAAGCGGAAGTAGGCATCCGCGTTGTAGAAGTACTGCGTGATCGCTGCGCTCGCACCCGCCTGCACCTTGGTGACAAAGGCTTTCAGATCAGCCTCGGGCGACGAGGCCTGCGGATGCGTTTCGGGATAGGCGGCCACCTCGATGTGAAACCAGTCGCCGGTCTGCTCACGCACGAAGGCAACCAGATCACTCGCGTAACGGAACTCACCCGCATCCACCATGCCCGAGGGCAGATCGCCTCGCAACGCCACCAGTCGCCGCACGCCTTTGGCCTTCCAGTGCTCGAGCAGTTCGCCCACATGGCCGCGCGTGGCGCCCACGCAAGACAGATGCGGTGCAACGGCATGGCCCTCGGCCGCGATCTCGTCGACCACGCCCAGGGTCTTGTCGCGGGTGGCGCCGCCCGCACCATAGGTCACGCTGAAGAATTCGGGGCTGACCTGAGCGAGTTGCCTGCGTGTTTCGCGCAGTTTGAGGAGCCCCTCCGGGGTGTTGGGCGGAAAGAACTCGAACGACACCGGGGCCGTTGGGGCGCCGGATTGAGTGGAAGCCGATGCCGGAGCGGCTGCTGAATGGGAAGTTGTCATCGTCAGGATCCTTGCGCGTTGCCGCTCTCGCGGGTGCGCGCATTCAGGAAAAATTCAAGGTTGCCGTCTGTACCGCGCACAACGCTTTCCGTACATCCAAGCACCTGCCAGCCCAGTTCGCTGGCGGACTGGGCGATGAGATCGACCGCAGTGCGGGCCAGGGATTCGCTCTTCACGATGCCCTTCGAATCGAGTGCAGAAGGACCCAGTTCAAACTGCGGTTTGACCAGCATGAGCACGCAGGCCTGAGGCTCGAGCAGTCGGTTGATGGCAGGAAGCACCTTGGCCAGAGAAATGAACGAGAGGTCAGCCACTGCCATGCAAAACCTCGGCTTCAAGCCGCCGCACGGCAGACCGGTCGACTGTGGGACGCTTGCCTGGAGGCTGTCCTGCATCGCGAGGCTGGTGTGCTGCCTCTGCAGGATCTGCAGCATCTCCAGATCAAGATCACGCAGATTGGTGCGCTCGATGCAGACCACCCGCGGGTCGCGCCGCAACCGCTCGTGCAACTGTCCGTGCCCGACCTCGATACCCACGACCCTTGAAGCGCCACGCTGCAGCAGGCAATCGGTGAAGCCACCGGTGGACTGCCCCAGATCGAGAACCTCGAGCCCTGCCGGATCGATGCCGAAGTGCGTCAGTGCATGGTCCAGCTTGGCCCCTGCGCGCGACACAAACCGGGTCTCATCCGAGGCATCGACCTGACGGTCGTCAAGCTCGCTCACGAGATGAGAGGGCTTGCGCAGGATCGGGCCCTGCGCAAGCCGCACCGCGCCATCGGCAATCAGGCGCTGTGCGGCACTGCGCGAGGAGGCCAGTCCACGCGCCACCAGGGCCTGGTCCGCACGCATGGCCATGCCCTGCTAACGGTGAAGGCTCGAGGACGATGCAGCCGACTGCCCGCTGAGCAAGACCTCAGTAGCGGTAGGTGTCGGGCTTGTAGGGGCCCTGAACATCCACACCGATGTAGGCCGCCTGCTCTGCCTTGAGTTCGGTGAGCATGGCACCGAGCTTCTGGAGCTGAAGGCGAGCCACTTTCTCGTCGAGGTGCTTGGGCAGCACATAGACCTTGCCGGTTTCGTAGCGCTCAGGATGGCTCCAGACCTCGATCTGGGCGATCACCTGATTGGCAAAGGACGAGCTCATCACGTACGACGGATGGCCGGTGCCGCAGCCCAGGTTCACCAGACGGCCTTCGGCCAGCAGGATGATGCGCTTGCCGTCGGCGAAGATCACATGATCCACCTGGGGCTTGATGTTTTCCCAGGTGCACTGCTTGAGCGAGGCGACATCAATTTCGTTGTCGAAGTGGCCGATGTTGCACACGATGGCCTGGTCTTTCATGGCCGCCATGTGGTCATAGGTGATGACGTTCTTGTTGCCGGTGGCGGTCACGAAGATGTCGGCCTTGTCGGCGGCATATTCCATGGTCACCACGCGATAGCCTTCCATCGCGGCCTGCAGCGCGCAGATCGGATCGCACTCGGTGACCCAGACCTGGGCGGAGAGTGCGCGCAGGGCCTGGGCGCTGCCCTTGCCCACATCGCCATAGCCAGCCACCACAGCCACCTTGCCCGCGATCATGACGTCGGTCGCGCGCTTGATGGCATCGACCAGCGACTCGCGGCAGCCATAGAGGTTGTCGAACTTGCTCTTGGTGACCGAGTCGTTGACGTTGATGGCCCGGAAGGCCAGCTCGCCGCGCTCTGACATCTGGTACAGGCGATGCACGCCGGTGGTGGTTTCTTCGGTCACGCCCACCACGGCCTTGAGGTTGCGCTCGTAAAAGCCCGGATCCTTGGCCAGTTGCTTGCGGATCGAGTTGAACAGGCAGATCTCTTCTTCGCTGCCGGGGTTGGCCAGCACGGAAGCATCCTTGGCGGCTTTGGTGCCCAGATGCAGCAGAAGGGTGGCATCGCCGCCGTCGTCCAGGATCATGTTCGAGGGCTTGCCGTCGGCCCACTCAAAGATGCGGTGGGTGTAGTCCCAGTATTCGTCGAGGTTCTCGCCCTTGTAGGCAAACACCGGCACCCCAGCGGCTGCGATGGCCGCGGCGGCGTGGTCCTGCGTGGAGAAGATGTTGCACGAGGCCCAGCGCACCTGCGCGCCCAGGGCCGTGAGCGTCTCGATCAGCACGGCGGTCTGGATGGTCATGTGCAGCGAGCCGGTGATGCGCGCGCCCTTGAGGGGTTGCGCGGCGGCGTACTCCGAGCGGATTGCCATCAGGCCAGGCATCTCGGTTTCGGCAATGCGGATCTCCTTGCGGCCGAACTCGGCCAGCGAGAGATCGGCAACATGGAAGTCATTGAATTGGGCAGGTTTGAGAACGGCACTCATGGAATCGCTCCAGTCGGTATGCGCCACAGGGGCGCGGGATCGAGGGGGCGAGCGCGGTGTCGATCCGGACCGACGGCACCGTGCACGTCGTACACGAAAATCGGGGTCCGAAAAACAAAGCGCTCGCAGCCGATCGGGTCGGATGCGAGCGCGGTTGTGATTGCTGAGCCTGGCCCTACAAGGAGGTGTTGGGTCGCAGCGCTCCTCAGCAAAGGCGATTATAGGCGGTTATGTTGCAGTGCGTCGAGCATGGCCCTGGCCGTTTGTCGGAATCCTAGAGCTCACCTCCTGCAGCACGCCCTCTAATCGAGGTCCTCGCTCAGCGATCCGCCCTGAACCCTGTGGTGCGGGCTCGTTCAGCCCATTTGGCCGAGCCTTGACTCACCGCCTGGGCGAAAGCCTGGGGCCCGGCGAAATCAGGCTCGAAGTCGATTTTTCGCATGGCCGATCCGAAGGCTTCGCTGGCCACTGCCTGGCCAATGGCC
>JBKCEY010000181.1:0-3764 GCA_046304115.1 Burkholderiales bacterium | reverse complement strand
ACCAAGGCCTCGACCGCTGCCGGGTAGTCATTGACCGGCGTGAAGGCCACCTTCATGCCGAGCGTGCGCTCCAGATACGTGCTGAGCGGCCCGAACTTGCGGGTCTGCTCGGTAGCGGCTTCTTCGGGGATGGTGGTGATTCTCAGGGTGGTCTGCGCCTGGGCGCTCGCGGCTGCCAGAGTCAACAGGCAGGCCCCAACCCAACCCAACAAGCGAGTGCTGATCATGATTAGACCTAAGGAGAGGAGAGTGAGCTCGCACGGAGCACGGTGTGGAGCGGCGCTTGTGCACGCGCCTTGTGCATTATAGGGGTGCATGCAGTGCGTCCATTCTGTTGGTTTCGCTGGCCCTGCTCTGGAAAGGTGATCCGGTTGCTGTGGCTGCCTTGTTGCTGGTCCAGGTGCTCTACAAGGTCACAACCCCTTTCACCGTTGGCTCTTTCGAAAATCCGGTGGTGATCAGCAACCTCATCATTGCGGCGTTGCACGGGGTCACCTTGGTATTGATCGCTCGAGCGCGAGGAATCCCTTCTGCGCGGCGCTCCGGCCGCGTGGCCCCGGGATAACACGCTGTCCAGTGCCGAGGGTGACTGCAGGCATCCGCCCGACTCGCACTATCCTGGCGTTGGGCAGGCCAGCAAGCCGGCCATGCAACGGCGGCCCTGCAACGGCGTCCCGAGCCATGCTCAGACCCACCGTCATGCACGACCTCAGCGCTTCGACGGGTATCGGGTCCGGGTCAAAACATTCAGGCTTCGACCTTCAGAAGGTCGGTGGCCAGGAGGATTTCGCCACCGAAGTGCGCCCGGGCCAGGGCGATCCATTGGGGCTCTGACCCCGGCGCGGGCGCCGGCACCGGATGGTTGAGCACGAGGGTTCTCACCTTGCAGTCGGCGGCAGTCTTGCCGGCCTGGGCCACATCGGAGTGGTAATCGAGCACATCGCGAAAACGCTTGGCGGGCGCCTTTTCAATGATGTCGCGACGGATGACGGTTTGTACGTAGACATCGGCACCCTGGCATAGCCGGTTGAGTCCGTCGCAGGGGACGGTGTCGCCGGCGATGGCCACCACCTTGCCTTCGGCTTCGACGCGAAAGCCCAATGTCGGATGGACTGGGCTGTGGTCTGTCGCCTCGGCAATCACCCGGATACCGTCTGACTCAAAGACCAGTCCTGGGGCGACCTCATGCACCGAGACCTGGGGCGCTTCAACGAGGTCGTCATGGTGCGACATCCGGTAGTGGACATCCGTGTCGAGCATCGCGAGTGTGGCCTCGGTGAAGCGCCTGAAGCCCGCCGGGCCATAAGCGGTCAGGGGGTTGGCTTGCGGACTGGAGATCCACCGCGTTGTGATCACGTCGTTGTAGTCGGTGGTGTGATCACTGTGCATGTGTGTCACGAACAGCGCGGTAAGGTCACGCGCACTCATGCCCACCGCAGCGCCGCGCATCAATACCGCCCGACCGCAGTCGAAAAGAAGATCGGTTTTGCCGATCCGTACGAGGGTCGATGGACCCGCACGGTCCGCCGTCACGAGCGGTGAGCCACTACCCAGGATGATGACTTGCATGCGATATCTTCGGTAAAGGTTGGGGAAGTACACACAGTGTGGCTCAAGGCCTTGAGTTCTGTCGCTCCAGCTTGGGCAAGGCGAGGATCAGGACCCCGGCCACAAGACTGAGGGCGCCCACCACACCAAAGGCGCCATCGTAATTTCCGACACGATCGCAGTAATGGGCGACGGCCAGAGGCCCTCCGGCACCCATGATCAGCGCAAAGGGTAGGGCGGCACTACGCACCGCACCGAGGTGACGACGGCCGAAATAAAGCGCCCAGATCACTTCCTGCAGCGGAATCATGCCCCCCCAGCCAACGCCGAGCAGTGCAAAAGCCAGGTACGCGAGGCCGGGCTCCGGTTGGTTGATGCCGACCACCATCAGCAACACCGACAAGCCCGAAATGAAGGCGCTGGCGGCCGCGAGCGGCTTGGGATTCATACGGTCGATGAGCCAGCCCCAGATCGGTTTGGTGAGCATGGCTGGCAGCGACGCCAGCAGGATCGCCATCGCAGCCGATGTTCGCGAATGTCCTGAATCGGTCATGTACGGCATGCTCTGCAGCAACACCACCGGAATCAGCAACTGGAACATGCTGAAGGCCAGCACGAGAAGATAGAAAGCCTTGGTGCGCATGGCCTGGGCGCGGGTCAGGGAGCCCTTGAAATCAGCCATGGCCCGATCCAGACCGCCCGATTGGGCTTGATCGGGTGTCTTGCCATCGGGATGGAGGCCAAAGTCTTCTGGCGCACGGCGCATCACCAGGGCAGCCGGCAGCGTCAGCAGCAGTGTTGCAACTGCCATGGCCTGCCATCCGGCTCGCCATCCAAATTCATCGATGCACCAGGTGATCGGTGGCGTGACGGCGATGCCTGCGAATGACACCCCCATGGAGGCCCAGGCGATCGCGCTGCCACGTTTTTCGACGTACCACTTGGCCAGCGTGACATTGACCACGAGATTGCCGATCAGGGCGGCCCCGATGCTGAGCACGACCCCATTGATCAGCACCCATTGCCACAACTGCGTCATCAGTGACAGGCCAAAGAGCGCGCCCGAGAGCACGACCAGGCCCGCCAGCATGAAGGGCCGGGCCCCGTGGCGATCGACCCTGCTGCCAATGAAGAATCCGGCAAAGGCCATCACGAACTGGCCCAGGCTGCGAGGCAGGATGAACTGTGCGCGTGTCCATCCGAACTCCTCGATCATCGGCATCATGAACGCGCCCGTGGCGTAGTTCTGGGCCGATACCGAGACAAATTGCGTGACAAAACCGGCGACGATCAGCCAGGTGCCGTAGTACACGGGTGATGGCTGAAGGTGTCGGGGTGGCACAGGATTCAATGCATTGGCCTCGGTGATTCCTGTGTTCTACACCTGGCTTCGCCAAACGACGGCTTTGCGGGTTCCGTATTCTGGCGCTGCCCTTGCGCGCAGTGGGTCTGCTCCGGGCTCAGGTCTTCTGTTGTTCTGTACCCTCGCGGTCTGATCATCCCCTTCTGCGAAAATGACTGCGAGCAAGTTGTATTAGCTTGCGATCTTCATTCGAGAACCACGCCATGAAACGTCGATCCCTTCTGAGCGCCGCAGGCGCAGCTCTGGCCCTTCAACCCGCCTGGGCTCGGGCCCAGGCAAGCTGGCCGAACCGACCAGTGCGCATGGTGGTGCCCACCGGCCCGGGCAGCTCGCTCGATCTCATCATCCGGGCCACCAGCGACCGTCTGGCGGCGCGCCTTGGGCAACCGATTGTTGTGGACAACCGCCCCGGTGCTGGCGGACTGATCGGTACCGATGCGATCGCCAAGGCAACCGACGGCCATACCTTCGGCATCAGCTTCAATGGCCCGCTGGCCTTTGCGCCATTTTTGTACCAGAAGATGCCCTATCGCCTGCCCGACGATCTGGCGCCGATCGTCATGACCACCAGCCAGCCCAATGTACTCGCGGTGAATGCCAGGCTCCCGATCAACAGCGTGGCCGAGCTTGTGAAGTGGCTGCGCGCCAACGTGGGCAAGGCGTCTTTTGCATCGATTGGCAATGGCAGCTCGTCGCATCTGTCGATGGAGTTGCTGAAGGTGGCCACCGGTACCTTCGCACTGCACATTCCGTACAACGGTTCGCCGCCCTCGGCACTCTCGGTGGCGAGCGGCGAGACCCAGATGATCATGACCGTGGCGCCAGCGTTGCTGCCGCATGTGCAGGCGGGCCG
>JBKCEY010000180.1:0-17867 GCA_046304115.1 Burkholderiales bacterium | reverse complement strand
GACGACACCCGCTTCTCATGACCGCTGATTTCTCGATGCGCGCTGGCCAACTGCACGCCGAGGGCGTTGCCCTTGCCGATATCGCCGAGCGCTTTGGCACACCCACCTGGGTGTATTCCCGAGCCGCCGTCACGGGCGCCTGGCAGGCATTCACGCAGGCCTGCACGGGCGAACACGCGCTGGTCTGCTATGCCATCAAGGCCAACAGCACGCTGGGGCTGCTCGGACTGCTCGCGAAACTCGGCGCGGGTTTTGACATCGTCTCGGAGGGCGAGCTTGCACGCGTGCTGGCCGCAGGCGGCGACCCGGGCAAGGTGGTGTTCTCGGGGGTGGGCAAGACCAAGGCTGCGATGCAGGCCGCTCTGCAGGCGGGTGTTCGCTGCTTCAATGTCGAATCCGAAAGCGAACTGCACCGGCTCAATCAGGTGGCTGGCGAACTGGGGTGCAAGGCGCCGGTGTCGCTGCGGGTCAATCCCGATGTCGATGCAGGCACGCATCCCTACATCTCGACCGGGCTGCGCGAAAACAAGTTCGGCATTGCCCACGAGCGGGCACTGCAGGCCTATCGCACAGCAGCGGGTCTGCCCCATCTGCAGGTCACCGGCATTGATTGTCATATCGGCTCGCAGATCACCGAACTGGCGCCCTTCCTGGCCGCGCTCGATCGGGTGCTCGAACTGGTCGATGCCCTGCAGGCCGAAGGCATCGGTATCGATCATCTGGACCTGGGCGGTGGCCTGGGCATCCGGTATCGCGACGAAACACCGCCCGAGCCGCGCGTGTTGCTGGGTGCCATCTTTGCCAGGGTGCGTGGCTGGGCGCAGTCCCGGGGGCGGGCGGTGCCTGAGGTGCGGTTTGAGGTCGGGCGCGCCGTGGTGGGCAATGCAGGTCTGCTGCTCACGCGGGTCGAGGTCCTGAAAGAAAACGGTGACCGCCGCTTTGCCGTGGTTGATGCCGCCATGAACGACCTCATGCGCCCGGCCATGTACGAGGCCTGGCACGACATCGTCGAGGTCAAGGACGGCGGATCTGGCGCTCGGGCGCGTTATGACGTGGTGGGCCCGGTCTGCGAGTCAGGTGACTGGCTCGGGCGTGGCCGCGATCTGGCCATCGAAGAAGGCGATCTGCTGGCGATCCTGTCGGCAGGTGCCTATGGCATGGCCATGAGCTCCAACTACAACACCCGACCGCGGGGCGCCGAAGTACTGGTCGACGGCGATCAGGCTCATCTGCTGCGCGAGCGCGAAACCATCGCTTCGCTCCTGGCCGGCGAGCACGTCTTGCCCGGGTGATCCGCAGCCGGCTTGAGGCTTGAGGCTTGAGGCTGGCAGGTTACGACGTTCCGTGTGTTCGGCCTGTCCGGCCAGCCTGACCTGAACGCCTGAGCTGCAATCGACGCCACAGTCGCGCCCCGAGCAGCAGTGCGATCACTGCACCATAGATCGACACCTCTGAAAAATCGTTTTTTCCAGCCTTGTGCCAGGCATAGTGCAGCAGCGCTGCAAGGGCCACGACATACACCAGGCGGTGCAGCTGGCTCCAGCGGCGCCCAAGCCGTCGTTGCATGGCCTGGGTTGAGGTCAGCGCGAGCGGCAGCATCAGCAAAAAGGCGACAAAGCCCGCCGTGATGAACGGCCTGCGAACAATGTCGCGCAGGATGGCCGCGATCTCAAAGAACTGATCGAACCAGAGATAGGTCGTGAAGTGCAGCAGGCCGTAGAAGAAGGTGAACAACCCGAGCATGCGGCGCAGGCGGATCAGCGCGGACCAGCCCGTCCAGTGACGCAGGGGTGTGATGGCCAGCGTGAGGCACAGCATCACCAGCGTCCAGGTGCCGCTCGAACGGGTCAGCAACTCGACCGGATTGGCACCCAGTCCACCGAACCATTCAAGAGAGCCGGCAAGCAGCAGGCGAGCGAGGGGCAGCAAGGCGAGCACAAACACCGCTGTGCGGATCGCCGGGGTGATCAAGATCAGTAGTTGCGGCGCAGATCCAGGCCAGCGTACAGGCTCGCCACCTGGTCGGCGTAGCCATTGAACATCAGCGTGGGGCGCTTGCGGGTGAGAAAGCCGTCTTCGCCGATGCGTCGCTCGGTCGCCTGCGACCAGCGCGGGTGATCGACCTCAGGATTGACGTTGGAATAAAAGCCGTATTCCTGCGGTGCCGAGCGACTCCAGCTGGTCATGGGCTGATGCTCGGTGAATCGGATGCGCACCAGCGACTTGCTGCTTTTGAATCCGTACTTCCAGGGCACGACCAGGCGCACCGGTGCGCCGTTCTGATTGGGCAGCACCTCGCCATAAAGCCCGAAGGTGAGCAGCGTGAGCGGGTGGCGTGCCTCGTCAAGGCGCAGTCCTTCGGTATAGGGCCACTTGATCACGGGCGAGCGCAGCCCGGGCATCTGGGCACCGTCGGCAAGAGTGATGAATTCAACGAACTTTGCATTGCCCAGCGGCTCGACACGGCGAATGAGTTCGGCCAGCGGATAGCCCACCCAGGGGATCACCATTGACCAGCCTTCAACGCAGCGCATGCGATAGATGCGCTCCTGCATCGGCGCCCACTTGAGCAGATCCTCGATACCGAAGGTACCGGGCCGGGCCACCGCGCCCTCGACTGCAAGAGTCCAGGGGCGCGTACGCAGCGACTGGGCCTTGCGGTGCGGTTCGTCCTTGTCGAGGCCGAACTCGTAGAAGTTGTTGTAGGTGGTGACGTCCTTGTAGGGCGTGGGCTTGTCGGTCGTTGCAAACTCGGCGGGCCCAGGGGCTGCATCGAGCCGGGCCGCTGCGCGACCACCCCCCGACGTACGCGAGGCAGTGCCTGTGGCGACCGACGCACCTTGGGCCTGAGCCAGCGAACCGCCCACCAGAGAAGGCGCGGCCAAGCCCGCCAGCCCGGCGGCGGCAACGATCCGACGCCGCCCTTCCCAGGCGGATCTCGGAGTTATTTCAGAGGGCAATGGCTCACTGGCCAGCGGAACGCGAATGATCATGCCTGCCTTCCACGTCGGATCGGAGCGATCCGCCAAGTCAACCGAACCGAGATCCCCGGTCAGATCCCGTACGACTCAGCGCAGACCCGCGATGTAATCGGATACCGCCTTGATCTCGCGATCGGACATGCGCGCCGAAATGGTGGTCATCTGGGCGCTGTTCTTGCGCTGTCCGCCTCGGAACTGGGTCAGCTGAGACTCGGTGTACTCCGCCCATTGGCCCTGCAGACGCGGATACTGCGCGGGAATACCCGACCCTGCCGGGCCATGGCAGCCGGCGCAGGAAGGAATCTGCTTTTCGGGAATGCCCGAGCGGTAGATCTTCTGGCCGAGCTCAACCAGATCCTTGTTGCGCGCTGCCGAGGGCTTGAGCGTCTGGCTTGAATACCAGGCTGCAATATGGCGGCGGTCTTCATCGGACAGGGTGGCCGCGAAGCCCGCCATGATGGCGTTGGCGCGCTCGGCTTCCTTGGCACCCTGCTTGGGCACGAAATTGACGAGCTGCTTGTAGAGGTAATCGCCATGCTGCCCGGCCAGCTTGGGATTGGCGGGAGCAGTGGAATTGCCGTCGGCGCCGTGGCAGGCCGCGCAGGTCTGGGACAGTTGCTGCCCCTTGGCCGGATCGGCCTTGACCGCAGTGCCCTGGGCAAATGCAGCCGTGCTGGCCGCGGCGAAAAGCGCCGCGCAGGTCATCGATCGAAACAAAGTGCTGGCCTTCAGCATGGAGACACCCGAATGTAAGCAAACCGGAACAAACCCGGGATTGTACAATAGGCGGCTCATGTCCCTGCTCACCACCGCCCGCTTCGAGATCACGGTGGCCGCCCTCAACCAGCTGCCCGGCGATCCCATGCCCGAGGTGGCTTTCGTGGGCCGCTCCACTGCCGGCAAGAGTTCGGCGATCAATGTGCTGTGCAATCGCAAGCGACTCGCCTTTGCAAGTCGCACACCGGGCCGGACCCAGGCACTGAATCTGTTCGGTGTGGGCCCTGTGGATCACACCATAGCCCGGCTCGTCGACACACCGGGCTATGGCTATGCGGCAGCGCCCCTTGAAACCAAACGCCAGTGGGATCAGCTGGCTGGCGAATACCTGGTGCGCCGTGCTCAGCTTTTTGGGGTGGTGCTGCTGGCCGACATCCGCCGTCAGCTGACCGACCTCGACCGGCAGCTGATCGCGTGGGTGCCGGCGCGGTTACCGTTGGTGGTCGTGCTCACCAAGAGCGACAAGCTCTCACGCCAGCAGGGCACCGCCGCCTTGCGCGCGGTGCGGGCCGAACTGACCCGCCTGAGGCCGCAGGAGATCGACCAGGTCATGATGTTCTCGGCCCTGAACCGTAGCGGCCGCGACGAACTCAGCGCACAGGTCGAGCGATGGCTGAAGCCAGAGCAGACCGTGGTTGCTGAGTCCGCCTGAGGTCAAAGACCTGGACAAACCTACGGGTTGTCCAATCCAATTTTGCCGATCCTGCCTGGACAAAAAACGGGCTCAAGGCTAAAAGAACCCTGAACGGACCTCGATTCAGTGAAGTCGGGGTCTGGGCAACAGGCAGGAAACCGGGCCCTGGAGGCTCTCGGCGAAGCTTCAATCAGACCCGCAGGCCCAAAAAAAAGGCCCCGGACGCTGTTTGCGCCGGGGCGGAATGCCTTCGAAATCTCGCAGGCACCCGCTCAGGGAGGAGAAGCGGGAGACAGTCGATTGACCATCTGTTGTCCATGATAAAGCCTCAGACAAAAAGCGCAAGCATTATCTGATTCCGCCAGTCGGAATTCCTCGGAAATTCATTCACTCCCTCATACAGAGCCTCGTCATGACCCACTTTCCTCAATTAGAACAAGGGTTTCCCGTTCAAAGGCCGCGACGTCTGCGGCGCGACGACTTCACCCGACGGCTGGTTCGTGAGAATGCGCTCACGGCCAACGATCTGATTTACCCGGTTTTTGTCCACGACGAAAACAAACCCAACCAGGCGGTTCCCTCCATGCCGGGCGTGGAGCGGCAGGGGGTTGACGCCCTGCTGCGCACGGCCGAGCAGTGCGTAAAGCTGGGCGTGCCGGTGCTGGCCATCTTTCCGGTGATCGATCCCTCACTCAAGACGCCTGATGGCCGTGAGGCCACACGCCCCGATGGTCTGGTGCCTCGGGTTGTCCAGGCAGTCAAGCAACGCTTTCCGGAATTGGGGGTGCTGACGGATGTGGCGCTCGACCCCTATACGAGCCATGGTCAGGATGGCGTGATCGATGATCAGGGCTATGTCATCAATGATGTGACCAGCGCGATTCTTCGCGATCAGGCGCTGGTGCAGGCGCAGGCGGGGGTGGATATCGTGGCCCCCTCCGACATGATGGATGGTCGCATCGGCTCGATTCGCCGTGCGCTTGAGGATGCAGGCCACATCCACACGAAGATCATGGCCTATTCGGCCAAGTACGCCTCGGGTTTTTATGGCCCGTTCAGGGATGCGGTGGGTTCGGCCAAGAATCTGGGCAAGAGCGACAAGAAGACCTACCAGATGGATCCGGCCAACAGCGACGAAGCCCTGCGCGAGGTGGCACTCGATCTGCAGGAGGGTGCCGACATGGTGATGGTCAAACCCGGCCTGCCCTATCTGGACATCGTGCGCCGCGTGAAGGACACCTTCCGGGTGCCGACCTTCGTCTATCAGGTGAGCGGCGAGTACGCGATGATCAAGGCGGCCGGTGCGAATGGCTGGCTTGACGAGCGCGCGGTGGCCCTCGAGGCCCTGCTGGCCATGAAGCGGGCGGGGGCTGACGGTGTACTGACCTACTTTGCGCTGGACGCGGCGCGCTGGCTGCGCGAGGGCTGAACGGTTCGGGCTTCGTGCGCGCGGACCAGTGCTGACGGATCAGTGCGCGAAGCGGCGGCGGGTGAGGATTGTTGCCAGCCAGAATCCCGCCAGCGCATAGGCCACCAGCACAGCAACCGGAGCGAAGACTTCGGTGGGCCACTGACCCAGCACCAACGGGCGCGCGAGCTGGACTGCGGCGGTCAGCGGCAGCCACTCGCACACCGGCTGCAACCAGGCGGGCAACTGATGAATCGGAAAGTACACCCCGGACAGAAACGTCATGGGGGTGAGCGCGAGCGTGAAGTAATACGCAAAGAAATCGTAGCCGTTGGCCAAGGCGTTGAAACACAGGCCAATAGCCGAAAACGCAAGGCCGGTGAGCAGAATCACGGGGGCTAGCGCGAGCAGCGTGGGGGCCCTCGAAATATCGAGCAACACCGCAACGAGCACGATCGCCACGCCCGAGATGCAGCCTTTGAGCGCGGCCCAGAGCCATTCGGCGGCGAGCACATCATCGAGGTTGAGCGGTGCGTGCAGCAGCGACTCCCAGGTCCGCTGCACATTCATGCGCGAGTAGGCCGAGTAGAGCGACTCGAAACTCGCAGCGAGCATGGTGCTCATGCAGACCGCGCCGCCCGCCAGAAAGGTGACATAGGGCACGCCATCGATCTCGCGCAGCAATGCACCCAGCCCGTAGCCAAAGGCCACCAGCGTGATCAGAGGATCGGCCACATTGGCGAGCAGGCTGGGAAGCGCCAACTTGCGCCAGACCAGCACATGGCGACGCAGCACCGGAATCAGACGCAGGCTCAGACGGGGCGGTGCGAGGCGTAAGGGTTGGCTCATTCGCGCAGATCCCGTCCGGTGAGCTTGAGAAAGACATCCTCGAGGTTGGCAGGCCGGTGCAGCACGCGCAGCTGGGACTGCGCTTGCAGCGACTGGAGCACTGCCGCAGGGTCGCGGCAATAGGCAAAGGTGGTCTCGCCCACGGTCTCCTGCCGATCGCAGGCACCACGCGCCTGCTCGGCCCATGCTGCGCGCCCGGGTCCATGCACTTCAATGACATGGGGCTCGATCTCGCGGCCAATCAGACCGGCAGGCGTATCCAGTGCGATCGCACGACCGTGATCGACGATCAGCATGCGATCGCAGAGTCTTTCGGCCTCGTCCATGAAATGCGTGGTGAGGATGATGGTCTTGCCCAATACGAGCAGCCGCTTGAGTCGCTCCCAGATCAGGTGACGGGCCTGGGGGTCCAGTCCGGTGGTGGGCTCATCGAGCACCAGCACCTGCGGGTCGTTGATCAGCGCGCGCGCCATGGTGAGGCGCCGCTTCATGCCACCCGAGAGGGTTTGAATGCGGGCATCGCGCTTGGGCGTGAGCTGCGCAAAGTCGAGCAGATCAGGAATGCGGCTGCGCGTGAGTGCATCGGACTGCCCGAAGTAGCGACCGAACACCAGCAGGTTCTCGGCGACCGTGAAGTCGGGGTCGAGTGGATCGTTTTGTGGCACAACGCCCACCCGCATGCGGGCCTCGCGCGCACGACCCGGGACCGGTTCGCCCAGCAGGCAGATATGACCTGCGTCGGGCTGCATCAAACCGAGGCACAGCTTGAGGGTCGTACTCTTGCCGGCACCGTTGGGGCCCAGCAGTCCGAAGCACTCGCCCCGATGGACCGCAAATGACAGATGGTCAACCGCGCGATGCTCCCCAAAGGCCTTGGCAAGACCCTCAACCTGCAGAACATCATCCGCATGGGCTTGGCCCGCTGTATCGGGCAATGAGTGCGCAGTCATCGGTCAGCAGGCAATGGGCGGCTCAGCACGGTGTTTGACAGGCGGCTTTCTGGCGATCGGCCCCAGATCCGAGCGATCGGCCCCAGATCCTGGGCGATCGGCCCCAAAGACACACGGCGCCCGTGGGCGCCGTGGTCATGGATACCCGGGTCTCGCGGGCAATCAGCTTGCTGCGGCCTCGGTTGCACCCTCGGGCTGCTCGGGGCGATCCAGCAGTTCGACCACAGCCATGGGAGCGTTGTCGCCCACGCGGAAGCCGAACTTCAGGATGCGCAGGTAGCCGCCGTTGCGGGTGGCATAGCGCGGGCCGAGTTCATTGAAGATCTTGACGACCATGTCGCGATCGCGCAGGCGATCGAAGGCGAGGCGACGGTTGGCCAGCGAAGGCTTCTTGCCCAGCGTGATGATCGGCTCGACCACCCGACGCAATTCCTTGGCCTTGGGCAGCGTGGTCTTGATCACCTCGTGGCGCAGCAGCGAGTTGGTCATGTTGCGCAGCATCGCCTCGCGGTGCGAGCTGGTGCGGTTGAGTTTGCGAAGTCCGTGACGGTGACGCATGGTGATGTTTCCTTGGTGACGGGCGCGTCAGGGACGCTCAAGGCCCGCCGGGGGCCAGTTCTCGAGACGCATGCCGAGCGTCAGGCCGCGTGAAGCCAGCACTTCCTTGATCTCGTTGAGCGACTTTCGACCCAGATTGGGAGTCTTGAGCAGCTCGTTTTCGGTGCGCTGGATGAGATCGCCGATGTAGAAGATGTTCTCGGCCTTCAGGCAGTTGGCCGAACGAACCGTGAGCTCGAGGTCATCGACCGGGCGCATCAGCACCGGATCGATCTGCGGCGCACGGCCCGAGCCGACAGCCAGCGCGCCCGAGGTGCTCGCGCCGACCAGATCGGCCGGAGTCTCGTGGCCCTCAAGCGCAGCAAACACCGAGAGCTGCTCCACCAGGATGCGGGCCGACTGGCGAACCGCTTCCTCGGGTGAGATGACGCCGTTGGTCTCGACATCGATGAGCAGCTTGTCGAGGTCGGTGCGGTTTTCGACGCGGGCGCTCTCAACGGCGTAGCTCACGCGACGCACCGGCGAGAAGGAGGCATCGAGCACGATCCGGCCAATGGTCTTGGAGTCGGCGAGGCTGCGCAGGGTGCCCGGCACATAACCACGGCCCTTCTCGACCTTGATCTGCATGTCGAGCTTGCCACCCTGGGTCAGGTTGCCGATGACATGATCAGCATTGACCAGTTCGACGTCGTGCGGCAGCTCGATGTCGGACGCAAGCACGGGCCCGGGGGTTTCCTTGCGCAGCGTGAGAAACACGTCATCGCGCTGGTGCAGCTTGAAAACCACGCCCTTGAGGTTCAGGAGCAGGTCGACCACGTCTTCACGCAGTCCATCGATGGTGGAGTACTCGTGCACGACACCCGAGATCTGGACTTCGGTGGGGGCATAGCCCGCCATCGAGGAGAGCAGCACACGGCGCAGGGCATTGCCCAGCGTATGTCCGAAACCGCGCTCAAACGGCTCCATGACCACACGGGCGTGCGAAGGACCGAGTTGCTCAACCTCGACGATACGGGGCTTCAGCAGGGCATTCTGCATGGATGGGATTCCCTTGATTAGCGCGAGTACAACTCGACGATCAGGCTTTCGTTGATGTCGGCGGTCAGGTCAGAGCGCTCGGGCACCGCCTTGAACACGCCTTCCATCTTGGTCTTGTCGACAGAGACCCAGGAGGGATAGCCGCTTTGCTCGGCAAGGCTGAGCGAGTCCTGGATCCGGGTCTGCTTGCGGGACTTCTCACGCACCGAGACCACATCGTTCGGGCGAATCTGCGCCGAAGGAATGTTCATGGTGGCGCCGTTGACGCTGATGGCCTTGTGACTCACCAGCTGCCGGGCTTCGGCACGAGTGGATGCAAGACCCATGCGATAGACGACGTTGTCGAGGCGGCACTCGAGCAGGGCCAGCAGGTTGGAGCCGGTATTGCCACGGCGGCGCTCGGCCTCGGCAAAATAACGACGGAACTGGCGCTCAAGCACGCCATACATGCGCTTGACCTTCTGCTTCTCGCGAAGCTGCAGGCCGTAGTCGGAGGTGCGGGCGCCCGAGGTGCGGCCATGCTGGCCCGGCTTGGTGTCGAGCTTGCATTTGTCTGCAAGCGAGCGACGGGCGCTCTTGAGAAAGAGGTCAGTCCCTTCGCGACGGGACAGTTTGGCTTTTGGTCCGGTATAGCGTGCCACTTGAAGTCTTCCTGAGATACGCAGCCGAAGCTGCGGTTAGTCTGCGCAGCGCGACGGCAAGACGGGCTTGCCGAAGGCGCAGACAGTGGGCTTGAAACGAAAACCGACGACGGTCAGATGCGACGCTTTTTGGGCGGGCGGCAACCGTTGTGAGGAACCGGCGTGACATCGGAGATCGAGAGGATCTTGATGCCCAGCGCGTTGAGCGCACGCACCGACGACTCGCGACCCGGGCCCGGGCCCTTGATGCGCACGTCGAGGTTGCGAATGCCTTGCTCCTGAGCCACGCGACCGGCCGTTTCGGCAGCCACCTGGGCTGCAAACGGCGTGGACTTGCGTGAGCCCTTGAAGCCAGCACCGCCCGACGACGCCCATGACAACGCGTTGCCCTGGCGATCGGTGATGGTGATGATGGTGTTGTTGAAGGAAGCGTGAACGTGGGCGATGCCGTCCGAGACGTTCTTCTTGACCTTCTTGCGCACTCGGCTGCCTTGGCTGCCGGATTTCTGTGTGGCCATGGGTGTTCCGTGAGTTCGGTGTTATTTCTTGAGAGCGATACCGGCCTTGCGCGGACCCTTGCGGGTGCGTGCATTGGTCCGGGTACGCTGACCACGCAGCGGCAGGCCGCGGCGATGCCGAACGCCTCGGTAGCAGCCCAAGTCCATCAAGCGCTTGATCGACATGGTCACTTCACGACGCAGGTCACCCTCGATCGTGAAGCGATTGATCTGGTCGCGCAGTCGCTCGAGCTCGGCGTCGGTGAGATCCTTGACCTTCTTGGTCAGGGGCACACCGGCGGCTTCGCAGATCGCGCGGGCGCGAGGGCGGCCAATGCCAAAAATAGCCGTCAGACCGATTTCGGTGTGCTGACGGTCCGGGATATTGATACCCGCAATACGTGCCATGCGATTCCTCTTCAGCCTTGACGCTGCTTGTGACGCGGATCGGCGCAGATCACCCGAACCACTCCATTACGCTTGATGATCTTGCACTTGCGGCAGATCTTCTTGACGCTAGCCAGTACCTTCATTGCTTTCCCCTGCGTGCGCTCGGCACGCCATCAACCATGTTCATTGCCATCAGTCCTGTCGGTCACTTCGCCCTGAAGACGATGCGTGCCCGTGACAGGTCGTAGGGCGTGAGTTCTACCGTGACCTTGTCCCCCGGCAGGATGCGGATGTAGTGCATCCGCATCTTTCCGGAGATATGACCCAGCACGACGTGACCGTTTTCCAGCTTCACTCGGAAGGTGGCGTTGGGCAGGTTCTCAAGAACCTCGCCCTGCATCTGGATCACATCGTCTTTGGCCATCCGTCTTGTTCCGTCCTTCAGCGAGTGGGCGTGCCCATGCCCTTGAAACTGGTTTTCTTGAGCAGGCTCTCGTACTGGTGAGACATGAGGTACGCCTGAACCTGGGCCATGAAGTCCATGGTGACCACCACAATGATCAGCAGCGAGGTTCCACCGAAGTAAAACGGCACGTTCCAGCGCAACACCAGAAACTCGGGCAGCAGGCACACCAGCGTGATGTAGATGGCACCCGCCAGCGTGAGGCGCATGAGGATCTTGTCGACATAGCGGGCGGTCTGCTCACCCGGGCGGATACCCGGCACGAACGCACCGCTTTTCTTGAGGTTGTCGGCGGTCTCGCGGCTGTTGAAGACAAGCGCGGTGTAAAAAAAGCAGAAGAAGACGATCGCAACCGCGTAGAGCGCAATGTAGACCGGCTGCCCCGGCGACAGTGTGGCCGCGAGATCCTTGATGAAGCGAATGACCACGCTCTCGGAATCACCCGAAGTGAACCACTGGGCTGCGGTTGCCGGAAACAGGATGATCGAGGAGGCGAAAATCGGCGGGATCACGCCCGACATGTTGAGCTTGAGCGGGAGGTAGGAGCTCTGTCCGCCGTAGATCTTGTTGCCCACCTGCCGCTTGGCGTAGTTGATGGTGATCCGGCGCTGACCCCGCTCGACGAACACCACGAAGGCGGTGACGAGAACAACCAGAGCCACAATGACCAGAGCCACGAAGGGGCTCATGGAGCCATTGCGCACCAGCTCGCCCATGCCGGCGATGGCGCCCGGCAGGCCGGCTGCGATGCCCGCAAAGATGATGATCGAGATGCCGTTGCCCAGGCCGCGCTCGGTGATCTGCTCACCCAGCCACATCAGGAACATGGTGCCGGTCACGAGCGACACGGCAGCGGTGAACTGGAACATGAGCCCGGGATCAATGACCAGACCAGGCTGGGCCTCCAGCGCAATGCTGATCCCGAAGGCCTGGAAGGTGGCCAGCACCAGGGTGAACCAGCGGGTGTATTGCGTGATCTTGCGCCGGCCAGCTTCGCCTTCTTTCTTGATGGCCTCGAGCTGAGGCATCACGACCGTGAGGAGCTGCATGATGATCGATGCCGAGATGTACGGCATGATCCCCAGAGCGAACACGGTGAAGCGAGACAGCGCACCACCTGAAAAGAGGTTGAACAACCCCAGGACGCCTCCCGACTGCTGCTTGAACAGGTCGGACAGTGCGTTGGGGTCGATGCCCGGCACCGGAATGTGCGCGCCGATCCGATAGACCACGAGCGCGAGCAACAGGAAAATCAGGCGACGTTTGAGGTCGCCGTACTTTCCGGATTGCTTGATGCGGGCTGCGGGGGTCGACACGGTTCGGTAGGCTCGGTGTCAGGGGTTCAGGCGATGCTGCCGCCGGCAGCCTCGATGGCCGCACGGGCACCCTTGGTGACTGTGAGGCCACGCAGGTTGACCTTGCGCTCCAGGCTGCCCGACAGAATGACCCGGGCGGAGAGCGACAACTGGGAGACCACGCCCGCCGCCTTGAGGGTCAGCAGATCGATGTCATCGGCAGCCAGCTTCTGGAGATCGGACAGACGTACCTCGGCGACCGTGCCGGCCGCCAGCGACTTGAAACCGCGCTGGGGCAGGCGGCGCTGCAGAGGCATCTGACCGCCCTCGAAGCCGACCTTGTGAAAGCCGCCCGAACGCGATTTCTGGCCCTTGTGACCACGACCGGCCGTCTTGCCCAGGCCGGAGCCAATGCCACGACCGACGCGCTTGGCCGGGTGCTTGCTGCCCTCAGCGGGCGACAGGGTGTTGAGTTTCATGTCAGCCCTCGACCTTCACCAGGTAGGACACCTTGGTGATCATGCCGCGCACTGCCGGGGTGTCTTCGAGTTCGCGGGTCTGGTTGATTTTCTTGAGGCCCAGGCCGAGTACGGTCGCGCGATGGGAACCACGCGTGCCAACCGGACTGCGGACCAGGGTGACCTTCAGGGTCTTCTTGCTCATGGCGTGCATCCCGGGCTCAGCCCAGGATCTCCTCGACGGTCTTGCCACGCTTGGCCGCAATTTCGGACGGCGTGCTCATATGGGAGAAGGCGTTCAGGGTGGCGCGGACCATGTTGTAGGGATTGGTCGAGCCGTGGCTCTTGGCCACAACGTTGGTGACACCCATCACTTCAAAGATGGCACGCATCGGGCCACCGGCAATGATTCCGGTACCTTCAGCGGCGGGCGCGATGAAGACACGGGCGGCGCCGTGACGACCTTCAAGCGCGTGCTGCACGGTACCGTTGCGAAGCGAGACGCGAACCATCTTGCGACGGGCCTCGTCCATGGCCTTTTGCACGGCCACGGGTACCTCGCGGGACTTGCCCTTGCCCATGCCAATGCGGCCGTCGCCATCGCCCACCACTGTGAGGGCGGCAAAACCGAGAATCCGGCCGCCCTTGACCACCTTGGTGACGCGGTTGACCGCAATCATCTTTTCTTTGAGTCCGTCGTCGCGCTGCTCGGCGCCGACACGTGCCTGGATCTTAGCCATGCGGATTCCTTTGTCTGGCGCGTCAGAACTTGAGGCCGGCCTCGCGGGCGGCATCCGCGAGCGTCTTGACACGCCCGTGGAAGCGGTAACCCGCGCGGTCGAAGGCTACGGACTGAATGCCCGCGGCCAGAGCCTTTTCGGCGAGGCGCTTGCCCACCAGGGCAGCGGCCGAAGTGTTGCCGCCCAAGCCGGGTTTGCCGGCAAGCTGGGCACGCACTTCGGTCTCTGCGGTGGAGGCCGAGACCAGCACCTTGTCGCCCGAGGCGGCAATGATGTTGGCGTAGATATGCTGATTGCTGCGATAAACCGTGAGACGGTCCACTCGCAACTCGGCGATCTTGTGGCGCGTCTGCAGGGAGCGGCGCAGACGGGATTGCTTCTTGTCCATGTTCGTCCTGCGACCGGTTATTTCTTCTTGGTTTCCTTGATGATCACCACCTCGTCGGCATACCGCACACCCTTGCCCTTGTAGGGCTCGGGGGACTTGTATGCACGCACCTCGGCGGCAACCTGACCGACTTTCTGCTTGTCGGCGCCCTTGATGAGAATCTCGGTTTGCGTGGGGGTCTCGCACTTGACTCCGTCGGGCATGACATGCACGACCGGATGCGAGAATCCCAGCGAGAGATTGAGCGAAGCGCCCTGAGCCTGAGCGCGGTATCCCACGCCGACCAGGTTGAGCTTGCGCTCGAAGCCCTTGCTTGCGCCGTGGACCATATTGGCCACCAGAGCGCGGTAGGTGCCGCTCATGGCGCGGGCTTCACGCGACTCGTCGGAAGCGGCGAACTTGAGTTCGGCCCCTTCACGGGTGATGGTAACCAGCGGATTGACCGACTGGGTCAGGGTGCCCTGGGGTCCCTTGACGGTGATGGTGCCATTGCCCATGGAGATGTCGACTCCGCCGGGAACGGCCACGGGCATGCGTGCTACGCGTGACATGCTGGGCTCTCCTTATGCGACGTAGCCGATGACCTCGCCGCCCAGGCCAGTCTGGCGTGCGCGGCGGTCGGTCATGACGCCCTTGGACGTGGTGACGATGGTCACGCCAAGGCCATTGAGCACCTGGGGCAGATCATGCTTGCCCTTGTAGATGCGCAGGCCAGGACGCGAGACGCGCTCGAGGCGCTCGATGACAGGGCGGCCGGCGTAGTACTTGAGCTGAAGCTCAAGCTGCGGCTTGCCGTCGTTGCCATTGACCTGGTAACTGTCGATGTAACCCTCATCCTTGAGGACGGCCGCGATGGCGACCTTCAGCTTGGATGACGGCATGGATACGGACTGCTTGTCGACGCGCTGCGCGTTGCGGATGCGCGTGAACATGTCGGCGATCGGGTCGCTCATGCTCATGATGTCATTCCTTCCTTACCAGCTCGCCTTGGTCATGCCCGGGATTTCCCCGCGCATGGCGATTTCGCGCAGCTTGTTGCGGGCCAGACCAAACTTGCGGAAGGTTCCGCGAGGACGGCCGGTCAGTTCGCAGCGGTTGCGCAGACGCGTGGGATTGCTGTTGCGCGGCAGCTGCTGAAGTTTGAGGCGCGCCTGGTAGCGCTCCTCTTCGGACCGGGACTGGTCGTTGATGATCGCGTTGAGCTCGGTGCGCCGTGCAGCGTATTTGGCAACCAGGCGCTCGCGCTTTTTTTCACGCTCGATGAGGGAAGTCTTGGCCACGGTGCAATCCTTCAGTTACGGAACGGGAAGCGGAAGGCCGTGAGCAGCGCCTTGGCTTCGTCGTCGGATTTGGCGGTGGTGGTGATGCTGATATTCAGCCCGCGCACCTTGTCGACCTTGTCGTATTCGATCTCGGGGAAAATGATCTGCTCTTTCACGCCGAGGTTGTAATTGCCGCGGCCATCGAAGGCCTTGCCCGGAATTCCGCGGAAGTCACGCACACGCGGCAGCGCCACGGTGACCAGACGGTCGAGGAATTCATACATGCGCACACCCCGCAGGGTGACCATGCAGCCGATCGGGTAGCCCTGACGGATCTTGAAGCCAGCGATAGCCTGTCGGGCCTTGGTGGTGACCGGCCTCTGACCGGCGATCTTGTTGAGATCGCCCGTGGCAGCTTCGATCAGCTTCTTGTCGGAGATGGCCTCACCCACGCCCATGTTGAGCGTGATCTTGGTGATGCGGGGAACCTGCATCACCGAGGTGTAGCCAAACTTGGCCATCAGATCGGGGACGATCTTTTCGCGGTAGGTTTGTTGCAGACGCGCCATTGCGGTGTCTTCCTGGGCAGGGGCCGTCAGGCCTTGACCTGTTCACCGTTGGAGCGGAACACGCGAACCTTGGTGCCGTCTTCGAGCACCTTGGTTCCGACGCGATCGCCCTTGCCGGTGGCAGGGTTGAGGAGCATCAGGTTGGATTGGTCGATCGGCATGGTCTTGTCGACGATGCCACCGGTCGTTCCCTTCATGGGGTTGGGCCGGGTGTGCTTCTTGACCTGGTTGATGCCATCGACGAGCAGGTGACGGTCATCGACCCGGGCAGTGACGGTACCCCGCTTGCCCTTGTCGCGACCCGTGATCACGACGACTTCGTCGCCTTTGCGGATTTTTTGCATGGCGCGCTCCTTACAGGACCTCGGGCGCCAGCGACACGATCTTCATGAACTTCTCGGTCCGCAGTTCGCGGGTGACCGGTCCGAAGATGCGCGTGCCGATCGGCTCGAGCTTGGCGTTGAGGAGGACGGCGGCATTGGCGTCAAACTTGACGAGCGAGCCATCCTGGCGACGAACACCCTTGGCGGTACGGACCACCACGGCGTTGTAGATCTCGCCTTTCTTGACGCGTCCGCGCGGCTGCGCCTCCTTGACGGACACCTTGATGATGTCGCCAATTCCGGCATAGCGGCGCTTGGAACCGCCAAGCACCTTGATACACATCACCGAACGGGCGCCGGTGTTATCGGCGACGTCCAGCGTCGACTGCATCTGAATCATGACGTACTCCCAACTTGATCCGCCTGGCCCGATGCTTGATCCAACGGAAGGCCGTTGGTTCGGTGCATCGTGCCGATGCGGTCAGTCTTGGTCCCGTGGAGCGGGTTGAAAGGTCGCGGCCCGGACACTGCAGGCTGATGCCTGCGAGGACTGCCTGTCCGAAAAAGCGAAAGACCGCGAATATAGCGTGATTGATTAAAGCTTGTCAAGCGGCAGAATCATTCTGCGCGCTTGACACGTCAGACCGCGCGGCTGGCCTCGACCAGGCGAACTACACGCCAGGCCTTGGTCCGCGACATCGGACGGCATTCCTTGATCTCGACCAGATCGCCTTCGTTGAGCGCGTCCTCGGTATGGACGTGATACCGGGTGGAGCGGGTCACGTACTTGCCATACAGCGGATGCTTGACCTTGCGCTCGATGAGCACAGTGACGGTCTTTTGCATCTTGTTGCTGACGACACGTCCGGTCAGGGTGCGTTCGGCTTTGGTGTCGGCCGCCGCGTCGTGAGTAGCGGTGTTCATTGGGCGTTCGCCTTCTCGTTGATCACGGTCTTCACGCGGGCGATGTCACGCCGCACCTTGCGCAATTGAGCCGTGCTGTTGAGCTGCTGGGTGGCGATCTGCATACGCAGCGAGAAATGGGCCCGCATGAGCTCGGTCAGTTCCTTGGTGAGCTCTTCGTTGCCCTTGGTTCGCAGTTCATTGGCCTTCATGGGATTCCTTCCGTTCAGGCACCAACGTGCCGGGCGACGAACGTGGTGGCGATGGGCAGCTTGGCAGCCGCGAGGGCAAAGGCCTCGCGAGCAAGGCTTTCGGCCACACCGTCCATTTCGTACAGGACCTTGCCCGGCTGGATCTCGGCCACGTAGTACTCGGGGTTGCCCTTGCCGTTACCCATCCGGACTTCGGCGGGTTTTTGCGAGATGGGCTTGTCCGGGAAAATACGGATCCAGATCCGGCCACCCCGCTTGATAGGGCGGGTCATGGCCCGACGGGCAGCTTCGATCTGGCGGGCGGTCAGACGGCCGCGGCCAACGGCCTTGAGGCCGAATTCACCAAAGGACACAGCAGTGCCGCGGGTAGCGATACCCTTGTTGCGGCCCTTCTGTTCCTTGCGGTATTTGCGACGTGAGGGTTGCAGCATGGCAGTTCCTTATTGCCCCTTGCTCTCGGTCGGGACACCTTCGCCCGGCTTGCGACCACGACGGGCAGGCGGACGGGAATCGGGAGCGCCGGCACCCGGC
>JBKCEY010000179.1:0-10143 GCA_046304115.1 Burkholderiales bacterium | reverse complement strand
ATCCAGCAGCCAGGCCCGCCCGCGCGGGCTGAACGCGAAGGCCCAGCACGGTCTCACCGTGCGCCAGCCGAATCCGGCGCGCGGCGGGTCCGGACAGCCGGAATCCGTCGGCGACAGCCCAGGGGTCGGCGGGCTGGGGCTCGGCCGGTGCGGCATTCAGGGCGTCGGCTGCGGATTCCCTGACCAGCACGGCGGCGGCGGCCACGGCCAGTACCTCGGCATCGGGGACATCGTCGGGTGCGGCCAGCGCCTGCTGCTCACGCTCGATCAGGGCGGTATCGAGGTCGGCGTTCACGAACGATGCGCAGCGCATCAGTCGACCCAGAAAGGCCAGGTTGGTTGAAGGTCCGACGACCTCCCAGTCGTGCAGCGCGATGCGCATGCGCTGCAGCGCGGCCGCCCGGTCTTCACCCCAGACAATGAGCTTGGCGATCATCGGATCGTAATGCGGTGTGATGGCATCGCCCTGGGCCACACCGGAGTCGATGCGAACCGCGGCGGGCTGGTCTGAGCCACCCACACGAAAAGCGACTGCACCGGGCGTGCGCAGGTGCAACAGCGGCCCGGTTGAGGGCAGAAACCCTCGCTCGGGCGATTCGGCATAGACACGGGCCTCGATGGCATGCCCCCGAATGCTCAGGCCCTCAGGGGGCAGGGGCAGAGGTTCGCCGCTGGCCACCCGCAGCTGCCACTCCACCAGATCCAGGCCGGTGATCATCTCGGTCACCGGATGCTCGACCTGCAGCCGCGTGTTCATCTCCATGAAGAAGAAGTCACCGCGGGCGTCGACGATGAACTCGACCGTGCCCGCGCCCACATACCCCACCGCGCGGGCCGCAGCCACGGCCGCCTCGCCCATGGCAGTGCGCCGCTCGGGCGACAGGCCTGGTGCCGGGGCCTCCTCGATCACCTTCTGGTGGCGCCGCTGCACGGAGCAGTCCCGCTCGAAGAGCGACACCACGGTGCCGTGAGTGTCGGCAAAAACCTGAATCTCGATGTGCCGGGGCTTGCTGGCATAGCGCTCAAGCAGCACGGCCTCGTTGCCAAAACTGGCCTTGGCTTCGCGCCGGCAGGAGGCCAGCATGGCGTCGAACTCCGAGGCCTCGCGCACGATGCGCATGCCCTTGCCGCCGCCGCCGGCGCTGGCCTTGATGATCAGCGGCAGGCCGATCCGCTGGGCTTCGGCGGCCAGGAGGGTGTCATCCTGGTTGGCGCCGTGATAGCCCGGAATGAGGGGCACACCGGCGGCCTGCATCAATCGCTTGGACTCGGCCTTCAGTCCCATGGCCCGAATGGCTGAGGGCGGCGGTCCGATGAAGACCAGACCCGCATCGAGGCAGGCCTGGGCGAAGGCATCGTTTTCGGACAGAAATCCGTAACCCGGATGAATGGCCTGCGCGCCGCAGCGAAGGGCGGCGGCGATGATGGCCTCACCGAGCAGGTAGGATTCACGCGCCGGCGCCGGGCCCAACCGAATGGCTTCGTCGCAGGCCAGCACATGCTGCGCGCGTGCATCCGCATCGGAATAGACAGCAACGGTGCGAATGCCCATGCGGCGGGCGGTAGCGGCGACCCGGCAGGCGATCTCACCGCGATTGGCAATCAGGATTTTCTCGAACATGACCAGAGAATAACGCGACGACCGGCCTTCCCCGGGTCGATCGAAGGTGTTGCCGGTCCGCAATCAACCCGCACCCCCGCCAACCCGCACCCCGCGTCACTCAGACACACCCACGATGAGGCACAGGAGCCAGCCATCATGACCGAGCGCACCGAGATCCCGGTATTCACACGCGTCGTGCTGTTCACCGACACCGATGGCCGCGCGCGATTTCGCGACGAGCCGGTCGCACTGACCGAGGGCACGCCGCAGGCGCGCCTGTCACCCTGGCAAGCCGCCAGTGGCCTGCAGTTGCGCCAGAGCCCGGTGGGGTTTCGCAGCAGCTTTCATTGCACGGGCCATCCGCAATGGCTTTTCGTCCTGAAAGGCCGCATGGAGATCGGGCTGCAGGACGGGTCATCGCGCATCTTCGGCCCGGGCGAGCACTTCTATTCGGCTGATGTGCTGCCTGCGGGCGCAGTTTTTGATCCTGCGGTCCATGGTCACTGGAGCCGTCAGGTGGGCGATGAGCCTCTGGTGACGGCCTTCGTGCGCGACTGAGTCAGCCTTCGGACGGCACCCAGGCGGGCTTTCGCTTTTCAAGGAAGGACGCAATGCCCTCGCGGCCTTCGTCGCTCGCACGAATCCGCGCCAGGCGCTGCGCGGTATCCAGTGCCAGTGCATCGTCGACCGGCCGGGCGGTGACATCGCGAATGAGCCGCTTGGTTTCGGCCATGGATTGCGGCCCGCCCAGCAGCAGCAGCCCGAGCAGGCGATTGACGGTGGCGTCGAGTTCTTCGGCGGGCACGATCTCCTGCACCACGCCCATGCGATAGGCATCCGATGCTTCGAAGACCTCGGCAGTCAGAAAATACCGGCTGGCATTGCGCGCGCCCATCGCCCGGATCACATAGGGACTGATCATGGCCGGGATCAGACCGATGCGAACTTCAGTCAGGCAGAACCGTGCCTCGAAGGCAGCCACCGCGATGTCGCAGGCGGTCACCAGCCCCATGCCGCCTGCAAAGGCCGGTCCATGGACCCGGGCGACGGTGGGCTTGGGGGATTCTGCAATGCAGCGCAGCAGGGCGGCGAGCTTGGCCGAATCGGCTTCGTTCTGGGCCGGTGTGTAGGTCGAAGCCTCTTTCATCCAGTTCAGATCCGCGCCTGCGCAAAAGGCGGGACCATGACCTGCGAGAACAATGGCCCGCACCAGGGGATCCTCCGACGCAGCGCTCACCGCATCGGTCAGTTCGGCAATCAGCGCGGCGCTGAGCGCGTTGCGGATCTGCGGTCGGTTCATCCAGATAACAGCCACCCCTTGATGCAGGGTGGTCTCGAGCAGGCTGTAGGTCATGGCAGGCAGGCCCTGGGGCGTTGGGGTGAGGCGATCTCGCAAGAATCGCGGCAATCAAACAAGAATACCCCGACCCCTGTCTCGGTTAAACTCATTCGTAAGACTTTCAGACCCGGCAGTATCAGACTCGGCAGTAGCGTGGCGGGTCGTCGGAATGTCTGCACACAATTCAATCACCCACCCAAGGGGAGACTCGCATGGCCCACGATCTTGTCATCCGGGGCGGTCGCATTGCCGACGGCAGCGGCGCTGAGGTGTTCTCCGGCGATATCGCCATCAATGGCAGCACGATCACCGAGGTGGGCACGGTGCCCGGCAAGGGCCATCGTGAACTCGACGCCGACGGTTTGCTGGTCACCCCGGGGTTTGTCGATATTCATACCCACCTCGATGCCCAGATCGGCTGGGATCCGGCCTGCACGCCGATCAGCTGGCATGGCGTGACCACCGCGCTGCTGGGCAACTGCGGCGTCACGTTTGCGCCCTGCAAACCCCAGGATCGCGGCTTGCTGGCCGCCATGATGGAGACGGTGGAAGACATCCCGCGCGAGGCGATTCTCTCGGGCCTGCCCTGGGACTGGGAAGACTATGGCGGCTACCTCGACGCCATCGAACGCCTGCAGCCGGGCATCAACATCGCCGGCCTGGTGGGCCACAGTGCCTTGCGGTTCTATGTGATGGGCGAGCGTGCGGTCGAGGAGCAGGCTACGCCCGAGGAGCGCGCCGCCATGGCGCGTCTGGTGGGCGAGTCCATCGATCGCGGCGCCGTGGGTTTTTCGACCAACCGGTTTGCGGCCCACAAGCTGCCCGATGGCCGTGCCATCCCGGGTACTTTCGCCGACACGATCGAGCTGGCCGAGATCGCCCGTGTGGTTGCGCCCCGCAAAGGGCTGATGCAGGCGGTGGGCGCCGAGTTCGAGGTGCTGCGCGCCATGTCCGACAACGGCAGTCGCGTGCTCTTCAGCTACAACGTCGGCCCCGACGCCTCGCTGGCAGCCAAGCGGCGCAGCGATCTTGAAGCCCTGTGCGCAGGCCGTGACATCACGGGTCTGGCGCTCGTGCGCAGCTCGGGCCTGATCTTCGGGCTGCAGACCAGTCTGCCGATTGCCACCCGGGGAGAAGCCTGGAAGGCCTTGCGGGCCATGCCCTTCGAGCAGCGCTGGGCCACCGTCCAGGATGAGGCCAAACGCGCCGTGCTCATCCAGGAAGCCAAGGATCTCGGTTTTCCGAACATCCTGGGCGCGAGCATTGAGCGCGTGTTCTATCTGGGTGACGGCCCGGTGCCCGACTATGCCGCGGGAAGCGAATGCCAGCTGCTGGCCATGGCTGCATCGCGGGGGGAGCACTGGATCGAGACCTTCATGCGCATGACCCTGCAGACCCAGGGCCGTCAGCTTTTCACGTTGCGCATGTTCAACCCCGACATGGAAGCCCTGGCCCATCTGATCAGCAGCCCCAATTGCCTGCCCGGCCTGGGCGATGCCGGCGCGCATGTGTCGCAGGTCATGGACTCGGGCTGGGCCACGTTCATCCTCTCGCACTGGGCCCGGACCAAGGGCCTGTACAGCCTGCCCGAGGCGGTGCGCCGCATCACGAGTGCGCCGGCCGCCGTGATCGGCTTGCAGGATCGGGGTCGCATTGCGCCGGGGCTGCGTGCCGACATCAACCTGATCGACTACGAGCGGCTCTCCGAGCTGCATCCTCAGGTGGTGAGCGACCTGCCGGGTGGCGCGATCCGCTACATCCAGCGGGCCCGCGGCTACAAGGCCACCCTGGTCAATGGCCAGGTCAACGTCCTGGATGGCGAGTTCACTGGCGCGCGTGCCGGACAGGTGCTGCGCCATCGGACCTCCGTGCCGGCTCATTGATCCTTCAAACCGCCACAGCCTGTCAGAAGCTTTCCGGCCCTCCTGCCTCTGAACCCATCCTCAGGACCGCAACCATGAGCCTGATTCCAACCTCGGTCACCATTACCGACGACACCATGCGCGAGGGCCTGCAGATCGAGAGTGCCTCGATCCCGGTCGAGGCCAAGCTGCGCCTGCTCGATGCGCTGGGCGAGACCGGTGCCCAGGTGATCTCTATCGGGTCGTTTGCCCATCCCAAGTGGACGCCTCAGATGGCCTGCATCGAGGAGATTGCCGAGCGCTTTGTGCCCCGGCCAGGCATTCGCTACACCGCTGCGGTGTTCAACAAGGCAGGCTACGACCGGGCCGACAAGTACTTTCCGAAGATCGATGTGCGCAAGCGCAACCGGTTGCCCCAGACCAATGTGGAGCTGTGCGATACCTTTGCGCGGCGCAACTACAACCGCAGCCAGGCCCAGCAACTCGAGGCCCTGCAGGCCACGGTGCAGGCCGCCCGAGAGAAGGGCGCCACCGAGGCCTCGGTCGGCATCGGCAATCCCTTTGGCTCCAACTTTGAAGGCCCCTTCAGCCTGCAGCAGCGTATGGCCCTGCTCGAACGCATGATCCAGGCCTGGAAGGATGCCGGCATCACGGTCACCCGGGTGTCATTCCTCGAGGCGATGGGCTGGAATCTGCCGCATGCCGTGCGCGAAACCATCACCGCCATCCGTGAGCGCTGGCCGCAGATCACCGACTTTCACATGCACCTGCACAACCAGCGGGGCAGCACGATTGCGAGTTATTACGAGGCGCTGCAGCTCGGCGTGCGCGAGTTCGATACCTGTCTGGGCGGCATGGGCGGCTGCCCGTATTCGGGCAATGGCCGCTCGGCAGGCCACGTACCCACCGAGGATCTGGTCGATCTGTGCCACGAGATGGGGATCGAGACCGGCTTCAAGCTCGACAAGCTGATCGAGGCCGTCGCGGTGGCCGAAGAGGTGGTGGGCCACCGGCTGTGGGGGCATGTCTCCAAGTCGGGCCCTCGGCCACGCGGTGATGCGCTCTATCCGGCCGACATGCCCTTTATCGAAACCCTCGAAGAGGCCGCGCACTTTCGTGCGGGCCCCGAGGTCTATGCCCACCAGCTCTCGCCCTGGCGCGATGACTCGGCCCTGAAGCGATCATGAGCAAACCCACCCTCTATCACTGCACCCGCGCGCGCTCCATGCGCGCCCTCTGGACGCTCTTTGAGCTCGGCATCGACCACGAGCTGGTCACGATGAAGTTTCCGCCGCGGGTGCATCACAAGGACTATCTGCAGATCAATCCGCTGGGCACCATTCCGTGCCTGGTGGATGGCGACACGGTGCTCACCGAATCCGCCGCCATCTGCCAGTACCTGGCCGAGCGCCATGGCCCCACGCCGCTGGCGGTGCGTCCGGATGAACCCGCGTACGGCGCCTACCTCAACTGGCTGCATCGCAGCGATGCCACCTTCACATTCCCCCAGACGCTGGTGCTGCGCTACGAGCGGCTGGAGCCGCCCGAGCGGCGCAATCCGCAGGTGGCCGGTGACTACCGCAAGTGGTTTCTGGCCCGCATGCGCAGTGTGGAGTCGGCCCTGGCCGATCAGGACTATCTATGCGCAGGCCGTTTCACGGTGGCCGACATTGCGGTGGCCTATGCGCTCGTGCTCGCTCGCGAGCTGGGCATCGAAGAGGTGTTCACGCCCAACATTGCTCGCTACTGGGATCGCATCAGTGCGCGGCCGGCCTTTCAGAGGGCAATGGTGACCTGAGGCCAGCGATTCGCAGCGAGCCACATCCGCACGGCCGGCTCAAGCGCGCGCAGTCCCAACACACAAGAATCCCGCAGTACCCAGAAAAATATTTTTCCGGAGACCTTTCATGCCAGTCATCGAGTCCAGCCTGGACTTGCGTTCGGAGCAGTTCGCGGCCAATCGCGACGAGATGCTCGAAACCCTCGCGCAACTCGACGCGCTGCACGAGGAAGTGGCCGCCGGTGGCGGCGAGGAGGCCATGGCAAGGCTGCGGGCACGCGGCAAGATGCCGCTGCGCGAGCGCATTGCCCTGGTGCTCGACCCGGACTCGCCTTTTCTCGAGATCAGTCCGCTGGCCGCTTGGCGATCCAACTTCACGGTCGGCTCGGGCTTTGTGGTGGGTATTGGCGTGATCGAGGGGGTGGAGTGCGTGATCCTGGGTCACGATCCTTCGGTGCGTGCGGGCGCCTTCAATGCCTTCAATGCCAAGAAGCTCATGCGCGGTCTGCAGATCGCCCGCGAAAACCGCATGCCCTATGTGCAGTTCGTGGAGTCGGCGGGCGCTGATCTTCGCGGTGAGGCCGACGGCGATCCCGAAAAGGCCATGCGTCGCGATACCGAGCACTTTGCCGAGTCGGGGCGTCTGTTCTACGAGATCACCGAGCTCTCCAAGCTGCGTATTCCGACCATCTCGGTGGTTTTTGGTGCCTCCACTGCAGGGGGCGCCTATCAGCCGGGCATGAGCGACTACAACATCTTCATCCGCAATCAGTCCAAGGTGTTTCTGGGTGGCCCGCCGCTCGTCAAGATGGCCACAGGCGAAGATGCCGATGAAGAGAGTCTGGGCGGTGCGCAGATGCACTGCACGATCTCGGGTCTGGGCGATTACCTGGCCGAAGACGAGATGGACGGGATCCGCATGTGTCGCGATGTGGTCGCACATCTGAACTGGCGCAAGCAGGGCCCGGGCCCCACGCTGCCGGCTGATGAGCCGCTCTACAACAGCGAGGAGCTGCTGGGCATCGTCTCGAAGGATCTGCGCCGACCTTTCGATATTCGCGAGGTGATCGCGCGCATCGTCGATGGCTCGCGTTTCGAGGAGTTCAAGCCGCTCTACGGTCCCACGCTCGTGACCGGCTGGGCTTCGGTCCATGGATTTCCGGTGGGCATTCTGGGCAACAACGGCGCTCTTTTTCCGGAGTCGGCCGAAAAGGCTGCGCAGTTCATTCAGCTGTGCAACCAGATCGATGTGCCGCTCATCTTCTTGCACAACATCACCGGGTTTCTGGTGGGCACCGATTTCGAGCAGAACGGCATCACCAAGAACGGCTCCAAGATGATCAATGCGGTGTCGAATTCCACCGTGCCGCATATCTCGGTGATCGTGGGGGCCTCCTATGGCGCCGGCAACTACGGCATGAGTGGCCGTGCCTTCGGGCCGCGCTTCACCTTCATCTGGCCGACCGCCAAGATCGCGGTCATGGGCCCCAAGCAGATGGCGGGTGTCATGACCATCGTGCAGCGCGCCGCCACCGAGCGTCGCGGAGAGGTCTTTGATGAAGCGGCCAACGACAAGCGGGTGGCGGTGGTCGAGCATTGGGCCGAGGAACGATCCAAGGGCCTGTATGCCACCTCACGCATCTCGGATGACGGGATGATCGATCCGCGCGATACGCGCACGGTCATCGGCATCGCACTGTCCGCCTGCCACAGCAAGGCCGTGGTGGGCACCAAGGAGTACGGCACATGGCGCATGTAAACGGGGCAACCGTCGGCCTGAAACCGATTCGCCGCCTGCTGGTTGCCAATCGGGGCGAAATCGCGCGGCGTATTTTCAGAACGGCCCATGCCATGGGCATGTCCACGGTCGCCATCCATGCCGATGGCGATATCGATGCGCCCTTTGTGCGCGAGGCCGACACGGCAGTGGCCCTGCACGGACGCACGTCGGCCCAGACCTATCTGGATGTGGGCAAGGTGATCGACGCCTGTCGGCGCAGTGGTGCCGACGCTGTGCATCCGGGCTACGGATTTCTGTCCGAGAATGCGGGCTTTGCACAGGCCGTGATCGACGCGGGTCTGACCTGGGTCGGGCCTTCGCCCGAAGCCATTCGCGGCATCGGTGACAAGCTCGCAGCCAAAACCCTCATGCAGCAGGTGGGTGTTCCGACGCTGCAGGCCCACGAACTGGTCGAGGGCGAGGATGCCACCGCGGCGGCCGAGCGCATCGGCTATCCGGTATTGATCAAGGCCGCGGGCGGGGGTGGCGGACGCGGCATGCGCATCGTCGAGTCGCCGGCGGGCCTGGCGCAGGCCATCGAGGGCGCGCGTCGTGAGGCCAAGGCCGCCTTTGGCAACGGTACGGTGTTTCTTGAGCGCTGGCTCACGAAGTCTCGCCATGTCGAGATTCAGGTTCTCGGCGATCAGCACGGCAATCTGGTGCACCTGTTCGAGCGCGAGTGCTCCATCCAGCGCCGTCATCAGAAGATCATCGAAGAAGCCCCTTCGCCGGCCCTGAACCCGGCATTGCGCGAGCGCATGGGTCGGGCCGCGCTCGACGCGGTGCGGGCCATTCGCTATCACTCGGCGGGCACGGTGGAGTTCCTGCTCTCGGGCGAGGAATTCTTCTTTCTGGAGGTGAATACCCGCCTGCAGGTGGAGCATCCTGTGACCGAGGCCATCACCGGGCTGGATCTGGTGCGCGAGCAGTTGCGCATTGCTGAAGGTGAGGCCCTGGGCTATGGCCAGGCCGACCTGCGCATCGACGGACATGCCATCGAGGCCCGTCTGTGCGCCGAAAATCCGGCGCGCCAGTTTCTGCCCACGCCGGGCACGGTTGATGTCTGGGCGCCGGCGCAGGGGCCTGGCGTGCGGTTTGATTCCGGCATCGAGTCGGGCAGCGCGATTGCCATCGAATTCGACCCGATGATTGCCAAGGTGATCGTCAAAGCACCCACGCGCCGCGAGGCCGCCGCCAAGCTCGCCCGGGTGCTGGAGCAGACTCGCCTTCAGGGCATTACCTCCAACCGCGACTTTCTGGTCTCGGTGCTGCGAACGCCGGAGTTCCTCGCAGGCGACACCACCACCGACTTCATCGAACGGGTCAAGCCCGCGCCGATGCGCGAGATTCTGCCCGCCGATCGACTCACGGCAGCGGTGGCGGCCACCCTGCATGCACGAGCGCAGCGCCGCGGCGCAGCCCGGGTGCTCGCCAGGGTTCCGGGCGGCTGGCGCAACTCCAAAATGCCGCCGCAAAAGGTGGTGTATCGCGACAAGGGCGTGCGTGATGCAGTCCACGATCTGGCCATCACCTATGTGCAGCAGCGCGACGGCAGTTTTCTGATTCATGCAGTCGGACAAGACCATCGGGCGGTTGTGATGCGCACGAGTGCCACCGAGATCGAACTTGATCTTGATGGCATCCGGAGCACGGTTGCCCTCACGCGCCTGCAGGATCGGGTGCTGGTGCATGGCACCTTCGGCGATCTCGAGTTCACCGAACTGCCGCGGTTTCCAAAGGCCGATCGGGCCGACTTCCGCGGCGGCCTGATGGCCCCCA
>JBKCEY010000178.1:0-6371 GCA_046304115.1 Burkholderiales bacterium | reverse complement strand
GCCCGAGGTGCGTGTGCTGAGCCTGCCCCGGCAGAGCCCCGAGCATGGCCTGACCGAGCCCGCGATCGAGGCGGTGCGTGCCGCCCTGGCGCGTGGCGAACAGACTCTGGTCTTTCTCAATCGCAGGGGTTACGCGCCGGTGCTGTCCTGCGCGGCCTGTGGATGGCTCAGCCAGTGTCCGCACTGCGATGCCTGGCGCGTGATGCACCGCGAGTCCGGCCGGCAGTCCTCTTTCAGCGCTCGTTCACGATCAGCCTCGATTGCGGGTTCGTCGCTCACCCGCCAATCCGCGCGGGATTCGGGTCCATCCCGTTATCGGTTGGTGTGTCATCACTGCGCGGCCGAGTCGCCTGTGCCCAGGATGTGCCCGGATTGTGGCAATGTCGATCTGACCGGCCTGGGGCAGGGCACTCAGCGGCTCGAAGAGCATCTGGCGCAGCTCTTTCCTGCGGCCCGGGTGGGGCGTCTCGATCGGGATGTGGCTCGTCATCGGGGTGCTGCGGCGTCGTTCAGGGCCGCGGCGCATGCGGGTGAGGTCGACATCCTGCTGGGCACGCAGATGCTGGCCAAAGGCCATGACTTTGAGCGCCTGACCCAGGTGGTGGTGGTCGATGCCGATGCGGCGCTCTATGCCGCCGACTTTCGCGCGCCCGAGCGCCTGTTTGCCACCCTCATGCAGGTGGCGGGCCGGGCCGGTCGGCATCGCTCGGGTGCGGTGGTGTGGGTACAGACCCGCTTTGCGGAGCATCCGCTCTTTGCGGCCCTGCAGGTGCACGATTACGCGGGTTTTGCAGCCCAGGAGCTGCAGGCGCGCGAGGCCACGGGCCTGCCGCCCTTCATGTTTCAGGCGCTGCTCACGGCTCAGGCCCGTACGCTCGAGGCAGCCCAAACCCTGCTGATGCAGGCGCGCGCGCTGATCGACCCTCTGCCCGAGGGCATCATCCTGTGCGATCCGGTGCCGATGCCCCTGGCGCAGTTGCGCGGCGACCATCGCCTGCAGATGCTGATCGAGAGCGCCTCGCGGCCTGCCCTGCATGCGATGCTCGGGCCCTGGGTTCAGGCCTTGCACGGCCTTCGCACCTCGGCGCGCTGGCAGCTGGTGGTCGATCCGCTGGAGATCTGATGGGCCACTTCCACTTTCCTCTGGCCCTGCGCCACCTGCCGGACTGCGATCACTGATGTCGATGCCGATGAACCCCGCCCAGATGGAGGCGGTTCGCTACCTCGATGGCCCTTGCCTGGTGATTGCCGGCGCGGGCAGCGGCAAGACACGCGTGATCACCCGCAAGATCCTGCACCTGATCGAGAGCGGCTTCAGTGCGCGCGCCATTGCGGCCATCACCTTTACCAACAAGGCCGCAGCCGAGATGGATGTGCGCCTCAAGCAGGCCGTGAAGCTTCCTGGCAACGATCGCCCGCTGGTGTGCACCTTCCATGCGCTGGGTGTGCGCATGCTGCGCGAAGACGGCGCAGCGCTGGGGCTCAAGCCGTCTTTTTCGATTCTGGATTCCGACGACGCGGCGGCCATCCTGGCCCAGATCACCGGAACCACCGATCGCAAGATGGCGCGCGCGGTGCAGTCGATGATCTCGCTCTGGAAAAACGCAGGGCTCTCGCCCGATGAAGCCGCTGCCCAGGCGCGCAACTCCGATGAACATGGCGTGGCTCGCACCTATCGCGACTACACCGCCACATTGCGCGGCTACCAGGCCGTGGATTTTGATGATCTGATCGGCCTGCCGCTGCAGATGCTGCGCGAGCATCGCGAGGTGGCCGAGCGGTGGCAGAACCGCTTGCGCTACCTGCTGGTTGATGAGGTGCAGGACACCAATGTCACGCAGTACGCGCTGCTGCGCATGCTGGTCGGCCCGCGTGCAGCCTTTACGGCAGTGGGCGATGATGACCAGTCGATCTATGGCTGGCGTGGCGCCACGCTCGAGAATCTGCGCCGGCTGGGCGAGGACTATCCCAAGCTCAAGGTGATCAAGCTCGAGCAGAACTATCGCTCGAGCGGCAACATTCTGGCCGCCGCCAATGCGCTCATTACCCACAACCCCAAGCTGCATGACAAGCGTCTGTGGTCGGAGTTCGGCCCGGGCGATGAGGTGCAGGTGCTGCCCATGGACGACGACGAGGCCGAGGCCGAATCGGTGGTGATGCGCATTGCGGCGCATCGCTTTGAGCGGCGCGCCAAATATGCCGACTACGCCATTCTCTATCGCGGCAATCATCAGGCGCGCGCCTTTGAGCTCATGCTGCGCAAGGAGCGCATGCCCTACGTGCTCTCGGGGGGGCAGTCGTGGTTTGAGCGGGCCGAGATCCGCGATCTGATGGCCTGGATTCGCCTGCTCGGCAATGACGATGATGATCCTGCGTTCATTCGCGCGATCACCACACCGCGCCGCGGCGTGGGACCCCAAACCCTGCAGGCGCTCGGCGAATACGCAGGTGAGCGCAAGATCTCGATGTTTGCCGCGGTGTTCGAGACCGGCCTGGAGAGCCGGCTTTCAGCGCGTCAGCTCGAGCCGCTGCGCACCTTTGGCGAGTACATCAACCGCACAGCCTGGAATGCCCGCAAGGCGCCGGCGGGCGAGTTGCTGGCGCAGATCCTCAAGGAGATCGGCTATGAGGATCATCTGCGCGGATCGCTCGACGAGAAGCAGGCCGCCAATCGCCTGCAGAGCGTGACCGACTTTGTCACCTGGATCAGCAAGCGCAGCGAGGAAGACGGCAAGACCCTGATCGATCTATCGCAGACGCTCGCCTTGTTGTCGCGCCTTGATGGCAACGACGGCGATCAGGATGCCGTGCGCCTGTCGACGGTCCATGCAGCCAAAGGCCTGGAGTTTGGGCATGTGTTTGTGGTGGGGTGCGAGGAAGGGCTGATGCCACATGCGGGCGATGCGCCGGTGGAAGAGGCTGAAGATTCCAAGCCTGCAACAGCCAGTGGGGCTGCACCAGCAGCGGCACACGGCGCTTCGGCGGCCGAGCAGCGCATCGAGGAAGAGCGCCGCCTGATGTATGTGGCCGTCACCCGCGCGCAGCGCTCGCTCACCCTGACCTGGTGCCGTCAGCGCAAGCGCGCCAAGACCGTGGCCACGCGCCTGCCGTCGCGCTTTCTGACGGAAATGAAGCTGCAGGCGGATGCGCCTGCGAAGGTCTCGAGCACCGAGACGGCCAAGGCACGCCTCGCTGCACTCAAGGGCATGCTCAAGAAATAGGGGGCACGGAAATAAGCGACACGCTTTTTTCATCCCGTCGTGATAATGGTCGCACTTGTTTGAGGCCTAAAAAAAGACCAAAATATCGAGCTATTCTGGATGCTTAATCAGTCTCATATCGGGGTATCTCATGGAGCACCTTCTGGCAACCCGCTCGGTCAGCATCACTGAACTCAAGCGCAGCCCGTCTGCGGTCCTCGAGCAGGCAGGATCAGAGCCTGTGGCGGTTCTCAACCACAACCGGCCCGCGGCCTATCTTCTGTCACCGTCCGTTTACGAGGCCATGCTCGAGAGGCTGAATGCCGATTTGCAGGCATCGATTCGCGAGGGAATCAACAGTGGTGACGCCCTGCCAGCGGATCAGGTATTCGCAGAACTCAACAGAAGGTATGCGGAACCCGCTGCGGGGGCGCCAATCAAGGCGACCCAGAAATCAGCAGCGGGGCAGAAGGCCAAGTCGTCCCGCCGCCCCTCGGGCAAGCGCGCTGCCTGATGGCACAGGTTGTCTTCTCGCCGATGTCACGCCAGGACCTGCTTGACATCGGTGATTACATTGCAAAAGACAGCCGAGCCAACGCTCGCCGCTTTGTCGCCAGGCTGGTCGAGCAATGCGACCGCATCGGGCTCTCGCCCATGGGTTATGTGGCCAGAGAAGACCTTGCGTCCGGTTTGAGAATGGCCGCTCTGGGGCGCTATGTGATCTTTTTTCGAGTGATCGAAGAGACCGTGCGCATTGAACGCGTGCTGCATGGCGCCCGTAATCTGCCGGCGATTGTCAAACCCTGAACGTCGCCTTGAAATATCGGCGCAGCACCTGCAATGAAAAGGGCGGCCCGAAGCCGCCCTGATTCAAAGACGCCCAACCCGGGCGCTGGCCTTACTTGGCCTCGGGGGCCTTGGGCTCAGCGAACTTGGCGCCCGCCTTGTTGGCCATGTAGACCACGGCGCGACCAATCTCGAGGTCTTCGTAATCGCCACCGCCTTGCGCGGCCATGGCGCCCTTACCCTTGAGGGCTGAGTTGAGCAGGGCGTCGTAGCCCGTCTTGATCCGCGCGGCCCAGCCTGCGGCGTCGCCGAGCTTGGGAGCGCCCGCGGCGCCCACGTTGTGGCAAGCCCCGCACTGCGCGTTGTACACGGCCTCGCCGTCCTTGAGGGCTGCGGACCCTGCCGCGCCCTTGAGCTCAAACCCCGCGACCGGCTTGATGCGCGCCTCGATGGAGGTCTTGCCACCCTCGGAGCCCGCCCCGTCTCGCAGGGACTTGTTCATGTAATTGGCCAACGCAATGATGATCACGATGGGCACCACAAACGACAGCACCACGACGGTGATCAGCTGCTTGGGGGTCTTGATGAAGGGTTCGTGTTCGCTGCTCATGCCGGCGGGCCTCCCTGGCCAAAGGCAGTCAATCGAATGTAGACAGGAGCGGGATTATAGCGATTTGCCCCCGAAGGCCCAGCTTGCCCCCGCCAAACCCCGATGGGCAGGCTACAATCCAGGGCTCCGCGCCTGTAGCTCAGTGGATAGAGTATTGGCCTCCGAAGCCAAGGGTCGCAGGTTCGATTCCTGCCAGGCGCGCCACTTTGCTTCACAGCGGCCATCGAGCCGTGATGATGTCGCATCGTGGGTTGGCGGTCTAAAATGACAGACACCTGTCAGCCCGCCATTCTTTGATGTATCCCAAAAAAATGTCAGAAGGCGGCCGAGTTGTCATCCCAGCCGAGATTCGTCGTGCCCTCGACATCCGAGATGGTGACACGGTGATCTGGGATCTTTCCGACGGCGCGGCCCGGCTCACCACACGCAAGGCGCAATTGCGCCGCATTCAGGAGGATGTCCTGAGCAGTTGCGGGCCCCCTGGGCCAGACCTTACGGTCCTGAAGCCGGGCAAATGGCGTGCAAGGCAAAAGTCCGTGTCGGTTGTCGACGAATTGATTGCTGAGCGTCGCGCTGACTCAAATGGCAAAGACTGAAAAAGCCTGCTCTTGGGGCTGCCGATGAACGTTGTGCTCGACGCCTCGGCGCTGCTCGCATGGCTTTTTCGAGAGACAGGCTCAGACCGAGTCGCCCATCTCCTTGTCACTGGAGATTGCGTCATGAGCAGCGTGAACTGGGCTGAGGTTTCAACCAAGCTGATTGATCGCGGTTATCCCGAGTCGCAACTTACATCCCTACTCCATGCCTTGGGCTTGATCTGACGATCGAGTGCGTTCGCTAGAGGTTGTCCTGCACCGTTTCTTTTATCGACCCCCCGAGCCCATGAATCCGCCCCAACGCAACCCCGCGCGGCTCTTCGCCCCCCAACGCATCCAGATCACGCCGCTGCCCGACGGCTCGCGTCTGCTGGAGTCGCCTGATCCGCTCGCGCCCCATGCCCGCGCCGTGGGCGAGTGGCTTGAGCACTGGGCACGAGTCACGCCGGATGCGCCGTTTCTGAGCGAGCGTGTCGCTGGCACGACCAACAGCCCAGGCGCAACAGCCACGCCGCAATGGCGCACGGTCACCTACGCGCAGGCGCACCAGCAGGTTCTGGCGCTTGCCACCTGGATGCTCGATGCAGGCCTTTCGGCCGAGCGGCCGCTGGCGATTCTGTCCGACAACGGCATCGAGCATGGTTTGCTCATGCTGGCCGCGCAGCAGATGGGCGTGCCGGTTGCGCCGGTGTCGGTGGCCTATTCGCTCGCCTCGAGCGACCATGCCAAACTGTGCGGCATCATCGAGCTGCTCACGCCGGGTGTGATCGCTGTGGGCAGCCTCTCGGCCTATGCCAAGGCCTTGCAGGCGATTGAAGGTCTGCACGAGGCACGCATCGTGACGCTGGCCGCGCAGGATCCTTCGGCAGCATCCGCGCAGAACCCACAAAGCGCGCAGAGCGCGGCTCAGCAGAGCCACAGCGCTGCCGTATCGCCGCCTTCCACCCTCAGCTACACCGACCTGCTCGCCCGCACCGATGACGCCCGCGTGGCTGCAGCCTTTGCGCGGGTCGGCCCCGACACCATCGCCAAGATCCTCTTCACCTCGGGCTCTACCGGCACGCCCAAGGGTGTGATCAACACCCAGCGCATGCTGTGTGCGAGCCAGCAGGCCAAGGCACAGGTCTGGCCTTTTCTGGCGAACACCCCGCCGGTGATTGTTGATTGGCTGCCCTGGAG
>JBKCEY010000177.1:0-2022 GCA_046304115.1 Burkholderiales bacterium | reverse complement strand
CCCTGATGCTCTATGTTGAGCGTACACAAGGTCAGGCGCCCACGCATCTGCAGCATCTGCGGGTCTTTCACAGCCCCGACTGGGTCACGCTCGATGTCACGGCGCGTCGCAACCTCGAACTGCTTCAGACCCTGCGGGGTGATGCGGCTCCCACCTTGCTCTCCCGCATGGATCAGTGCCGCACATCGGCCGGCAGTCGGCTGATGCGTCAGTGGCTGCAACACCCGCTGCGTCAGCCCATCGAATGCGCCCGTCGGCATCAGGCCGTCGAGTGGCTCTTGCCGGTTCATGAGGCGCTGGCCGAGGCCCTGGGCTTGTGTGTGGATTTCGAGCGTATCGGTACCCGTATTGCGCTGCGTACGGTCCGGCCTCGGGAACTGGCTGCCCTTCGTGACGCCTTGCCGGCGCTGGCGCCGATTCGTCGTCTGCTGGTGAGGCTGGCCGGCCTCAACCCACCGGAGAGCGCATCGCAGACAACGCATGGCGCACAGCGCGATCGGGATCCCCTTGCCCTGGATCAAACGGTATTCGCAGAGTCGGTCATTGGCGATACCGTCTTTGGCGATTGCCTGCGTCGACTTTCACCCGACCCGCTCCTGTTTGATCTGCTGACCCGAACCCTTGCGACAGAGCCGTCGGCCCTGGTGCGTGATGGCGGGGTGATCGGCACGGGTCATGATGCCGACCTCGATGAGCTCCGGGCGCTTGATCAGGGCTGTGATGCCTTTCTGGCCGACTTCGAGATCCGCGAGCGCGAGCGCACCGGCATTCCCAACCTCAAGGTCGGGTTCAACGGGGTACATGGATTTTTCATCGAGATCACCAACGCGCAAGCCAGCCGCGTGCCCACCGAATATCGGCGCAGGCAAACACTCAAGAATGCAGAGCGTTACATCACGCCCGAGTTGAAGTCATTTGAAGACCGTGCGCTCTCGGCCCGCGAGCGGGCCCTGCAGCGCGAGCGCGTGCTCTACGAGAGCCTGCTCGATGCCCTCGCTGCGCAGGTGGGTGCCTTGCAGGCGCTTGGCGCAGCGGTGGCCGAACTCGATGTGCTCAATACCTTCGCCCGAGTTGCAGCCGATCGGCAATGGGTGCGCCCACGACTGCTGCCCGTGCCGGGACTGTCGATCATGGCCGGCCGCCATCCGGTGGTCGAGAGTCAGGTTGAGCGATTCACCGCCAATGACTGCACCTTGTCGCCCGAGCGACGCATGCTGCTGGTCACCGGACCCAACATGGGCGGCAAGTCGACCTACATGCGACAGGTGGCACTGATTGCCCTGCTGGCCTTGTGCGGCAGCTTTGTGCCGGCCCAGTCCTGCGAGATCGGACCGGTCGATCGCATCTTTACGCGCATTGGGGCCTCGGACGATCTGGCGGGCGGGCGGTCCACCTTCATGGTGGAGATGACCGAAGCGGCCAGTATCCTCGCGGCAAGCACGCCCCAGTCACTCGTGCTCATGGATGAAATCGGGCGTGGCACCTCGACCTTTGATGGACTGGCACTCGCGCATGCGATTGCCGAGCGCCTGTTGCAGCACAACCGGGCCATGGTGCTCTTTGCCACGCACTACTTCGAATGGACGGCGTTGGCGGCGAGCCATGCCGCAGCACGCAATGTGCATCTGGCGGCCGCCGAGCACGCCGGCGGAATCGCGTTTCTGCATGAAGTCCGACCCGGGCCTGCGAGTCGCAGTTATGGTCTGCAGGTAGCACGCCTGGCGGGCCTGCCGCCTGCGCTGGTTCGACGGGCTTCAGACCTCCTCGGAAGGCTTGAGGCGGGCAGCGTTGCAAGCATCGATCAGATGGATCTTTTTGCACTTGATGACACCGTCCCTGCCTTGGATGACCGTGACCTGACCATGCTGCAAACCGATGGCCTGGCAGCCCCAGGGGCGACGCGCGATTCGGCCAGCGCCCTTGCTGGGCAGGAGGATTTCCTTGCTCAGGCGCTGCGCCGGGCGATCGAGGCCATCGACCCGGACACCCTCAATCCCCGCCAGGCCCACGAGATGCTTTATC
>JBKCEY010000176.1:0-2484 GCA_046304115.1 Burkholderiales bacterium | reverse complement strand
AGTCCGGACAGGGCGGTGCCGGCAGGGGCTCCAGGACTGATCGCGGACACGTTCACACCAGACAATGGCTTGGGCAGGTCATACCGCCAGTGTGTCGCGATCAGAAACAACCCGCCCGCGGCGTCTGCATGGACGCCCGATTCGACCGGATGAACGGACGGGGTATTCCGTTTTCGTTTGCTTTTGTGCGCTGCTCCGGTTTATAAGCCTACCTCGCAGTCGTTGCAGGCCGTCAGAGCCGCAGACGGCAGCACCAATACACACACGGCAGCACCAACGAGTGGATGGAGACGGATGACTGACAGCGGCCAGGCCCTGCTGAGCGTGCGGGGCGTCACAGTTCGATTCGGCGGCATCGTGGCCCTTGACGGGGTCACGTTCGATGTGCCAGAGGGCGGCATCTGCGGGCTGATCGGCCCGAATGGTGCCGGCAAGACCACCCTTTTCAATTGCCTCAGTCGCCTGTACCAGTACCAGGAAGGCGACATCCTGTACCAGGGCAAGTCCATCACCGCCACCCCCGCGCACGACATGGCGGGGCTGGGCATCGGCCGCACCTTCCAGAACCTGGCGATGTTCAAGACCATCTCGGTCGAACGCAACGTCATGATTGGCGCGCATTGCCGCTCCAGTTCTGGATTTCTGGCCAGCGCCCTGGGCCTGAAGTCGGTCCAGGCCGAAGAAGAGCGCCTGCGCGACCGAGCTGCCCAGATCATGGACTACATGAAGCTCACCCCCCACGCCCAGCGCCTGGTGGGAGATCTGCCCTTCGGTATCCAGAAGCGGGTCGAGATGGCGCGCGCGCTGGCGGCCGATCCCAAGCTGCTGCTGCTCGATGAGCCGGCTGCAGGCCTGAACCATGACGAAATGGCCGGTCTTGAAGACCAGATTCGTGATGTCAACGCCCGCCTGGGCGTGACCGTGCTGCTGGTCGAGCACCACATGAGCCTGGTGATGGCGGTCTCTCACAAGGTGGTGTGCATCAACTTCGGCAAGAAGATCGCCGAAGGCACGCCTGCCGAAATCCAGCAACACCCCGAAGTGATTGCAGCCTATCTCGGAGCGCCGGCCGATGCCTGAGTTGCTTGAAGTCAAGGGCCTCAAGGCCTCGTATGGGCCGACCCAGGTCCTGTTCGACATCGATTTTGCGCTGGCTCAGGGCCAGATCACCACCATCCTGGGCGCCAATGGCGCAGGCAAGACCACCACGCTGCGGGCGGTCTGTCAGGCGGTGCGCACCAGCGGCAGTGTGCTCTTCGATGGCCAGCAGCTGGTGGGCAAGTCCACAGAATCCGTGGTGCGCATGGGCGTGGCCCAGGTGCCCGACGGCCGCGGCACGTTTACGGCGCTCACGGTTGAAGAAAACCTGCGGCTTGGGGCCTATGTGCGCAAGGACAAGTCCGAGGTCGCCCTCGACCTCGAGAAGGCCTACACGCGCTTTCCGCGCCTGAAGGAGCGCCGCAATCAGCAGGCCGGCACGCTTTCGGGCGGCGAGCAGCAGATGCTGGCCATCAGCAGGGCGCTGATGCTGCGCCCGCGCCTGCTGCTGCTTGATGAGCCCTCGTTTGGTCTGGCCCCGCTCATCGTGGCCGAGATCTTCCGGATCCTGCGTCAGATCAACGAGCAGGAAAAAGTGAGCATGCTGCTGGTCGAGCAAAACGCTAATCTGGCCCTGGGGCTGGCTCATCAGGCCTATCTGCTCGAAACCGGTCGTATCGTGATCTCCGGGCCGAGCGAGGTGATCCGCAACGACGAGACCATCCGCAAGGTTTACCTCGGCCACTGATCCAATCAGCGCTCAGCCACCGATCGCCTTTGCTTCAAGACACATCACAAGAGACCACTGACGATGGAAGCCCTACTTCACCAGATCTTTTCCGGCATCGCCAACGGGGGCATCTATGCCGCTGTCGGTCTGGCGCTGGTCATGATTCATCAGGCCACCCACCACATCAATTTTGCCCAGGGCGAGATGGCCACGTTTTCCACCTTCATCGCCTGGGCGCTCATCAATGCGGGCTGGCCCTACTGGGGGGCGTTTTTCCTGACGGTGGGGGTCTCGTTTGCGCTCGGGCTGATCATTCAGCGCACCGTGCTCAAACCTGTGGAAAAAGCCCCGGTGCTCACCAACGTGATCGTGTTCGTGGGTCTGCTGGTGATTTTCAACGCGGTTTCCGGCTGGTTCTTTGATCACACGATCAAGTCCTTCCCCACACCGTTTCCCAAGGGCTCGCTGCTTGAAACGAAGTACTTCAACTCACACGCCATCGGGTCCTTCGGGGTGACGATGATCGTGCTGGTGGCCCTGTACTGCTTTTTTCGCTTTACCCCGCTGGGTCTGGCCATGCGTGCAGCCGCTCAGAATCCGGAGTCTGCGCGGCTGGTGGGTGTACGCGTGTCCTGGATGCTCGGCATGGGCTGGGGCCTGGCCGCAGCCATTGGCGCGGTGGCCGGCATGATGGTGGCCCCGATCGTGTTTCTGGA
>JBKCEY010000175.1:0-1274 GCA_046304115.1 Burkholderiales bacterium | reverse complement strand
TGTGATCGATGGCCTGCACCGTCTCTTTGGCCCGGTGCCTGCACCGCTGGCTCTGGTGCGCGATCTGGGCTGGCGGGCCGTGGCTGCGTCAGGCTGGGCGCGGCGCCAGATGGTGGCGCAGGCCGTGCGATGATGAACAAGCAAAGGCCTGGCCTGACTGGAATGCTCATGAATCGATTGATTGTTGCTGCCCCTGCTCTGAAGCTGCGGTTACTGAGTCTTCGCACATTGAACCGACTCACCCTGGTCCTGCTGATGTCTTTGAGTCTCGGTGCATTCACCGCTCAGGCCCAGACTGTCACGTCCACGGTGCCCGGTGCTTCCAGCGGTTCAGCGGGCGCGGTCACCACCAGCACCGGCGCAGCAGGCGACCCCACCTCCGCCATTCGCGCCGCCGTCGAAACCTGGCTGCAGGGGCGCTACAAGGTCGATGGCATCCGTCGCACCCCGGTGGCGGGTCTGTGGGAAGTGCAGATCGGTAACGACCTCATCTATGTCGATGACAAGGCCCAGCATGCGCTGGTCGAGGGTCAGCTGGTGGAGCTGCGCACCAACCGCAACCTCACCCAGGAGCGTATCGAGGCGCTCAGCGCGGTCGACTTCAAGGACCTGCCCCTGAACATCGCCATTCGCCAGGTGATCGGCAAGGGCACCCGCAAGGTGGCGGTCTTTGAAGATGCCAACTGCGGCCATTGCCGCAACCTGCGCCGTGAGCTGCTCAACCTCACCGATGTCACGATCTACACCTACACGGTTCCCATTCTGGCGTCTGACTCCGAGGTCAAGGCCCGTCAGGCCTGGTGCGCAGCCGACAAGGTCAAGGCCTGGAACGACCTCATGCTCAACGGCAAGGTGCCCGACAACAAAGGCAGCTGCGACAACCCCGTGGCCAAGGTCAGTGAGCTCGCGCGCAAGCTTCGTGTGACCGCCACCCCCACGCTGATCTTTGCCAATGGCAAGCGCCAGACGGGCGGCGTGCCCGCGCCGCGCCTGAAGCAGCTCATCGATGAGAACGGCCGCGAAGGCTGACAAGAACCGCACCAACAGCGGATTCACATCCCGGACGCCTCAGTAAAACAGCCCCGATGGGTGGTTAAACAAAAGATCCGAAGGATCGGGAGACAACCATGTTTGACGGACAACGCCTGAGCCTGGCTCGCATCGAGCCGGGCATTGCGGTGATGCGCATGATCAACAATGCCGGCGGCTTTCTCGACGACGCCAGCGAAACCGAGCTGGCCTGCGCACTGGATCTCATCGACGCGGCCACCGAT
>JBKCEY010000174.1:0-5771 GCA_046304115.1 Burkholderiales bacterium | reverse complement strand
GAGGTAGGCGAAGAGGCTGCCCACCATGAAGGACGCAATCAGGTAGCGAACGCCGCTGCAGGCCTCCACCACCGACCAGCTGCCGGTGGGCAGAGTAAACAGCATGCCTTCTCGATAGACCGGTAGCCCGACGGCCCTGAGTGCCGCGATGGTGGCCGTTGCGGTGGCCTCCATGAGTGGGGCGTTGAGTGAATCACCGGCCGGGACCATGAAGAAGAGGAAGGCCAGAGGAAAGAGCATGAGTCGAACCACGGCTGAGCCCAAGGCCGTCCAGGTCAGGCCCCACAGGATCATCAACAGACCGTACTGAGCCGCCACATTGACCTTGGCAAGCTCGGCGACCAGCCAGCCCGCACTGCCCAGCACGACCAGCGGCAGACCCCACCACGACATGCCCGGCGTCACCGCCAGCCACCGATCTCGAATCCGCCAGAGCAACCATGCGCTGATGGGAGCGACCACCAGGCCATGTCCGTAGGTTTCGGATTGCATCCAGACCTGGAACATGGCCGCCCAGGTCTCATGAAATCCGATAGCCAGCACGAGAGCGGTCGCGAGCAGGCGAAGTGCTGCCGCGCGCCAAGCGTGCGTAAGGCTTGAGGAAGCAGTCAGGGAGGCCATACGGAAAGTCTAGCCGGAGACCGCGCCTGCATGTCGTGCGGGAGTTTGCATTCGGGCTGCAACACTGACCCGCACCGGAACGCCCTGCGCGCCGGACATCAGTCTCAGACCAGGATCGCTTTGCCAGGTGCGCGCCAGCAGGGCAATGGCCTGGCCCGCGAGCGGGACTCGCATGGGCACCACATAGTCGACCTGCAGCTTGAGCACATTGGCCTGGAGTAGAGTCTGGCCCGAGCGCGCCCCGATCGGTTGCCCATTGCGCAGTCCCGTCAGGGCGGTCTGGGGCTGAGTCTCGGTCGAGCGGATCCGCAGTGCATCATTGGGAATCTCGCGTTGCCCGGAAAGAAGCTGGCCCTCCTCGTTTGTTGCAGGAACAGCCCAATCGGTAAACGCAGCCTCGGTGGGAGCCAGCTGAGTGATCCGCAAACGCCCCGACGCCAAGGCCTGGGTCAGGTGAATCTGGGTGCGCACTGGGGCTATCAGCGCGTCTTGAGTCTGTTGAGCCCCTGCCCACCACGGGGCCAATCCGCGGGCCAGACCCTGTATCGCGGCCTGAGGATCGGCATGCGCCACACTGGCCGCGCGCGCGGCCTCCAGAACACCGAGCCGAAGCGCCTGCCTGGCCTGCATCAGCAAGACCACCTGCAAAATAACCAGGCCCGCGAAGAGCACCACAGGCGCGGCAACCAGGAGTTCGACCATGCCCTGGCCACCGGACCTCCTGCCACGGCGAGACATCCTGGGTCGAAAACTCTGCTTTTCCGGCTGGCTCGAGACATCCGGGGGACGACCCTCGAAATGCTCAACGGCGGGCAACTCCGGCAGCGGATCGGCGTGCACCTGCTCGACCAAACCTGCTCGGGCCCGCTGGTTTGAAGGGGTTGGCGGCAGCAGCGTGCCATGTCGAGGGTCGCGTGAGGGCTGAGCAGGCGGGCCCGACTGCCCGTTCTCGCCCGAATGACGATCCGACGATCGCCCGCGCTTGGGCAACGGTTGATCAGGCCGAGGCCGCGCAATGCGACGTGGCCGCCCCGCCCAACGGTCAACGGTCCAGGGCTCCGGAGAGCCCAGGGCCCGCGCCGGCCAGCCCAATCCCGACAGCAAGGCCATCAGCAGCCCTTTGAGGCCTCGTCTGCGCGAACCGCTTTGCGATCGGCTTGAACCCGAAGCAGAGCGTGTTTCATCAGCCCTTGCAGCCGAAGAGTTGCTCATCGCCTGACCTCCATCATCAATACCCGGCTGCCCTGGCGCAGGCCCAGCCGCCAAGCCTCGCCTGCTGCAAATTCGATCACTGCATTTGATCGGGCGCACCACAACACCCGCCCAGCAGGTACATGACGCTGCACAGAGACGACCTGACCAAAGACATCGAGAAACACGACATCAATCGGACGGCGCATACCCAGGGTATGGACCGCTGCGCATGCACTGAGCAGCAACCCGCACCCCGCCGGCAAGGGCCACCGACCCAGCAGCCCGATCAGGCGCGCCCAGGGGGTTCGCGCATGCACGACGCCCACCACCACCAGCCCACTCATCGAAGCAACCCCTCTTGCACCAGCCGAACCGCCACTGGAAAAAACAGCAACAGAAAGGTGCACGGGAAAATGAAGACCAACAGGGGAAAGAGCATCTTGACCGGCGCTTTCATGGCCGCCTTCTCGGCACGCAGGAATCGCTCTTCACGCCTCTGGTCGGCCTGCGCGCGAAGCACGGGCCCCAGGCTGCTGCCTTGTTGCTGCGCCGAAATCATGGCGGCCACCCAGTTGGAAATAGCAGGCAGATCGATTCGGGCGGCCATCGATCGCAGGGCGTCTGCGCGAGACACTCCCGAGCGAACCTCCATCAGCGTTCTTTGTATTTCATCGCGCAGGGGGCCTTGCGGCCCTTTTTCGGCGGCATGCCCCAGGGCTGCAGCCAGTGAAGCGCCGGACTCAACGCTCAGGGTGAGAAGGTCCAGCACAAAAGGCAAATGCTTGAGCAGCGCACGCTCCCGTTCGATGCGCTTCAGACGCAACCATCGCTCAGGCCACCAGACGCCGATGACGGCGGCCAGCCCTCCAGCCCAGAGAACGGTGATCGACGACAGCGCCGACCGCCCTTCAAGTGCCAGTGATTCGACCAGGCTGATGAGCAGGGCAAGGCCCAGGGCAAGACCTCCTGCAGCGACCAGAAGACCCACCCGCCAGGCGAGGATCTGCCCCGCATGAAGGTCTCCTTGCAAACCGCTGCGTACGATCAGCGCGGTGTCACGAGCCAGAACCGCCCTGCCCCATCGGGTGCTCGCCCACGGACTCAATCGCGCCGCGATCGCATCGAGCAGCGGTCGCATTCGAAGCAGTGTGCGCGAAGGCAATCGCGATGTTGGCGCGCCGGTTAGCGCTGCTGATGGTTTCGTCGGTCGCTGCCCCGCCCAGATCAATCCCCAGAGACATGCGGCGGCCAGACCTCCCATCGCCAGCGCGAGCAAGAGAACCAGATCGGGCTTCATCAGACCTGAACCTCGGTAATACGGCGAATGAAGTGAAGTCCGCAGGCCTCCAGGACAGCCACCGTTGCCATCAGCAGCTGGCCAGGCCAGGTGGTCCACAAGGCCTGCATGGCCTGGGGTTCGATCAGAAAAAGCGCTGCGCCAACCGCAAAGGGCAAACCCACCATGACCCAGCCCTGCAACCGCCCCTGGGCCGTCAGGGCATCGATGCGTCCCTCGAGTGCGGCCTTGCGGCGCAGCGTGTCGGCCAGACGATCCAGGGTCTGGGCCAATTGGCCACCCGTTTCCTGTGAAATGCGAACCGCCGAGACAAACAAGGACAATCCCTCACTGGGTGCCCGATGTTCGAGTTGCATCAGCGCAGTCTCGAGCGGCACACCCATGCGCTGCTCACGAAGGCACAAAGCCAACTCCTGCCCGCAGGGGGCGGGCAATTCGCGGCAGGCCTGGCCCATGGCCTGCGTCAGGCTCGCACCCGAACGCAATCCTGCTCCGAGCAGAGTCAGTGCATCCGGCCATTGAGACGACAGTCGCCGCATCCGTTGCGCAATGAACCATCGAGACAGTGCAACGGGCGCTACCGCTGCGAATGCGCCAATGACCAGCGCCCATTGCCACTGGCCAGTCCAGACACCGCCCGCGAAGGCCATGACAACCACCGACACGGCATGGATCTGCAGACCCCGGGCGACATTGATGGCAACGAACTGTTCGCCCAGTCGATCGCCCATATCGAGACGGAATCGCTCGGTCCATAAACGCAAGGCAACCCGCATGGACTCATGAAAGAGCATTGCGGCACAGGCCACCGCCAGAAAGACGGCACAGGCCACCAGGAACAGGACCACCATGCTCACCGTCTCCCCTGGCTGTCGAAGACCGACAGGTCGAGCACTGCTCCGCCTCGAGTCAGTTCTTCGTAGAAGTTCGGCACAACATCACAGGCTGTAAACCCAAGATCGGCCTGATAGTCGAAGATCGTCTGCATCTGAACCCGTCCGGACTCAATGCCCGTCACCTCGGCAATGGTGGTGATTCGACGTACGCCATCGGCGAATCGGGCCTGATGCACGATCAGATCGATCGCCGATGCAATCTGCTCTCGCAGCGCCTGCACCGGCAAGTCCATGCCTGCCATCAGGCAAAGAACCTCCAGTCGGGAGGTGACATCACGAGCACTGTTTGCATGCAAGGTCGTCAATGACCCGTCATGCCCGGTGTTCATGGCCTGCAGCATGTCAAGGGCCTCGGCCCCGCGACACTCACCGACCACGATGCGATCGGGGCGCATGCGTAGCGCATTGCGAACCAGATCCCGAATCGTCACCTCGCCGCGCTGCTCAAGGTTGGGCGGACGTGCCTCGAGGCTCACGACATGTGTGCCCTGCAAGCTGAGCTCAGCGGAGTCCTCGATGGTGATGACCCGCTCGCCTTCGGGAATCAGATTGGACAGAAGATTCAAAAGCGTGGTCTTGCCCGAACCTGTGCCCCCGGAAATGATGATGTTGCGTCGACTCGCCACACAGACTTTGAGGAAGTCCAGCATCTGCGGACTGGCACTGCCCCGGCTGACCAGATCAGACACCGACATCAGCGTGCGGGTGAATCGACGGATCGTGAGTGCTGAGCCGCGCAAGGACAGAGGGGCCAGTATCGCGTTGACCCGAGATCCATCAGCAAGGCGTGCATCGACCATGGGTGAGCCTTCATCGATGCGACGTCCGAGCGGCGTGACGATTCGGTCAAGCACGCGCCGCAACTCGGCTTCACCGTGGAATGAAAACGCGCTGCGCTGCAGACGCCCTTGCCTCTCCAGCCAGACCTCATCAGGGCCGTTCACCATGATCTCGCTGATGCTGGCATCCTTGAGCAGAAGATCGAGCGGCCCCAATCCCAGCGCTGCATCAACCACTTCTCTGACCAGCAGTTCAGCGTCGAGCTCATGGGGCAGGTTGTCGATTCCTGCAATCAGTTGCCGCACCAGATCGCTCACCTGAACGCGCAGCACCTCATCGCTCAGATGACTGAGGTCATGACGCCTGAGATCGAGGGCACGCAGGGTCTCGCGCTGTAAACGGGCCGACCAGGAATGCATCAGCTCGGATGTCGAGACGCCTGCTGCAGACCCCGCCCTGTGAGCATGCTGAATCGAGGCAGCCCGATGGGGGAGTGGCAGGCCAGGTTGCGGAACCTGCAGGTGCGAAGGTTTTGCTACCGCTGAAGGAAGAGACCCCGCAGGTTGGGATGGAGGCATCAAGGTCGGTGAAGATGCCACTGCGAAATTCGGGAAGGGATCAGCGGGCTGTGGCGGGAAACGGGATGGATCGATCGACGGCGAGAATCGCTCCGCTGCAGGGGCATGGATGCTTACCGGCACAGGCACAGGCAAAGGCACCTGCACTGGCACCAGCGCGGGCCGTCCGATAGAGACAGGCGGGAACGCCTGCAGGCCTTCGGGAATGCTGGTAGCTGCAGGCGTGCGTGCGTCCGACGCGCGGACCACCAGACGGAACCCGCCGATGTCGATTTCGTCCGCAGGCGTGAGAGGTCCGAACCGATCACTGCGATGGCCGTTGCCTCAGTGTGTCCGTACTGCCTTGCCGGATCGGACGGGCGAGTCGCTGTGAGGTGAGTCTGCCGGGCTGGCGAGTCGCCAAGC
>JBKCEY010000173.1:0-5187 GCA_046304115.1 Burkholderiales bacterium | reverse complement strand
TGCAGGGCAGCGTGGGCGCAGGCACTGGGGCCACCATCGGCAAGCTCTGGGGCATGGCGCGCGCCATGCCCCAGAGCTTGCCGATGGTGGCCCCAGTGCCTGCGCCCACGCTGCCCTGCAGACAAGGGCCTGCGACTGCAGCCTCGCAGGCTGTGTAGCCTGCTGCGGCATCGGGCCGGATCTTCGGATCCCCCACGCCCAGGTCAAACAGAATGGCCGCGGGCACGATCGGCACCACGCCGGCCGCACCCACCGGGTAGCCGATCTTGCGTTCCTCGAGATACTTCACCACGCCGGTGGCTGCCTCCAGCCCGAAGGCGCTACCGCCTGAGAGCAATACCGCGTTGACCTTCTCGACCAGATTCGTCGGGTTGAGCAGATCAGTCTCGCGGGTGCCGGGCGCAGAGCCGCGCACATCGACGCCGCCCGTGGCGCCGGCTTCGGTCAGGATGACGGTGCAGCCCGTGGGGCGACGGGTCTCGGTGAAATGCCCGACCTTGACGCCGCGCACATCGGTGATGGCGCCTGGATGCAGCGCGGGCAGCCGGGGGGCGGTCGATTGCGCCCGGGCCGCCGACCATCCCAGCGCAGCGGGCAGGCCGGTCGTTGCGGTGGCAGCAAGTGCGTTCAGAATCTGGCGGCGGTGCATGCAGGTCTCCCGGCTTCGGTTCATCATGGGTGGCCATGGTAACCAACCCGATGATTGACCCCAGGCCCCATCAGATGACCGACTCGTTCACGGCGCTCGATGCCCGACACATTCCGGCGGACTGGACCTCGCCGATGTCGCTGCCTTCGGCCTGGCTCCATGATCCAGCGCCTGTGGTTGTTGCGTTGGCAGGCGCCGGTTGCAGCCCGGCGATCTACGATGTGATGGTTGATGCGCAGTCTTCGGTCGGGCACCCGGGCTCGCTGGCGCGCTGGGTGACACTCGACTGGTTCAAGGGGGAGGGCGCCTTCGATCCGGTCTCGATTGCCCATCGCATTGCGACGGTGATCGCGCAGCGGGCCGGGCCGACCGTTCTGGCCGGTCACTCGCTGGGCGCCTTCCTGTCGATGCTGGTCGCGCTTGAGCACGGCGGATTGGCGGGGCTGATCCTCTCGAACACAGGTGCTCGCACCCTGGGGCACGGTGATCCGGACCTGCCGCATCGCATCCTGCACGACTGGAGCCCACAGGCTCAGCAGGCCTTTCTGGGGGGCTGCTTTGATCAAGCGCCGTCCGATCCGCTGGCGACGCACCTGGGTCATTACCTCGCCTCCGTACCCAATCACCGACTGCATGCAGCCGTGGCGGGCCTTCGCCAGATGGACATCCTGCAGCACCTGCCTCGCCTGAATCTGCCCGTGCTGGTGGCCCATGGCGAGCGGGATCGCAAGCGCTCGGTGGCAACCGCCCGCGAGATGGCCCAGGCTATTCCGGAAGCCAGGCTCGTTCTACTTTCGGCAGGCCATACCCCCATGGTCGAGTGTGCCCGGGCGTACCATCAGGTGGTCTGTGAATTTCTGTCGGATCGGCTGGCACCCGGTGATCGGGTCTAGCCCAGGAGACCTTCATGCATTTACCGAGTCGGCGCAACAGCCTGTGGGCGCTTGGGGGTCTGGCTGCAGGCAGCCTGCCCCTGAATGCGTATGCGCAGTCCAACTGGCCTGAGCGACCCATCAGCATCATCGTGCCTTCGGCCGCCGGTGGCGCGGCTGACTTTACGGGGCGCAGCTTTGCTCAGGCCCTGTCCAGGGCCCTGAACGGGGCTGCAGTCACGGTCGATAACCGGGCAGGTGCAGGCGGCATTGTGGGCACCATTGCGGCGCGCAATGCCGCACCCGATGGCCATGCCTTCCTGATCTCCACCAACTCCACGCACTCGGCCAATCCGTTTCTGTACCTCAAGCCTGGCTACGATCCTCAGAGGGAGTTTGAGCCCGTGGGCCTGTTCGGCAAGTTCGGTACGGTGCTGATCGTGCCCGCGGGCAGTCCTTACCGATCGCTCACCGACCTGATCGAGGCGGCTCGCAAGACGCCCGGCAAGCTCACCTTCGGTTACTACAGCTCGTCATCGCAGGTGCCCTCCGAACTGCTCAAGGCCCGGGCAAGAATCGATGTGGTGGGCGCGTCCTACAAGAACATCACGCAGATCGTCACCGACCTGATCGGTGGTCAGCTCGACTTTGCCTTCCTGGACATGCTCTCGGCCGCGCCCGCGCTGCAGAACCAGAGCCTGCGCCCGATTGCGGTCAGTGCACCGGGCCGTGAGCCTTCCCTGCCCGACGTCCCACCGGTGGCCGACACGCTGCCGGGCTACGCCGTGCAGGGCTGGATCGGTCTGCATGCACCCGCCGCAACGCCTCGGGCGATCATCGAGCGCGTCAATCAGGTGATGGGTCAGGCGATGGCCGATCCCGCCATTCGCAAAGGCTTTGAATCCCGCGGCATGCAGGTGGCCACGCTGAGCCCGGAGGGTCTGCGGGCCTTTGTGCTTGAGGACACCGCCCGATGGAAGGAATGGGTGGCCCTGGCCGGGATCAAGCCGCAGTAAGCGCCCGTGCGATGCCGTGGCCTTGCTCACGCCTCAAGCACACTCAGCAAACCCAGGATCCCCCAGGCATCAGCCTGATCACGGATCAATGGTCTGAACGGAGAACCCCCATGTCCCTGCCTGTCGACCTCCAACCCTGTGGCCTGCCCGGTGCATGGCGCGGTGCCCAACTCAGGCAGCATCCCGAGCGCTGGATCATGCAGCTCGACGCCGCTGACAATGCCGAGTTGCGCCAGGCGGTTTCTGCTGCCAAGGCGCAGGGCGCGCAGATTCCTTCATTGAGCGCAGCACAGTTTGCCTTGCCTCGCCTTGCCCCCCGCCTGGCCGGCATGCTCAACGAACTGCTGCACGGCCAGAGCTTCATGGTGATTGAAGGCTTCGATCTCGATGCCTTCAGTACCCAGGATGCGGCGCTGGCCTATTGGGGTATCGGCGCCTATCTCGGACGAGGTCGGGCCCAGAACGCCCAGGGCGAGTTGCTCGGGCATGTCACTGATCTGGGCGTGGACTACCGCAACAACCCGAATGTGCGCGGCTACCAGACCGCGCTGAGGCTGCCCTTTCATAACGATTCCGCCGATGTGGTCGGGCTGATGTGTCTGCGCACGGCCAGAAGCGGCGGCCTCTCGCGCATCGTGAGCAGCCAGACCCTGCACGATGTGCTGCTCGAGCGTCATCCAGAGGTGCTGGCCACCCTGTATGAGCCCTTTCACATGGATCGACGCGGTGAGGCGCCCCCCGGCAAGTTGCCCTACTACAGCGGGCCTTGCTTTGAATGGGTACAGGGGCGCTTCTTTTGCCGCTACAACCGCAGTTTCATCGAGTCTGCCCAGCGGTTTGCCGAAGTACCGCGTCTGACCGAGGCTCAGAAGCGTGCGATGCAGGTGATGGACGATCTCTGCGCGGATCCCGAACTGCATCTCGACATGGCGCTCAAGCCCGGTTCCATGCAGTTCCTGTGCAACTACAGCGTGCTGCACTCACGCACGGCTTACGAGGATTTCGAGGAACGCGACCGCCGCCGTTACCTGTTGCGGCTGTGGCTCGATACCGGGCTGATTCCGGCCATCCCGGCTTCGTGGGCAGACCGCTTCGAGGACATGGAACTCTGGCAACGCAACCCGATGCCGCCCCTCTTCGATCATTCTGTCCGGCGCGAAGAGCTCGCGCACTGAATCAGCGCCCTGAGCCAGCGGCCAGGGTTGAGGCAGATGCCGGTAGGGCAAGGGGTAGGGCAAGGGGCCGGACCTGCGACTTGAGGACAGTCCGGCCTCCGGGCGACAATGGCGGTTTTGCCAGGGAGAGAATCATGGGCACACGCGAAGTCGTCGTGCTGAGCGCAGCGCGCTCGGCGATCGGAACCTTCATGGGCGGACTGTCCGAGATGGAGCCTGCCGAGTTGGCCGGCGTCGTCATGAAAGACGCCGTGCAGCGGTCGGGCGTCGACCCCAACGCCATTCAGTACATCACGGTTGGCAACTGCATTCCGACCGAATCGCGCTCAGCCTATGTCGCCCGCGTGGCCAGCATTCAGGCTGGCCTGCCCATGGAGAGCGTGGCCATGGCCGTCAATCGCCTGTGCTCCTCGGGCCTGCAGGGCGTGGTCACCACCGCGCAGAACATCCTGCTCGGCGATGCCGACTACGGCATCGGTGGCGGGGTGGAAGTCATGAGCCGGGGCGGCTACCTCTCGCAGGCGCTGCGTGCCGGCGCGCGCATGGGCAACACCACCTTCGTCGACATGATGGTCGGTGCGCTCACCGATCCCTTCGGTGTGGGCCACATGGGCATCACGGCCGAGAATCTCGCCACCAAGTGGGACATCAGTCGTGAAGCGCAAGACGCCTTTGCCGCCGAATCCCATCGTCGCGCAGCAGCCGCCATCGCAGAGGGACGCTTTCGCGAGCAGATCGTGCCGATCGTGCGCGAGACCCGCAAGGGCCCGGTCACTTTCGACACCGACGAGCATGTCAAGGCCGGCACCACCGCCGAGTCGCTGGCCAAACTCAAGCCGGCTTTCAAGAAAGACGGTTCAGTCACCGCCGGCAATGCCTCGGGCATCAATGACGGTGCGGCCTTCCTGGTACTGGCCGATGCGGCTGCGGCTGCGCGCGATGGTCACAAGGCCATGGCCCGCCTGGTGTCCTACGCGTTGGCCGGGGTGCCCAATCACATCATGGGTGAGGGCCCCATTCCAGCCACGAAGCTGGCCTTGCAAAAGGCCGGCCTGAGCCTGGATCAAATGGATGTCATCGAGTCCAATGAAGCCTTTGCTGCCCAGGCGCTGGCGGTCACCAAAGGGCTCGGTCTGAATCCGGCCAAGACCAATCCCAATGGCGGCGCGATTGCCCTCGGGCATCCGATCGGTTGCTCGGGCGCCTACATTGCCACCAAGGCGCTCTACGAGCTGCGTCGCACCGGTGGGCGCTATGCCCTCGTGACCATGTGCATTGGCGGCGGCCAGGGCATCGCTGCGGTGTTTGAGCGGGTCTGATCGCCAACAAAGGCCTGATCAGGCGCAAAAGCCTGGTCGGGCCCGGTCCGCTCAGGCAAAGCCCAGCACCACCCTGCGCGTCTGGGCTGATTTTTTTTCGATCTTCGTGACCACGACCGCGCCCACCTCGGCGGTATTGGCCACATGGGTGCCACC
>JBKCEY010000172.1:0-5074 GCA_046304115.1 Burkholderiales bacterium | reverse complement strand
GCCGCCACGCAGTGATACAAGCCCTGCAGCTGGGGCTTTTCGAGCACCCCTCGAATCGCGTGCGCCGTGATATCGGCGAGAAGGTCAGCGCCGGTGGGGGCACCGATCTGGTCATCAATCACATTGAGCGCATCGCGCTCAGCCGCCAGTCGCAGCATGGTGCGCGCAAAGTTGCCCCCGCGCGCGGCATAGACCCAGCTGGGGCGCAAGATGAGAGGCGCGCAGCCGCTGCCCGCAATGAGCTGCTCGCCTTCGAGTTTGGTGCGCCCATAGACCGAAAGCGGCCCTGTGGGTGAGGTCTCGGTGCGAGGTGCGCTGCCACTGCCATCGAATACATAGTCGGTGCTGTAGTGCACGAGCAAGGCACCCGAGCGTTTTGCCTCGTCGGCCAGCACGCCCGGCGCAGTGGCGTTCAGCGTGCGGGCCAGGTCGGGCTCGCTCTCGGCCTTGTCCACGGCCGTGTGCGCCGCGGCATTCACGATCACCTGGGGCTGCACCCGCTGCACCAGGGCCCGCAAGGACTCGGGCTGCGCGAAGTCGGCCCGCAGGGGCTCGGGCGAATCAAAGTCGCAGGCTGTGAGGGCACCCAGCAGCGCGAGCGAACGCTGCAGCTCCCAGCCCACCTGACCATTGCAGCCCACCAGAAGAATCTTCATGCCGCCCTCATGGGTTGAAATCGCTGCCAGGATTCAAGTCACTCAGACGGCTCATGACGCTCCAATCGCTCATGCAGCTTCTCGCATTAAATTCGCCCCGATTGCTCAGGTGCGTTGCGCATAGTTGGTTTCGACCCAGTCGCGATAGGCACCGCTTTGCACACGCTGCGCCCAATCCAGATGATCGAGATACCACTGCACGGTCTTGCGAATGCCAGTCTCGAAGGTCTCGGCGGGCTTCCAGCCGAGCTCGCGATGGATCTTGCTGGCATCGATGGCGTAGCGACGGTCGTGGCCCGGGCGATCGGTGACGTAGGTGATCAGCTCGTCGTAGCTCGCAATTGCGGAGCCCGTGCTGGCATGCTTCACGCCGCGTGCGGCTGCAGGGGCCATCTCGTTGAGCAGCGCACACAGCGTGCGCACGATCTCGATGTTGGGCTTTTCGTTCCAGCCGCCGATGTTGTAGGTCTCACCGAGCCGGCCGCCGGCGAGCACCGCGCGAATCGCACTGCAGTGGTCCGTCACGTAAAGCCAGTCGCGCACCTGCATGCCATCGCCATAGACCGGCAGGGGCTTGCCTGCCAGCGCGTTCACGATCATCAGCGGGATGAGCTTTTCAGGGAAATGAAAAGGCCCGTAATTGTTGGAGCAGTTGGTGGTGACCACCGGCAAGCCGTAGGTGTGATGCCAGGCACGCACCAGATGATCGCTTGCGGCCTTGCTCGCCGAATAGGGGCTGTTGGGCTCGTACGGATGGGTCTCGGTAAAGGCCGCATCGCTTGGGGCGAGGCTGCCATACACCTCATCGGTAGACACATGATGAAACCGGAATCCCTCGCGCGCCGCACCGGTGAGGCCACTCCACCAGGCGCGCGTGGCCTCGAGCAGGGTGTAGGTGCCATCGATGTTGGTGCGCATGAAGGCGCCGGGCCCATGAATGCTGCGATCGACATGACTCTCAGCTGCGAAGTGCACGATGGCGCGCGGCTGATACTCGGTCAGCAGGCGATCGATGAGGGCACGGTCGCAGATGTCGCCGCGCACAAAGACATGGCGCGGATCGTTGGCCACGCTCGCGAGATTCTCGAGGTTGCCGGCATAGGTGAGCGCATCGAGGTTGATGACGCGGCCGTTTTGACCCTCGGGGCTGGCCAGCCACTCAAGAACAAAGTTGCTGCCGATGAAGCCGGCACCGCCGGTGACGAGAAGGGTCATGGGATGACGGGATCAGGGATTCGTGTGGGAGTGCGGATGGGAGGCGGCTGCTGTGATACCCACGAAGGCTGCCGAGGGCGCCCCGCGGCTGGGCAGAAGGTATCGCTTGTGTCCCTGATTGTAATGGCCCAGTCAGCTCATTGCTCAGCCCTTGCCAGCCATCGACCGCATCGAGACCGACGGCCTAGCCCGAAAGTGTCGATGCTCTGACGGGTGCGTGGGTCGCTGATGAAGGGCATCGTCGCGCAAAGCGCATGGGGATTGGTCTGCCCTGCCCCACCGTGTTCGTTTCTGTCCTGTTCTGTAATTTTCGCTCTGCGCTGCTCTGCTCTGTGTTCTGTGTTCTGTTCCGTTCTGCGGCGATCGAGTCACTGCACGGTGAAGGCCAGCGTCTGTCGGGTCTCGCGGCCCGCGGAGTCGGTCAGGATCATCTGCAATTGATGCTTGCCTGCCGGCAGCGTTGCATCGGGCACGAGGATGCCCTCGCGCGTGACACGCGCCACGCCAAGCAGCCGCTGCGTGATATCGATGCGCAGGGCGCCATAGAGCACCTTGAACGACTCAGGCCTGGGCTCGGCCGGAGCTTCGGATGCGAATTTCACATGAATGCGAGTGGGAACACTCACCGGCGCCCGAGTATCGGGCGAGACAAGCTCGATGCGCGGCGCCCCGGGCTGAGGCGCGCTGCGCGCCACGGGTACCTGAGGCGCATCGCCTGCGGCCAGCGAGGCCTGCATTTCGGCCTGCGTGACCAGCTGCAGGGGCTGGGCGGGTGATGAGGCGGGCTGGATTTGTGCTTCGGCGAATGGGGTCTGCACCAGTGCAGAGGGCGCAAACAGCATCCAGGCCAGAAAGGCTGCCCAGTGGGCTGCGGTGATCCGCAGTTTGCGGGGCTGAAGGCTTGCCAATGAGGTATTCATCTTTTTCTCTTTAACGTAACCCACCAAACCCCATCCAGGGCGTAGCCACCAGAAAGCCCGCATCCACCGGCAGATTGACACCCGTGATGGCACTGGCCTGATCCGACGCCAGAAACGCAACCGCGGCCGCGATTTCTTCAGGCCGCACGAGCCGGCCGAGCGCCTTGCTGGCGATCATATGGGTGGCATCGAGATTGCCCACGGCCACGCCTCGCTCGAGCGCGGGCGTTTGCGTAAAGCCCGGTGAGACCGTATTCACCCGCACGCCCTTGCGCCCCCATTCGGCGGCCAGCCCTTCGCCCAGGCTGATCACACCCGCCTTGGCGGGCCCATAGGAATGCAGCGGCCCCGATCGCATGCCTGCGACGGATGCGATATTCACGATGGCGCCGCCACCGCGCTCGGCCATGGCAGACCCAAAGGCCACGCAGGCGAGATACGTGCCCCGCAGATCGATGCGCGCCACGATATCCCACTCCTTCATGCTGAGCTCTTCGGGCGGCAAGGTGCGCTGCAACACACCCGCGCAATTGACCAGCACCCGCACCGCACCGATGCGATTGGCGATTTCTTGTGCAGCCGCCTGCACGCTGGTCTCATCGCCCAGATCGATGTAAACGGCGTGGGCACGGGGTTGCCCATTTTTGTCGGCCTGGCCCATGGAGCCGCGGGCCTCATCAGTGCGAGGGCCCGAGCCAGTGGGAACCGGCAAGGCATTGAGCGTATCCACCACGCGCCGAGCGCCCTCCAGATTGCGATCGGCAATCACCACGATGTCGCCATCCTGATGAAAACGCCGGGCGCAGGCCTCGCCAATGCCACTGGCCGCGCCTGTAACCACCACGATGCGACCTGTGTTCATGCGCGGGCCTTGGGTTGATTGAGCGTCAGCATGTCTTGCCTGTGATGGGTAGGTAATGGGTGATGGGTCGGTGGTGCGCCAGTATGGCTTGCATAAATGACAGCATTCTTCTATTTTGCTGTCAACGACAGCAGAGATCCGTTTTTACTGATTAAAAACGCCCTGACTGGAGAGCGTTCCACCCTTTCGGTCTTTTCTGCATGCCGACCTTTCAACCGGACAATCTTCCGCCTCATGGCCATTCTGACCGTAAGAAATCTACCCGACGACGTACACCGCGCCTTGCGCGTGCGGGCTGCCGAACATGGCCGCAGCACAGAAGCGGAGGTGCGCGAGATTCTGGCGGCTGCGGTCAAGCCCGAGAAGCGCGTGCGCATGGGGGATGCACTGGCCGCCATCGGCCGCAAGATCGGTCTGACCAATGCCGATGTCGTTGCCATTGAGCGAACCCGCAGCAAAACACCGGCCAAGCCCTTGAGTTTCGACTGAATGATCCTGCTCGATACCAACATCGTTTCTGAAGCGATGAAGCCTGAGCCCAATGCGGCCGTGATGGCCTGGCTGAACGAGCAGGCGTCGCAAACCCTGTATCTGTCGAGCGTCACGCTGGCCGAGCTGCTGTTTGGCATCAGCGCATTGCCCGCAGGCAAACGCAAGACTCTCCTCGATCGCGCGCTGACCGAACTCCTCGAACTCTTCAAGGACCGGACGCTGCCATTTGATGTGAATGCAGCGCGCCACTATGCCGACCTGGCTGTGGCTGCCCGCAACGGTGGCCGCGGCTTTCCGACACCCGACGGCTACATCGCCGCCATTGCGGCGTCACGGGGTTTTATCGTGGCCTCTCGTGATACCTCGCCCTACAAAGCCGCGGGCGTGCGGGTCATCAATCCCTGGAAGAGCGGGCAGGTGGGTTAAGCAAGCGCCTTCAGCCGCCCCGGATTACGCGCCATCAACAGGGGCCGCACCTGTGACCACCACGATGCGACCTGTGTTCATGCGCGGGCCTCGAGCCGAATACCCAGCGCGGCGCAAACCTTCAGGATGGTTTCAAACCGAGGGTGTGCTCCAGGTCGCAAAGCCTTGTAAAGAGACTCGCGACCCAGCCCGGAATCCCGTGCGACATCGGCCATGCCTCTCGCCCTTGCAGCATGTCCGAGCGCGCGTATAAGCTCATCGGTATCGCCTTCCTTGAGAACGATCGTCAGGTATCTGGCGATAGCTCGATCGCTCTTCAGATGGTCCGCCATGTCGAAGGCTCGTAACGCAGGGGCCTCATTTGCGCGGTCTGCGGTATCAACCCTCGCAACAAGCTGGGGCTTTTCGCGTTTAATTCCGGGCATTGTCACTTCCTTCAAATCCTGCTCTCAAACTCGAAAAGCCCGCATCGCTGACCAGATCAGCGATGTTCCGTCTGAGCA
>JBKCEY010000171.1:0-1978 GCA_046304115.1 Burkholderiales bacterium | reverse complement strand
CTGCGGCCCGCACCCGGATGAGTACCTCGCCCGGGCCGGGCTGAGGCACGGGCATCTCGCGGATATCGATGGTGGCGCCTTCGGGGCCCGGGAAGGCAACAGCGGCTTGCATGAGTGTCATGGTGGGGTCGAGCCTACCAGCCCGTGTTCTGATAAGGCTGGCCGGGTTTCAAAAACATCCCATCGCTCGCACCGCCTGCTGATCGTGATATCCGCCCGCCCGTTTCCGCGCTAGCATGACCCCAGAACGATTCCAAGGGAGACACCGTGCTTGAGGTAAGGGGCTTGTCCATCGCCTTTGCTTCGCCTACCGGCTACACGCCGGTCACGCGGGACGTGAGCTTTTCCATTGCCCCGGGCGAGCGTCTGGGCGTGGTGGGCGAGAGCGGCTGCGGAAAATCGGTCACGGGCCTGTCAATCCTGGGGCTGCTGCCAAGCCGGCATAGCCGCGTACAAGGAGAAATCCTGTTCGACGGCCAGGACCTCAACCGAATGAGTTCCGATCAGATGCGCGCGGTGCGGGGTCGGCGAATCGGCATGATCTTTCAGGAGCCCATGACCGCCCTTGATCCGGTCTTCACCATCGGCGAGCAGATCGGTGAGGCCTATCGACAGCACTTCCCGGTGAGTCGTGTACAGGCACGCGAGCGGGTGATCGAGGCGCTGGCCCGGGTGGGCATTCCGTTACCCGCCAGGCGTCACGACGACTATCCGCATCAACTCTCCGGCGGCATGCGTCAGCGCGTGATGATTGCGATGGCACTGATTTGCGAGCCGCGCCTGCTGATTGCAGATGAGCCCACCACGGCGCTCGATGTGACGGTACAGGCGCAGATCACTGATCTGCTCCTCGAGCTGAGCAGTACGCAAGGCACCGCGCTGATGTTCATCACGCATGACCTGGGCGTGGTGGCCGAAGTCTGCACGCGCATGGTCACCATGTATGCCGGCGAGGTGGTTGAAGACGCACCCACCGATGCGGCGCTCATGCGCCCACGTCATCCTTATACCTCGGGCCTGCTGCGCTCGCTGCCACGGTTGGCCCAGCGCAAGTCGGTGCTGCCCTCCATTCCCGGGCGTGTGCCATTGCCGAGCGAAATGCCCGCCGGCTGCCGCTTTCGCGAGCGCTGCCCTCATGCGGGTGAAGGCTGCGAGGGCGAACAGGTGCTGAACCGCGTTGCGGCCGAGCGCAGCGTGCGCTGCTCGCGTGCGGCTGAGCTCGAGCTGCCTGGGGCCGTGGCATGAGCGGATCCGTCATCACACCGGTCTTGGGCGTTGATCATGGGGCTGTAGCACAGGCTAGGTGCGCTCATGAGTCGAGAGTGCCGCCCGTGCTGCAGGTGCGAGACCTCAAGATCCACTTCGCGACCCGTGAACAGGGCGTTACAGTCAAGGCGGTCGATGGCGTGAGCTTCGATGTGCAGGCTGGCGAGACCTTTGGCGTGATCGGCGAGTCGGGCTCGGGCAAGACCACCATCGGGCGTGCACTGGTCAGTCTGCTTAAACCCACTGCGGGCACCATGCTCCATGACGGGCAAGACCTCGCAGTGCTGAGCCCCAATCAGCTTCGCGAGGCGCGGCGCGCCTATCAGATCGTCTTTCAGGATCCGAGCGCCGCGCTCAACCCGCGCCAGACCATTCTGGACAGCGTGTGTGAGCCCCTCGAGATCCAGGGCGGGCTATCTCGCAGCGAGCGCGAGGCCCGGGCCATCGAGACCCTTGGCCGAGTGGGCATTGCAGCTGAATATGCACGCCGCTATCCACATATGCTCTCTGGGGGACAGAAGCAGCGGGTGAATATTGCGCGGGTACTCACACTGCGGCCTCGGCTCATCGTGTGTGACGAGGTGGTGGCTGCGCTCGATGTCTCGATCCGCGGCGACGTGCTCAATCTCTTTGCCGAGCTGCAGCGCGACTTTGGCCTGACCTATGTCTTCATCACCCACGACCTTTCGGTGGTGGCGCATGTGAGTGATCG
>JBKCEY010000170.1:0-1205 GCA_046304115.1 Burkholderiales bacterium | reverse complement strand
TGGGGCTGGTTGGGTTGATCGTGAGGGATTCTCCCGGCCCAAGGCTCACGCCGTGGACTTTCGAATTCCTAGCCGCCTTTGCCCTCCAGGTACGGCGCCGGCACAAAGAATCGCCCTCCCACGGTCTTCAAACCGTTGTCGGAGCTCCCCAGTGCAGCGATGCGCAGGGCCCGCAGGAAGTGACCGGCCAGCGTCTCGCCCCAGAACCAGCGATCGATCTGCCGCGCCGATGGTGGGTCGCCATCGGCCTGAACCGCCTCGCCGTACAGCGCCTTCAGATCGTCGACTACAAAACGCAGCGACAGCGCGGGCGTTCCATGCAAAGGCAGCACCGGAAGTGCTCCTGCCAGAAAGGATGCCGTGAACGCCGGCCAGTCGGTGGGTTCCAGGCCCGACAGCCCAACCGTGGTTCTCTGAAAACGCTCGGTAAAGCGCACCCATGAAGGGCGAACGGCGGCGAGTTCGTCGCGCAGCGCGGCCTCCCAGGCAGCAGGGCTGTCCGGCTCGGCAGGCGCCGGCAGGTCTGCCGACGCGCGCCAGCCTGCCCGGTCCGACGCACTGGGGTTGTCGTCAGGAAAGTGCTCCAGGATGACCGGGCCGGCAGCGCTTTCGATCAATCCGAGCGCTTGCCGCAGCACACGCTGCTGAAACTTGATGTCGTTCGGTTCACCGAACGGGCGCCCGAGCATGAAGGGCACCATCAAGGCCCTCGGCGGCCGGGTTTTCTCGACCTGGGGAAGCACCGACGCGATGGCCACCGTGGCAATTCCGCGTGACTCCAGCATGTGACCCAGCGCGCTCACGGCGCGCGTGCACAGCGGTCAGACGGGGGCGAGCACGACAGCATCGACGCCGTCGCTGTGGAAACGTTCGGCCATGTGATCCGCTGCATCGGCCATCGCGGCCGGGTCGGTCGAACCCATGACCGAGAAATGCGTGTCGGCCACAGCGCCAATCGTGCCATCGGCAGCCAACTGGCGCAGCGCCTCGATCGGGAACACCACGCCCTGGTCTCGCTGAAAGCCGGCGCGGTCGAAGTTGATCGAAACGTGGCTGACGAGAATCTCGGCAGCGGGCCAGTCGGCATGAACCTCACGCGCCTCGCCCGAGCCCACCGGGAAGGGCTGGTCACCGCGGCGAATCAGCGCTGCACTGCTGACCAGCGCCACGCGCCGCTGCGACAGAGGCCGCCCGGACACAAAAGG
>JBKCEY010000169.1:0-661 GCA_046304115.1 Burkholderiales bacterium | reverse complement strand
TGTCTTGAAGCTGGTTGAGCGCTTCCCGATCATCATCCAGGCAGGTGCTGCAGTTCTGGCCTACACCGCCGCGCAAATGGTGATCGGCGAGCAACTGCTCAAACCCTGGATCGAACCCCTGGGGTTCGCCAAGTATGGCGTGCATGTCGTGGCAATCGTTCTGGTACTGGGTCTGGGCACACTGGCCAATCGCCGTCGCAAGGGGCAGTCAGAAGCGGTGTGATGCGCTCCAGGTTCAATCGCCGTTCGACGATTGAACCGTCCAGAGGATGAACCGACAAGCCCTCAGTTCGCGTACGAAGGATCGACCTTGTCGAGGCGCCTGAGCAAGGACGGCCACTCCATCAAGCCGTAGCGACGACTGCCCTTACCCGTAAAGAGTTCGTTGGTGTATTTCACGGAATCGGCGCTGGGCATGCTGAGCTCGGTATTGCACGACAGCGTCATGACCTGCAACTGGCAGGCTCGCTCAAGGCGATACATGTTGTTGAAGCACTCCGGCACGCTGCCTCCGACGGTCAGCAGGCCATGGTTGCGCAACACCAGGGCCTCGCGCTGGCCCAGGCTCTGAACCAGTCGTTCGCGCTCATCCAGGCGAACCGCAATGCCTTCGAAGTCGTGATAGGCGATGTCCGTAAATCGCATGGAGGATTGCGCGATC
>JBKCEY010000168.1:0-23133 GCA_046304115.1 Burkholderiales bacterium | reverse complement strand
GTGATAGGACGGGCGGAGCGGTCACCACCGCAGGCGCTGCAACAGCGGGCGGGGGCGCAACCTGAACCGGGGCCACTTGAGCAACCGTCACTGCGGGTTGTGCCGGCGCAGCGGGTGTGGCGACCGGCGTGACGATGAGGTTGCGATTGCCACGCACCTGCAAGGTGGAGGGCAACATTCCCAGCGAACGATGTGGAGCAATGAAACCATCCATGCGCTGTTGCGCACAGACCCGCAATTCCTCCAGCGAAATCGCGCCACTGCCATTGAGGTCCTTGGCCTCGCCAAGCAGGCACTGGGCCAGCGCATTGGTGCCATAGCCGCCCGTAGCGGGGGTATCCCAGCTGACTTCGTTGTAGTTGGCGGTCGCGATCTGGACGACATTTTCCTGCATCACGCCAAGACGCGTGAGCTCTGACATCAGGCTTCGGGTACGTGGCTGATTGATCCCGACACCGCACTGTTCACTGCCCGCTGTGTTGAACCGGGGGCGCGGCACATCATCAGCCGACAGGCTGCGTGCAGTCGATCCCGTTCGGATGACGCCGCCCGAAAAGCACGCATCCACGATCGTGATCATCTTGTCGGCAACTCGGCTGATCGGCTCAAACGCAGCGGCAAGTTCGGCCTCCGTCACGACATCGACCTCGGTGTAAGGGCCTGCGGTATAGGTTTGCAGCCCCTCGACACAGCCCTTGGAACCCGGAAACCGCGAACCGTGCCCTGACCAGTAGATGAAGACCCGGTCACCCGGCTTGACCGCGCTCTGCAGGCGGGACAAAGCAGCCAGGATCCTCGGCTTGGTCGCCTGGGTATCGCGTAGCTCAATGATGTCGGAGGCCCGGGTACCCATTGCAATGGCCATGCGCCGGGCATTGGCCATGTCGGTGGGCATGCCCTTGAGGGGCTCTGTTTTCGATGCCGCCGAGTACTCACCGATTCCAATGATCAGTGCATGACGGCCCTGGGCCTGGACGACTCCAGCACTCATCAGCGACAGCAGCAACAGACCGGCCACGCGCATGCCCCACGAGGCGACGCGCTGCATGAGATTGTGCAGGCGAAGCAACGCCATCTTGCCCGGTTGAGTGTTTCGGATCGTCAGCCCTTCGGCGCAGGGCAGTGCTGCGACATCGACAGGCTGACGGACTTCAGAAGATGGAATCATGGCGCAAGATGTCCGCAGAAAACATCGACTCTTTGAACCGAACCCCGTGCAAGATACCGGTGCAGGCTGGTTCGAAGATTGGGTCAGTCAGGGCATCAAGGCCGCTGAGGCTGATCAAGACTACAACTTTCAGGGAGACACCATGTCCACAGCAAGCTCGAAGGGGCTGAGCGGCCGTGTTGCGCTGGTTACCGGCGCCGGCCGGGGGATCGGACGCGCCATCGCACTGCAACTGGCCCGAGATGGCGCCGATGTTGCCATCAATTACAGCCGCAGCGCAGAAGCGGCAGAAGCCGTAGCCGCCGAAATCCGCGCCATGGGCAGGCAGGCACGAACCTACCAGGCGGCAGTTGAACGCTTCGAAGATGATTCGGCCATGATCGAGGCGGTCGTGAATGATTTCGGTAGCCTGGGCATCCTGGTCAACAACGCAGGAATCGCAAGTCGCGGGCTTGCTGTTGCCGACACCGACCCGGCGGAGGTCGAGCGCGTGCTGCGCGTGCATGCGCTGGCCCCTCACTACCTGTCCAGGCTCGCCATCCCTCATCTTCGCAGACAGGCTCGGGGCGACATCATCATGATTTCGTCCGTGGCCACCCTGCAACCTGCTGCCCGAGGAGCGCCCTATTCCATGGGCAAGGCAGCCATGGAGGCGCTTGCCCTCACTCTCGCTCGCGAAGAGCAGCCCCATGGCATACGCACCAACATTGTGGCGCCGGGTCTGACCGTGACCGACATGGGTGAACGGCTCTCGCGTGCCCGGTGGGGTGTCAAGGACATCCACGAACTCGACGCCCGATCGCCCTTCGGGCGCGTGAGCACACCACAAGACGTGGCCAATACAGTGGCTTTTCTGGTTTCCGAAGCGGCCGGCTACGTGAACGGCCAGAAAATCAACCTGAATGCGGGGGTCTGACCGGAAGGCGTGACCACCACAGGGCCAGCGGTCCGCAGGCCACTCCCAGAGCCAGGACCGCGAACCCGGCACTCCAGCCCATGGGACTGTCGATACCGCCGAAGAGGTCAAGGGCTGCTCCGACAGCCCAGCCGGCCAGCGCCGAGAATCCGAAACCCAGTGTCGAATGCAGGGCCATGGTCGAGCCTTTGTAGTCGGGCTCTGCGGCTGCATTCATGCCTGCCGTGAGCGACCCGGAGTCCGCCACCACGGTAAACGAGTACAGCAGAATCAAGCCGAGCAGCAGTGCTGGCCCCGCGGAGGTGAGGCTGGCAATCAGCAGCGCAACGCAGGCTGAGGCGACCTGGATCCAGGAAATCGCGCGATGACGGCCATAGCGTCTTGCCCACTCGTTGCCGATGATGCTCGCTGGCATGGCAATCAGGGTGACCAGTACGCTGGCCGTGATGGGGTCAACCAGTGCTGAGCCCGCATGTCGGGCCGCCACGAAGGTCCAGAATCCCACCACCCAGGCCCTCAGGCCATAGAGTTCGAAGCAGTGGGCCCCATAGCCCAGGATGAAGCCCATGGCCGGCCGATTGCGCATCACGGGCCGAAAATCGAGCAGCCCGGTCCGGGTCGCGCGCGGCACTGGCTGACGAGTGACCAATCCCCAGGCAGCCCAGACCATGATCAGAGGGGCAAGGCCGGTCCAGAGAAAGGCAGCCCGCCATCCAAGCGTATCAGCCAGCGCCTGCGAGGCCAGGAACGACAGACTCACGCCGAGGGAGTAACTCGAGGTGTAGAGCGTCACGCTGCGCGACTGATCGCCAGGCGGCAACCGGTCGGTCAACGCCCGAAGCCCCGGCATGTAGGCACCAGCAAAGGCCACCCCCGCCAAAGCCCACAGCAGCATGCCCGAGGCCAGGCCATCAGCCAGAACCCCGAACCCGATGGTGAAGAGGCCGCTGAGCAAAGACCCCCAGAAGAGCAGCAGGCGGGCATCAATCCGATCGGTCAGCGCACCCAGTACCGGAACGGCCAGCATGTATCCCGCCGGATGCGCAGCCGCGAGCAGTCCAGCCTGGGCATTGCTCAGACCCCACAGGGGTACCAGATGCTCGATCATCACCGCCGGCACCACCACGTGTGGCACGAGATTGCCGACCTGCCCAAGACACATGGCGGTGGTCAGTCGATTGCCTTCAAGTGGCATCAGGTCTCTCCCCCGAGGTGCAGGATCGGAATTGCAGCGTGGGCTTGATCAACCTGGGCTTCAGCGTGCAGCTGATTGCTGATGCGCCCGCTGGCGAATGGCCTCGCGCCGTGCCTCGATCTCTTGCGCACTGACCGCACCATTGGCCGCATCTGCACGGGATTTCTCGATGGCGAGCCCCTCGCCAAACGACGTGGCATAACCATCATCGATCAGGCGCTTGTAAGCCACGAGCATGTGAGGCAACACCGAGAGCATGTCGCGGGCCAAGGCACGGGCCTGAGGCATCAGGTCATCGGCCGGCACGACCCGATTGACCAGTCCCCAGTCGAGGGCCTGCGGGGCAAACAGGAAATTGCCGGTGAGCGAAAGTTCCTTCGCTCGCGAAATGCCCACCATGCGGGAGAGTTTTTGCGACAACCCCCAGCCCGGCATCACGCCCACCCGGGCATGGGTATCGGCAAACCTGGCCTGCTCGCTGGCCAGCAGCACATCACAAGCGAGTGCAAGCTCAAAACCACCGGTAATCGCTGCGCCATTGATCGCGCCGATCACGGGGCCACTGAAGCGCCCGATGGATCGCACCGGATCATCGATCTGTACAGCCTCCTGAGCACTTTGTCCGGTCGGCGCATCACGCAGGCCTTTTTCGCCCAGCTCCTTCAGGTCAAGACCGGCACAGAATGCAGTGCCAGCACCGGTCAGGATCAACACCCGGATCTGCGGATCAGCCTCCAGCCGATCGATCGTCTGGGCCAGCATGCTGCGCAGTTCGCGCGACAGGGCATTCATGGCCCGAGGCCGATTGAGGGTTACCACCGCGTAGCCCTCGGCGGCGGTTTCAACGGTCACGACGGCATCGCTCATGGGTGCTCCTGAATGTCCTGATGGGCTAAATGGTTAAGATGATCGCAGAACATTCACGAAAGACCACGCGAGGAGATCGACATGAGCCGCTCTGCCCCTGAAGCAGCACCGCCGTTTGACGATGCCGACCCCCATCGCGATCCTGGCTTTGACGCAACCCGCTTCGATGGTCGGGTGGCCATCGTCACGGGCGGCGGATCACGCGCCGATGGCATCGGCAATGGCCGGGCGGCCGCGATTTTGCTGGCCCGCCGAGGCGCTCGGGTTCTGGTTCTTGACACTCAGCTGGCCGCGGCCCGGGCCACTGCAGACCGCATCACCTCGGAGGGTGGCATCGCGCAGGCGCTGCATACGGATGTCACCGACAACGACGCCTGCCGTGCGGCCGACGACCATGCCGTGCAAGCCTGGGGACGGGTGGATGTGCTGGTCAACAATGTCGGTATCGGCGGGCCTGCGGGCGATGCCACCGCGCTGGATCTGGCCGCCTGGGATGCAGGCATGCGGGTCAATGTGACCTCCATGATGCTGATGGCCCGGCATGCAGTTCCCGTGATGGCGGCCCAGGGCAAAGGGGCAATCGTCAATCTCGCCTCGGTGGCCGGACTGCTGGGCAGCTATACCGGCCTGCTCTATCAGACCTCCAAGGGCGCTGTCGTCAACATGACCCGCGGCATGGCCACCCAGCATGCGGCCCAAGGCATCCGGGCCAACTGCGTTGCACCCGGCATGGTCTACACGCCCATGGTCTACGCCGCCGGCATGCCGCCTGAAGTCCGCGAGGCCCGCCGCAAGAGATCGTTGCTCCGGACGGAGGGCAGCGGCTGGGATGTGGGCGAGGCCGTGGTGTTCCTGGCCAGCGACGCCGCCCGCTGGATCACAGGCGCGGTATTGCCCGTAGACGCCGGCACCACCGCGACCTCCGGTCGAATTGCAGCAGGCTGATATGCGCGCATCGCGCCTGATGTCTGAATCGCTCGTGATGAGTCCACTGGAGCGGCGTGCCCTGCTCTGGATGTGCGTGATCATCTTCGTGAACCAACTGGGCTTTGGTGCCATCGTTCCTGTGTTGCCGCTTTATGCGGAGTCGTTTGAGGTCTCGGTCTCGGCGATTGGGGCCACTGTTGCGATCTTCGGTCTATCGCGCATGCTTGCCGCCGTACCTTCGGGTCGTCTGGCGGATCGACTGGGGCGTCGTCATGCACTGGCGCTCGGTGGCGCACTCTCGGTTGCGGGCAATCTGTGGTCGGCCTGGGCCTCCGGTTTCATCGAGTTTTTGCTCGCGCGATTTGTCGCCGGAGCAGGCGCTGGCATGGTGGTGACCATCGGCGCGGTCGTGCTCGCCGACATCAGCACGCCGGAGCGACGGGGTCGCATGATGTCGCTCTATCAGGGCTGCTTTCTGTTTGCCGTGGGCATAGGCCCACTGCCGGGAGGATTGCTGGCCGAGCACTATGGCCTGGCCTTCCCGTTTCTAGCCAATGCAGTCGCGGCAGCTCTGGTTGGGCTGATCTCGTGGGGACTCATTCCAGAGACCCGGGGGCATGGGCTGAGTAGTCAAACCCGGGCTGAGCCCGCCCTGCCCTTTGCTCAGCAGATACGCCTCATGATGGGCAAGCTCGGCTTCATGCTCGTGTGCCTGACCGGGTTCATGCATGCGGCAGTGCGCACGGGAGGGCTCTTCAGCATCGTGCCTTTGCTCGCCTCGAGCAAGCTGTCGCTGGGCGCGGGCCAGATTGGCGGCGCGATGGCGGTGGGCAGTGTCTGCGGTCTGCTGGCCACCTATCCAAGCGGCATGATCTCCGATCGATACGGACGCAAGCCCCTGATAGTGGTCGCAGCATTGATGACCGGAGTGGCCTTCATGGGATTCTGGCTCGCCTCGGGCTACGCAACCTTCATGACCGCCAGCATTGTCTGGGGCGTGGCCTCCGCCGTGACCGGAGCGGCGCCCACGGCCTATGCTGCAGACAGTGCGCCCGAAGGCATGAATGCGGCAGCGATCAGCACCTACCGGGCCCTGTCCGATATCGGATATGTGGTGGGGCCCATCGGATTGGGTCTGCTGGCTGACCTCGCGGGAGCGACCGTCGCGCTCTCGGTCTGCGCAGCCGGCATCACGCTGATGGCGCTCGCATTCGCCCGCTGGGCGCCGGAGAGTTACCGAGGCACGCGCCGATAAGGCGCGATCCGCCAACCAGCGGTCTGCCGTCAGAATGCCTCCTGGTCCTGAGCTTCATGGTCCTGCGCTTTCCTGTTCTGAGCTTTCCGGTCCTGCGCTTTACGGTCCTGAGCTTCCTGGACAAGGAACAGGGGCAGCGGCCAGGTTTCAGGCTTCTTGCAAAACCTGCAGCAACTGCTGCTCGAACTGACGGGCAATCACATCCCAGCGCAGCTCCTGCGCCTTGGCATGCGCACCCTGCGCAAGCCTCACACGCAGGCGATCGTCGGTTGCAGCTCTGAGCGCTTCGGCGATGAAGTGTGCTTCCTGACCCTCCTGGGCGAGCAAGCCACTCACGCCGTGCTCGATGTGCTCGTGCGCGGCGGCGCTGTCATAAGACACCACGGCCAGTCCGCTGGCCATGGCCTCGGTCACGACATTGCCGAAGGTCTCGGTCAGACTTGGAAACAGAAAGACATCAGCCGATGCGTAGTGGGCTGCGAGATCCTCGCCTTTGCGCTGTCCCACAAAGATGGCCTGTGCGCAGCGTCGCTTGAGGGACTCGAGCAAGGGCCCATCACCCACAAACAGCAGCCGGGCATCGGGGCGTTGCTGCGCAATGGCGTCAAATGCACGCACCAGAAGCTCGAGATTTTTTTCAGCAGCCAGTCGCCCGACATGAACAACCAGCAGGTCATCCGCCCCGACGCCCCAGGACTCACGCAGTGCCTGGCTGCGGCGTGCACGATCAAACAGGGCGGTATCCACGCCCCGACCGATCACCGCGAGATTTCGAAAGCCACTGGCCGCCAATTCATCCGCGAGTCTTTGCGTGGGCACCATGGTTCGCATCGTGCGGTTGTGGAATTTGCGCAGATACGCAGCGATCGCCTTTCGAAAAATCCCCAGACCATAGTGGCCGCTGTAGCGGTGAAAGTTGGTGCGAAAGTCGCTGGTCACCGGAATACGAAGCTGCGTCGCTGCTCTTAGGGCGGACCATCCAAGCGGGCCTTCGGTTGCGATGTGCACCAAGTCGGGTCTTTGGTGTGACCAAAGCCGCATCAAGGCCCTTTTGGAGGGGACACCCATGCGCAATCCCGGATAGCGCGGAATCGGCAGGCTGTGCAGCAGCATTTCGTGAAAGGCTGCAGATCGATCAGCGGGGATGACCGGCGCCGTATCCGCCGAAGGCCGCTTGAGGCGCACCAACTGGACGGTATGGCCGCGACTCAACGTGGCCTGAACCAGCCGATGCAGCGTATTGGCCACGCCATTGACCTCGGGAGGCCAGGTCTCGGTTACCACGGACAGTCTCAATGAGACCGGTCGTGCACTGAGCTGCTCAACCTCAATCTGCTCGGTATGACTCAATGACGCCAAATCAAGCGGCGATGAATCAAATGCCGCTGAATCAAGCGGCGATGAATCAAACAGTGTGGTGTCGGCGTCTACAGGACGGTTCATGAAGGAGATGGTGAATCGGCTGTGTAACAGTGCGATGACATTCACTGACTCCGAATTGCAATCTCCAGGTCATCGACCTGTCATGCCCTGTGATGACACTCAGCGGTCAAGTCCTTTTCATCCATCGGGAGACCCTGTGATTCATCAATTTCTTCAGGAACTGCGAGAGCAACGCTGGGATGATCATCGCTACTACCATCACTGCCGGATCAACCAGAGCCTGCATCTGATCAGTGCCATCAGCTTTCTGATCGCATACGGCATGCTGTTCATCAACCCTGCATGGGCCGCGATCATCGCGTGGTGCATCTCGATGGTGACCCGTCAGGCCGGCCACTTCTTTTTTGAGCCGCGAGGCTACGACCATGTCAATCAGGTCACTGACGAATACAAGGAAGAGGTCAAGGTCGGCTACAACATTCGCCGCAAGATCGTGCTCATGGGTCTGTGGGCGGTCTGGCCGGGAGCACTGCTGATCGATCGATCCTTGTTCGGCCTGATCGAACCTTCGGTGTCCTGGAGCGAGTACGCGCAGGATGTAGGTCTGGGATGGCTTGCGCTCGGCGTTTCAGGGCTGATCCTGAGAGTCATCCAGCTGGCGCTGACCCGCAGCCTGTTCACCGGCGTGGTCTGGGCCTGCAAGATTGTGACCGACCCTTTCCACGACATTGCGCTGTACTACAAGGCACCGCTGGCCCTGCTGCGCGGCGAGCGACTGGCACCGTCCGAGGGCACGGTCTCGCATCACTGATCTGGCGATCGTCAGGCTCGACGGCCACCCGCGCTGCCGGCTTGACGATCGATCATCAGTCAGGGCCCGGCGCTCGAACATCCGGCAGGGCCTCAGCCTTCAAAATAAGAGTAGACCCGAGCGGGGAGGTGGATCCATCACCTCCCCGCTTTTCGTTCAGCGTGTCGAAACACCGAACCTGGCGCTCAACATTTCCTTGAGTATCCCCCGCCGAATGTCACGGTTGCTCTCGGGCACGTGATCCCACCAGCCGTCCTGCTTCATCTGGCTGGCTGCAGCCAGAAAACGAACACTGACCGCCTCGAAATCTTCGTCCGTGTAGTTGAGGCTGAAGATCATCCGACCGCTGCCGACCCAGCTCAGAGCCAGATCATGCAGGCGCAGGTAGTACTGAAGCATCCAGTTGTAGCGTGAGGGCTGTGTATAGGTCACGGTCCAGACCGTCGACAGGCTACTCACCCGCACGGGCAGTCCAGCCGCCTCGAACCTCTGATTGAGATGGTCGGCTCTGCGCAGCCAACGCTCATCGAGACCTTCATACAGAGACTGGACTTCGGGTTGATCCAGCGAGCGCAAGAAGGCTCTCATGGCGCAGATCACATATGGATGGGCATTGAAAGTGCCTCGAGCAAAGCAGATGTCCGTCGGACGATCGTCTCGATAACGCTTCATGAATTCAGAGCGCCCGCACACCACACCCACCGGGAAGCCACCGCCCAGGGTCTTTCCGTAGGTGACCATGTCGGCGGACACACCGAAGTACGATTGCGCGCCACCGGGAGCCAGGCGAAACCCCAGGAACACTTCGTCGAAGATCAGGACAATGCCGCGCTCGGTGCAGACCTCACGCAGGCGTCGCAGCCAGCGTGAATAGCCCTCCCGATCAAATCCGGCACGCCGACCGCTGTCGACCAGCGATGAGTCTCCGGGCGCCGGAGAATTCGGATGCAGCGCCTGCAGGGGATTGACCAGCACGCAGGCGATATCGCGACGCGTACGCAACACCTTCAGGCTGCGCTCATCCATGTCGCGCAGGGTATAGGTTTCCCGATGCGGCGAGGGGTTGCCCGGGCCGGGCTGCACATCCTCCCACCAGCCATGGTACGCACCGCAAAAGCGAACCAGATGGGTGCGTCCGGTGTGATAGCGCGCCAGACGCACCGCCTGCATCACTGCCTCGGTCCCTGACATGTGAAACGACACCGCATCAAGCCCGCTGATGGCCTTCAGGCGATCAATGACCTCCAGCAACGCCGGATGGTAGGAGCCCAGCACAGGCCCGAGCGAGCCTGCCTCAGCGACCGCCTGCGCGATGGTGCCCTTGTAAAAATCGTAGCCCAGCAGATTGACCCCATACGAGCCCGCGACATCGAAAAGCACATTGCCATCGACATCGGTCACGGTGACGCCGTCACTGCGTTCGACAAAGCTGCTCGACTTGAGCACAGCGCCCACCAGCGGGCTGAACTGGAACGGCACGCGATACCGGGACGTGAACGCAAGATCGGGCAACCCCAAACGCGCCCGATCGGTCATGGCTGCACCTTTCGGATAGCGCGCCGAATAGGCCTGGGACAGGCGCTCCAAGGCCGCCTTGCGACGGGCAGCCACCTCGGGCGGTGCACCATCAATCGAGAAGAATCGATCTTCGTCATACGACCAGGCGGGCAGCCATTCCGACAGCCTCTTGGCCAGACGCGAATGTCCGGCAAGTGATCGGTGCTTGGCGCGAGACAGCTGAACGCGCCGAGTCGCCTTCGGCGCAACCCAGCCGATCAGTCCTGCGGCAGCGGCAATCCAGGCCAGTTCGAGTTCCATCTGAGATATCCCATGTCATGCGTTGGCAATACCGAATCTTTACGCTGACTGCTTGACAGTCTGATGAAAGTCCGCAAGTTGCAATCCCAGACCACTCCGAGCCCCCGTACGCTGATGCAGCGGATCACCGAGCATGAAGGGCTCAACTTCGTACTGACCAATTTCATTCCCCGTGCGCCGCTGACGCGCCTGATGGGACGCTTCAGCAAGATCAGGAGCCCGGCCCTGACACGCCTGTCGATCGCACTCTGGCGCCAGTTCAGCCCACTGGATCTGAGCGACGCAAAACAGGCGAGCTTTGAAAGCCTGCATGCCTGCTTCACGCGCGAACTCAAGCCAGGCGCCCGGCCGATTGACGCGAATCCTGAGACGATCACCAGTCCCTGTGATGCCTTCGTGGTGGCCTGTGGTTCGATCAACGATGGACAACTCGTTCAGGCCAAAGGACAGACCTACACCCTGAGCGAACTGCTAGGCCCTTCGGTGTCCTCTCAGGCCTACCAGGGCGGCACCTATGTCACCTTACGGCTGACCTCGACGATGTATCACCGCTTTCATGCGCCAGCTGATGGCCAACTCGAGCATGTCACTTACATGGCTGGCGATGTCTGGAATGTGAATCCGCCGGCACTGGCACGGGTTGCGCGGCTGTATTGCCGAAACGAGCGCGCCGTACTCCAGATGAGACTCACCGACGGGACTCCGTTTGTCCTGGTTCCGGTGGCTGCCGTGCTGGTCGCCAGTATCCGACTGCATGCGGCCGATGTCCTGCTGCATCTGCGGTATCCGGGCCCGAACGAAATCCCCTGTCAATCCGGCTTTGTGAAGGGCCAGGAACTCGGATGGTTCGAACATGGGTCGACCATCATTGCGGTGTTTCCTGCCGGCTTTTCGCTCGCCCCGCAGATCAGACTCGGCGAGTCGATTCGGATGGGGCAACCTTTGCTGAATATCGGACCGGCGAAGGAAGGATCCCCGGGGTAAAGATCGGCGACGGCGTCTGGCCGGGCAGCGACCCGGGGTCGATCCAGCCAAGCTCCTGCTCCGGCAGGGTGACAGGCTTGCGTTCAAGTCCACGATCGATGATCTCGAGCCTGCCATCATGATGCTCGACCAGTGCGGTGAGACTCTCGACCCAATCCCCATCGTTGCAATAGAGCACACCGTCGATTTCGCGCATCTCGGCATGATGAATGTGGCCGCAGATCACCCCATCAAGCTTGCGCTTGCGTGCCTCACGGGCAACCGCCTGCTCAAAGTCGCTGACATAGCTCACCGCCCGCTTGACCTTGAGCTTCAGATAGCGCGACAGACTCCAGTAAGGCAGCCCGAGCCGAGCACGCAGGGCATTCAGGCGACTGTTGATCTTGAGGGTCAACTCATAGGCCATGTCGCCCAGATAGGCGAGCCACTTGGCGCACTGGATCACACCGTCGAAGTGATCTCCATGGATGATCAGAAAGCGACGCCCATCGACGGTCTGGTGGATGGCCTCCTGCACGACATCCACACCACCAAAATTGTGTTCGACATACTTGCGAGCGAATTCATCGTGGTTACCGGGCACATAGACCACCCGGGTACCCTTGCGCGCCTTTCTCAGGATCTTCTGCACCACATCGTTGTGCGCCTGGGGCCAGAACCACGACCGGCGCAACTGCCAGCCGTCAATGATGTCGCCCACCAGATAGAGCGTGTCGCACTCGGTGGTGCGAAGGAACTCGAGAAGTGCCGCCGCCTGACAGCCCGGCGTGCCCAGATGGATGTCTGAAATCCAGACGGTACGAACTCTGAGGTTGGATTCAGGTTCAGCGGCCGTGTCAGCGTTCTGATCTGTGCTCATACCCCGGGATTGGGCACCACGGACTTGACAGAGCCTTGACCACCCGATGACAGTCCTGTGACGAGGCGGCGTCGCAACAGGCACAATCACCCTCATGACGGTCATCGTTCAGGTCCGTCCGATTTTTGCCCTCCCGAAGCCCCGCCCTGCGCCGTCCATGACATATTCTGCCCAGCAATCGACCCGGTTCATTCGCCTCGGCGCCCTCATCGCAGCGACCTGCCTGCTGGCCTCCTGTTCAAGCCTGAACCCCTCACGCCCGGTTTCGCACAGCCCGAACCCAGCCGCGCTTGCCAATAGCCCTGTCAGTGCTCGAAGCCTGATGGAGACCCTTTCGAGTTGGGATGGCAAGGGCCTGATCTATCCGCAAGGCACCGCTAAAGTCACTGCCCTGGAAGTCACGGTCGCACCTGGCGGTGAAACCGGGTGGCATCGGCATCCCGTACCGTCCTTTGGCTACCTGCTCGAGGGTGAACTCGAAGTGCGACTGCGCAATGGAGCCATCCGTCGCTTTGGCCCAGGGCAGGCGATTGCCGAGGTGGTCGATACCGAGCACAACGGCCGTAACCCGGGTACGGTACCGACGCGCCTGGTGGTGTTCTACATCGGAACCATCGATCGGCCGCTGACGGTGACAACCCCGTGACATGGGGGTGGCCCCATCAAGCCTTTCATTGCCCCATCAAGCCTTTCAATCTCTAGCCGCATCCTCACCCAACAATCATTTCGGAACAATCAAACCGATGGATCTTCACCTCAACGGAAAGACTGCACTGGTCACGGGCGCCAGTGTCGGTATCGGCCATGGCATTGCAAAAGCATTGGCAGCCGAAGGCGTGCGTGTCGCGGTGAGTGCGCGCCGGATCGACAAGCTGCGCGACCTTTCGGCACAGATCGTTGCAGCGGGTGGACCAGAGCCCGTTCTGATTGAGGCGGATCTTTATGCCAGTGATGCAGCCCAGACCCTGGCCCGGACGGCCACCGAGGCATTGGGTCAGATCGATATCCTCGTCAACAATGCGGGTGGATCACGGGCCTTCAAGGACCTGCATGTCAGCGAGGAGGCCTGGAACGAAGCCATGACGCTGAACTTTCATCGACCCCGGCAACTCGCCGATGCGCTGATCGACGGCATGATCAGCCGTTCGTGGGGGCGCATCATCAACATCACGGGCAAGAGCGAGCCGGACCATGTCAATGGTGCGTTCTGTGCAAAGGCCGGTATCCATAGCTGGGCCAAGGGTCTGTCCCGCATGGTCGGCAAGCATGGCGTGACCGTGAACTGCATTCCTCCGGGGCGCATTCACTCGGAGCAGATCTTTCGCAACTACACGCCCGAGTACCGGCAGTGGCAGTGCGACAACGAAATCCCGGTGGGTCGATATGGCGAACCCGAAGACATCGCAGCGCTGGTCACCTTTCTGGCCTCGCCGCTGGCGGCTTACATCACGGGCGCAGTCATTCCGGTTGATGGCGGCCTGCGCCGCTATCAGTTCTGAGATCAGGCGCACCCACAGCAAGGACAATCACCATGACATTCAAGGCAACGCGACGCAGCATGATCCGGGGCGCAGCAGCGGCGGGCGGGGTTGCAGCAACCGCCGGGTTCACGATGAGCCAGCCCGCTCTGGGCCAATCCTCCTGGCCCAGCAAGTCCATTCGGTTTGTGGTGCCCTTTGCTCCCGGAGGTACCAGCGAGATCGTGGCGCGCTCAGTCGCGGCCGAACTCACCAGGCAGCTCGGACAGAGCGTGTTTGTGGAGAACAAGCCGGGCGGTGCCGGCGTGACCGCCATGTCGGAGGTGGCGCGCGCAGCACCCGACGGTCATACCGTCATCCTCACGCATGTGGGCACCATGGCCGTGAACCCTTACATGCTCAAGAACCAGCCCTACGACGTCAGCAAGGATTTTGTGCCGGTCACGCTGCTGGCCAAGGTGCCGAATGTGTTTGTCATTCATCCTGACGTGCCTGCCAGGAACTTTCGCGAGTTCGTGGCCTACGCCAAAGCCAACCCGGGCAAACTCAACTATGGCTCGGCCGGCAATGCCAGTGCCGGACATCTCGCGATGGAGTACCTCAAGCTCGTCACGGGTATGTTCATCACCCATATTCCCTACCGCGGCACGGGGCCCCAGCTGGTCGATCTGCTGGCCGGTCGCACCGAGGCCTCGTCGGCTGGAATGCCCGCCCTGGCGCCGCACATCCGGAGCGGCAAGCTGCGCGCCATCGCGGTCGGCACGCAGCAGCGCATTCCGGCCTTGCCCGACGTACCCACGGTCGCCGAGATGGGATTCCCAAACTTCGAGACCTCCCAGTGGTACGGCATGCATGTTCCCGCCGGCACTCCGCCCGAGATCGTGAAGCGCCTGCAGGAAGAAAGCTACAAGGCCCTCAAGTCGAGCGCAGTGACCGAGCGGTTCGCCAACGACAACGCTGTCGGAGGGGGTGGACCCGCAAACGAGTATGCCGAGTTCATCCGCAAGGAGCAGGCTGTCTGGAGTGACATCGTCAAACGCGCGGGCATCAAGCCCGACTGAGTACTAGCGGGTGGCCGCTGCGTGACGGGCCTCAAGCCACCCAAAGAGCCGACTCAGACTGAAACACACCCCGAAATAGATGGCGGCCACCAGCAGAAAGACCTCGAACACCCTCTGGGTGGACACCTGCACGTCCTGGGCCATGAAGGACAGCTCCTGGATCGAAACCAGCGACACCAGCGACGAGTCCTTGATCAGCTGAATGAGTTGACCCGCGAGCGGCGGCAAAACCGCTCTCAAGGCCTGAGGCAGCACGACCAGGCGTGCCGTGAGCCAACCCGACAGTCCCAGGCTTTGGGCCGCCTCGATCTGAGAGCGCGGCACGGCCTGCAGGCCCGCCCTGACGATCTCGGTGACATAAGCCCCGGAAAAGACCGCCAGGCAGATCAGCCCGAGGAAGAAATTGTCGAGCAGAGCGACCGGGCCGAACAGGATTTCGAGCACCCACTGCACAGACTCGGGCATGGCCCGCGCTCGCTCGGTCAGGCGCAGCCAGGGCATGAAATGGCTTGAGATGAAAAAGACGAAGATAAAGACAAAGACCACCGGCGGAATATTGCGCACGGTCATGACATAGCTGCCGCTGATCAATCGCCACAGCAGCCGCTGTTGCGCGCGCGCCCATCCCATCACGGTACCGATGGCCACCGCCAGCAGCATCCCCCAGAGGGTCAGACGGATGGTGGTGGCCAGGCCCTGCAACAACAGATTGGGGGCCCATTGGCCGGTGACCGGGTCGATGCGAATCAGAAAGGGCCAGACCGTAGACCAGTCCCATCGATAGTGAAAGACACTGTTGACCCGCCAGCTGACCCATCCAACCAATACCGCGAGCGCCCCGAGAATCAGGGCGTCAAGAACACTCCAGCGCGCGCGGGTCTGCAAGGCCATCAGGATGCATCAATGCTTGAGAGCGCAGCAGCCTTTCGCGGACACCGGTCAGGGCACCAGCTTTTCCCAGTCCTGGCCCTTGAACCAGTAGGTATGGCGCTCCTTGAGCCAGCCCTGGTTCTTGGCGATCCAGTCGTTGAATACCGCAAGAGCGGCCGGGTTGCCTTTGCGAACACCGAAGCCTTCAAAGGTGTTCACCAGATTGTCGGCCGAGGGCTTGAAGAGCTTGTCGGAGTTCTTGAGCGAGAAGAAGGTCGGCTTGGGCTCGCTCGAGATCACCGCATGCGCCTTGCCATTGATCACTTCCTGAAAGGCGATTGCATCATCGTCGAACTGACGCAGAGTGGCCTTGGGAAAACGCTCCTCGATTGTCTTGCAGCCCGCCACACCCCTGCGACAGGTGAAGGTGACGTCGGAACTGTTGTAGCCCTCGGGCCACTTGAGATTGGCCGCCAGTTGCTTTGAGGCCGCAATGTTTTGGCCTGAAGTGGAGTAAGGCTGGGTGAAATCGATCTGTTGCTGACGAGCCGGCGTGACGGTCATGCCGCCGATGATGACGTCGAACTTGCCGGCAATCAGCGACGGAATGATGGCATCCCAGGCGGTGGGCAGCAGGTCGATCTGCACACCAAGATCCTTGGCCAGCCGGTTGGCCACCTCGATCTCGAATCCGATCCACTGGCCCTGCTTGTCACGCATCGCCCAGGGCACGAAGGTGCCAAACGCCACCTGAATGCGACCCCGCTTCTTGATGGTCTCAATGAGATTGTCCTGGGCCGGCTGGGCCACTGCAGACGGACTGAACACCGTGGCCAGGGACAGGCTGGCAATCAGGCCAACCAACAAACGCTTGCAGACATTCACGGAAAGGCTCCTCGGATAGATGGGCTTGAACCAGCCGGACTCTAGCACTGCATCAGCACGGCGTTGGGTCAGCGGGTTTGAGGACCGCTGCGTCGCTCGAGCCAGGCCACCAGCAGCGACAGACTGACGGTAATGACCAGATAGAGGCCGGCAGTGACCAGCCAGATCTCGAAGGCCATGAAGGTATCGGCCACAATGGTTCGCGCCTGCGTGGTGAGGTCAAAGACGGCAATCACGCTCACGATGGCCGAATGCTTCACCAGATTGACGAGCACGCCGGTCAGGGGCGGCAGCATGATGGGCAAGGCCTGAGGCAGGATCACCTTGTGGAGTACCCGAAACGACGACAACCCCAGGCTCAGGCCGGCTTCGCGCTGACCGCGGGGCACGGCCGCCAGACCGCCCCGGAGGATCTCGGCCACGAAGGCCGCTTCGTAGAGCGCAAGACACAACACGCCAGCGGCAAGGCGCTCGATGCCGAGCACCGCCGCCACAATGAAATAAAAGACCAGAACCTGGACCAGCAAGGGTGTGTTGCGGATCAGCTCAATGTACATCCAGGCCAACGCCGGCCCCGTGCGCGAACGTGACAGGCGCAACGCAACCACGCCGGTGCCAAACAACACGGCAAGCACCCCGGCTTTCCAGGAAATATCGAGCGTGACGCCCAGGCCGCGCAGCAAGGGGCCAGCGATCCATTCGCCGTCGACCACCTTGACCAGGTAGCGAGGCACCTGGTCCCACTTCCACTGGTAACCCATGCCAGACGCACCGGTGCCAATCAATGCGCCAAGCGCAGCCACCAGCACCAGAAACTGAATGACGTCAAAGAGCGGATGCCGCCACCAGCGGGAATGACGCGCCATCAGGCCATCCTCAGACCGCGCTCTCGCAGCACTGCGGCACCCAGATCGGGACGATCGGTGACCAGCCCATCGATACCCCATTCGAGCAGCCGGTGCATGACCTCTCGGTCGTTGACCGTCCAGGCCAGCACCTTCAGTCCCAGGTCTTGAGCCTCGCGGATGACCGCAGGGTCGAGCTCGCGCCAGAACGAGGACCAATGCGTACCGCCAGCCGCCGCGACCATGCGGGGCACCGAACGATGGTGGCGATACTGAACACCGGCCGTCCAGGCGGAGTCCTGCCCGCTGCGGATCTGCAGGTTGTCAAGCGAAGACAGTTGCGCTGTGATGTGGACGCGATCGATCCTGGGAAATCGCTCACGCAGGACCGCCAGGGTGCGCCAGTCAAAGGACAGGATCTGCACCCGATCCTGCACACCCGCCGAGATCACCTCCTGCATCAGCAGGTTCACAAAGCGCTCCGGCTCGGGCGTCTGATGAGGCGAGTGCGGTGTGATCTTGGTTTCGATCGCGAATCGCACATCGCTGCGGCCCAGTTGCGCGACGCGGGCAAAGAGATCGCGCAGACGGGGAATACGCAGCCCATCGCGCGCTTGCTGCTCGGCAAAGGTTCGGGCGTAGCGCGAAGCCGGCTTGATGCGGCCAACATCAAAGGCAGCCAGTTGGGCCCAATCCAGTCGAATGATGTCCGGACCCGTGCCTTCCAGAAAGCGGCCCTGTGCATCGCGGGTGATGTCAGGATTGAGGGCGGGGTCGTGGCTGATGACCAGCACATCATCACGCGTGACCACCACATCGAGTTCAAGGGTGCGGGCGCCCATCTGCAGGGCGAGCTCAAAACCTTCGAGGGTGTTTTCAGCGAGATGCCAGCGTGCACCGCGATGGGCCTGAAGATCAACCGCCCGACCCGACGCCCCTGCCGCACGATCTGCAGGCTGCACACCGGATGACGCCGGGCTGGAGTGAACCTGGGCGATCGCCTGACCCCTGAGGCCAAGCATCGACGCGAACGCAGTCTGCAGCCCGATCTGGCACCACTCACGGCGTGGCATCAGGGCCTCTCTTGAAATGGATGGGGGATTGGAACGGATGCATCGGGCCTTCTCGGAGTCTTGGTACATTGTCGCGCAAACCCGAAGGATGCCCATCAGGCGATGAAACCCGCGCGAATTCATGGTGTACCCGTACCGACAGCCTCGCGACCGTTACTGGGTCTGCTGGTTGTTGCCCTGCTCGGATCAGGCCTGCCGTTTGGCAGGATGAGCCATGCCCAGCCCGTGATCACCCGGGTTGAAGCCATCAGCGGCCAACCCTTTCATGCGCGTTTGCAGTTGCAGGGCATTCGCTTTGACGTGCATGCAACCGCCAGGGGCTCGATCAACAGCCTCACCATCACGCCCCGCGGCCTCACCAGACGTAATGACGTCATTCACGACACGATTGAAGGCACCGTGACAGCGGCCGAGGTTGCTGATCTGAACGGCGACGGGTCGCCCGAGCTGTACATCTATGTGACCTCGGCAGGAGGTGGCAGCCAGGGCCGACTGGTCGGTTACTCGGCCAACCGGCGCCGGTCGCTGAGCGACATCTACCTGCCCGAACTCACCGAGGACAAGGTGCATGGCCTTGGCTACCGCGGTCATGACGAATTCCGGGTTGTCGAGGGATGGCTGGTGCGAACCTTTCCGGTGTATCAGGCGGGCGACACGCAGTCAAAACCCACTGGCGGCACGCGCCAGCTTCAATACAGGCTTCTCCCTGGAGAAGCGGGCTGGGTCCTGCGTCTGCAGAAGTCCTTAGAGTTCCGGTGAACGATCGGGCCGGACTGAAGACCCACGCGAGGTTTCGTGCTCGGCCATCCAGGCCTCGAAATCCGCCGCAGGCATGGGTCGGCCAATTCGATACCCCTGCAGGTAGGCGCATCCGATCTGTCTGAGATAGGTGGTCTGGCCGTCGGTTTCGACCCCTTCGGCAATGGTGTGGATACCCAGCTCGCGCGCCAGACTGACGATGGCATTGACCACCGCACGCGCACCCGGCTCGTGCTCAAGACCCCGAACGAATCGCTGATCGATCTTGATGAAATCCAGGGGCAGGTCATGAACGCGGGTGAGGTTGGAGTAACCGATCCCGAAATCGTCGAGTGCAAATCGAAAACCCAGTGCGCGCAGTTCCTGCAGGGTGTGTCCCATCTGCGCGGTTGAGAGGATCGACGCATCTTCGGTGATCTCGAAAACCAGGGCATCCGGGGGCGCTTCGATCGACATCAGGCGCACCCGCGCGTTGGCCCAGTCAGCGATGTAGCGCCCGAGGCAATGCGGCGGAATGTTCACGCTCAGCTGAAAGGCCGGATCGTATTTTCGACGCCACCGGGCGACCTGACGGGCCGACTCCTTCAAGACCCAGTCGGTCAGCAAGACAAGCAGCTCGTTGTCCTGAATATGCTCCAGATATTGCGCGGGTGATACGGGCCCGAGTTCCGGGTCGATCACCCGCACCAGCGCCTCCGCCTTACGCAATCGCCCGCCTGCGGCCTGTGCAATCGGCTGGAACACCAGTTGCAACTGCTCGGATCGGATCGCCTGCGCGATCGTGCGCATCTGTTGCTGACGGGCCTCCTGCGACTCCCGCATCTGGGGAGAAAACGAAAGCGCCTGGGAAGCACCGATTCGATGGGCCTCAATGGAGGCGGTGTCAGCATGCTTGATGAGTGTTGGCACATGGATGCCGTGCCGCGGCCATTCACTCAATCCGATATGGCAACGCGGCAGGAACGTGCCTCCCTGCTCGAGCGCCATGGGCTGCTCGATGGCCTCACGGATGCGTTCGATCAGCCGCCCGGTGGCGTTGGCCGACCCGTCTGGTGACTGCGGACAAACCAGCAGCAACTCCGTGGCACTGGCCTTGCCAATCAACAGGTCAGGCCCCGACTGCGCCCGGATGCGGGCCTCGATGCGAGCGAGCAGTTTTTGCTCATCGAGCCCATCGAGTACAGCGATCGACTCCCTCAGATTGTCCATGCGAAGCTTGGCGAGCGTTCGGGGCACACCCAGCGGCGTTGCCAACAGGGCGCGCTGGGCCTTCTCGATGAAACCGGTGAGATTGGGCAGGCCAGACTGCACATCGGTCACGCGCAGGGACTCCCGCTCGCGACGGACTTCTTCGAGTTCGCTTTGCATCTGCGACGCGAGCCCGCCCATCTCTGCACTCAGCGCCGTGAATCGCTGTCCCATGCGACGCCAGTGACCCACCACCAGTTGCATGAACACGACGATTGCCACCGATACACCAACGAATCGCAACAGGTATTCACTCGAAATCGGTGGCGAAAACAGCCAGACGACCCCGAGCACCATCAACATGAACAGGCCGCACAACGCGAGGGCGATGAGAGGACGCAGCAGGATGTGGAACAGGACCAACGCGCCACCCACAGCCGTGGTGGCCAGGATTCCATTGAATCCGAGCGAGACCAGCAACAGGCCGCTCAGGATGAGACACAGGACCAGCATGGTCCGGGGGGTAACCTTGGGGATCTGGCGCACCCAGATCGCCGCCATGAACACGAACAGCGCGAGCGCGAACGGGATGACCGTCGATCGGGTTTCGCTCAGGCCGGCGGCCTGCAGAACTGTGGACTGAATCCCCGCAACGATCAGCACGACCCCGGCGAGGACCAGTGCAAGCACCGTTCCGCGCCGTGCGATCTGGGTTTCCGACTCGAGCACTTCATCGATTTCGCTGGCCCAGAGTCGGGCTCGCTCAAGCAATTGAAGGTCGTTGGTATTCATGAGGGCCGAGTGTGGGCGAGCCGCAGCCCAAATCCATCAGACGCCCATGGTAGCCGCCTCGCCGAGAAAATCAGTGATTGACTGATTGAATTGCAGCCGACTCGATCCGATTTCGATCTATTTGTGTGCGTTCAGCGAGACAGCAGCCACCTGAAGCGGTCGCACCGGCTGGGTTGCCCGGGTAAATGCAAAGTCGACTTCAGGGGCCAGACCCGACACGATTCGGGCAATGCTCTTGCCTGAACCGCAGGCATGGGTCCAGCCGAGCGTGCCGTGCCCGGTGTTGAGATAGAGGTTGGGCCAACGGGTGCCGCCAATGACCGGAACATTGCTGGGCGTGGCCGGCCGGAGCCCTGTCCAGAACTGTGCCTGCGTCGTATCGCCGGCACCCGGGAAGAGTTCCTGCACCCGACGAACGATCGCCTCACAGCGAACACGGTTGAGATCGCGGTCGTAGCCATTGAGTTCGGCGGTTCCGGCGATGCGCAGCCGATTACCGAGTCGGGAGAAGACCAGCTTGTATTCGTCATCGGTGAGCGAGACCTGATGGGCTTTTCCTTCGTCCAGCACCGGCATGGTCACCGAGTAACCCTTGGCAGGATAGATGGGCAGCTCAAGGCCAATCGGCTTGAGCAGCAGGGGGCTGATCGAACCCAGTGCGACCACATAGGCATCGCCTCGAATCCGCTGAAAACGCCCTTCGTTGTCGGTTGCTTCGACATGGTCGATCTGACCGGCCTGGGTGCGCAGCGCCGTGATGGTGTGACTCATTCGGAACTGCACGCCTGAACGCTCGCAAAGCGCCACCAGTTCTCGCGCAAAGCGATTGGCGTCGCCCGACTCATCCTCGGCGGTGTAGGTAGCACCTGCGAGTTGCGGCCGGATGTGCGCGAGGGCGGGCTCTATACGAACCGCCTCATCGGCTGAAACCACGCGACGATCGCAGCCGAGCTCGCGCATCTGAGCCGCGGGCGCTTCAGCGGCCTCGAACTCGCCCGCATTGGTGTAGAAATGCAGGATGCCCTGGGTTCGCTGGTCGTACTGCAACCCGGTATCGAGCCGCAATTGCCGCAGGGTATCCCGACTGTAGGTGCCCAGCCGGACGATCTGCTCGATGTTGTGCCGAGTGCGCGCCGGAGTGCATTCACGCATGAACTGAAGGCCCCACAGCCACTGACGCTGATCGGCTCGCAGACGAAACAGCAGGGGTGCATCTTCCTTGCCCAGCCACTTGAGGACCTTGATCGGTGCACTCGGGTTGGCCCAGGGTTCGGCGTGACTGACCGAGATCTGACCGCCATTGGCAAAGCTGGTCTCGGCCGCAGCACTGGCCTGTCGATCAATCACCACCACATCATGACCCAGCTGGCGCAAGAACCAGGCGGACGTCACACCGAGAAGGCCGGCACCCAGAACAACGACTTTCACGATCGAAACTCCTTCAGCAGGAAAGGCTGCACCGATCGTAGGCAGTCAAAAGGTGTGCGTCCAATGCATATAAGATGATGTTTTGATTCATTCAATGCATCGATACCATGCGCTTGTCGAACTCAACGCTTGCCGGCCTGGCCACCCGAATCGCACTGCTCAGCGGGGCTGCAGCCGTGGGCTTGGCCGCCTGGGGCGCTCATGCATTGACTGGGGCTGAGGCCTCAGGGCTTCGGGCCTTCGATACGGCCGCGCGCATGCACCTGATTCACAGCATCGTGCTGCTTGTCATCGCGCTCTGGTGGAGCCACGCGCCGCGCAGCCGGTCACTGGGCCTGGCCTGCGCAATGCTGATGCTCGGCATGCTGATGTTTTGCGGAACGATCTACCTGCGTGTCCTCGCGGGTGAGACCAGCCTCGCCCGACTGGCCCCCGCAGGCGGCCTGTTGCTGATTGCGGGCTGGATCACGCCCGTTTTTGCAGGCCATTGGCTCAAAGGCCCCAAGACCGATGAAGACCTCAGCCCAGGGTCAGCCCGGTTCGGCGAATGACCGGCCCCCAGCGCCTGGCC
>JBKCEY010000167.1:0-511 GCA_046304115.1 Burkholderiales bacterium | reverse complement strand
GGCTCGCCAGCAGGGGCACGTGATAGCGCCCGTGCACATCGGCAATGCCGAAATCCAGCGGCACGACATCAATGAAAGGCGGGTCGGACAACTGCACGCCCAGCGCCCTGAAATAGGCCGCCACCTCAAAGAGCAGACGCCAGCGGCCGACCTCCATGCTGCTTGCATCGAGCAGCGGTCCATCGGGATTGCGCCCGTCTTCATTGAGCAGCACCGACTTCACGGTCAGTGCCATACCGTCCTCGGCAATGCGCTGCAAGGTCACGCGCATGCCAACGGCCGGGCGGCCATGGGCGGTGTCAAGAACATGTGTACTCAGATGACCCATGAAAGTTCCTCCGCCCACTCAGGGCACCTGCGCACCGGCCTTGTACCAACGCCGCAGCACATCGCGCTCCGCGTCGGTGATCTGTGTGGCGTTGTTCATCGGCATCACCTTCAACACCACCGTCTGCTGATAGATATTCAGCGCATGCTGCCTGATGAGCGCGGGTTCGTGCAGGGCCACGTT
>JBKCEY010000166.1:0-497 GCA_046304115.1 Burkholderiales bacterium | reverse complement strand
ACTCTGAGCGGGTTGCAGGGACTGGAGTATCTCGACAATCTGCAGGGCCTGAAGCGATTCGTGCAGGACAGCGAATGGCGCTTCGGCGACGGTGCGCAGATGGCCTGCGATCGCATCTATCTGGCGACCGGATCACAGCATCTGTTGACCGACCCTGTTCTGGAACGAAGGATTTCCGTTCGATCGAGTGGCAGCTCCAGCACCGTGGTCTGGAATGCCGGGCCGCAGGGCATTCTGGCGCTGGGTGATGTACCTGCCCAGGCCTGGCCGGGTTACCTGTGCGTGGAGGCCGCCAACTGCTTGCCTCAGGATGCCATCACGCTTGCTCCAGGCGCTCAGACTGAACTCGCGCAGACGTTGGCGGTACTTTGAATCACTCCCTCAGCGTTTCCCCAGCACACCCGTGGCGGCCAGCGCCTGCACCTGGGCATCGTTGTAGCCCAGAAACCCCTTGAGCACCTGATCGGTGTGCTCACCGATGGTGTAAGGCACCGGGC
>JBKCEY010000165.1:0-7050 GCA_046304115.1 Burkholderiales bacterium | reverse complement strand
CGCAGCGGCTGCCCGATCGCCCCGGCGAGGCGGGTCAGTGGGAGGTGCGCTGGCAAGGCGCCCGTGCGGCCGATCGGCGTGAACGCTTCACCCTGCTGCGTCGAGTCCATCCTTGAAGGAAGTTCGTGCGCTGCTGTCGCTGGGCTGGCCGCTTTTTGTGAGCCAGCTGGCCGTGATGGCCAACGGCATCATCGATACCGCAATGGCCGGGCAGCGTTCGGCCGCCGATCTGGCGGCGGTGGCAATCGGCTCAAGCGTCTACTACATCGTCTACGTGGGGCTCATGGGTGCGCTGCAGGCCATCAGCCCGATCGCGGCCCAGCACTATGGCGCAGGCCGGATGCACGCTGTGGGCGAGACCTGGCGACAAGGCCAGTGGATGGCGCTGGTTCTGCTGGTGCCCGGGGCACTCGCACTGGCCTTTCCCGGGCCGATGCTGCAATGGCTGGGGGCGGCTCCCGAGGTAGCGGCCGGTGCCGAGCAGTACCTGCGCTTCATCGCGCTGGGCATGCCAGCCGCCCTGTGGTTTCGGGCCTTCACCACCTTCAATGCAGCTGTCTCCAGGCCCCGGATCGTGATGCTCATCAACCTGGCGGGCCCGGCGCTCAAGGTGCCGCTGAATCTGGTTCTGCTCGATGGCAGCCAGAGCACACTGGGGATGGATGGGATCAGCGCGCTGGGGGGTGCGGGCTGTGGGCTTTCAACCGCGCTGATCGCCTGGAGCAGTGCAGGCCTGGGCCTGATGTTGCTGCGCCGTGATCCGTTCTATCGACGGTTTTCCCTGCGAGGCTGGGGACGCCCCAACCGGGCAGCGCTCACAGAGTTGCTGCTGCTCGGGCTGCCCATGGGCGGCACCTACCTGATCGATGTCAGCGCATTTCAGCTCATGACCCTGCTGATCGCCCGCAGCGGCACCGAAATGACCGGTGCCAGCGCGATCGCGGGCAGCCTGGCCGCCACGATCTTCATGCTGCCCCTGGCCCTGGGCAATGCCACCTGCGTGCTGTGTGCACAGCATCTGGGCGCCCAGTCACCTGCACGCGCCCGGCACACGGCCTGGCTGGGGTTGTCCATCGGCTTGGGCTTTGCTGTGCTCACGGCGCTGATGATTGGCCTGCTGCGCGAGCCGCTCGCCCATCTCTACACCTCAGACCCTGCGGTGGCAGCCATCGCGATATCGCTGTTTGCGATTGTGGCGGCCTATCACGTTTTTGATGCCCTGCAGTGCGTGCTGGCCTTCATCCTGCGCGCCTGGAAGATTGCCGTGGCACCCATGCTGATCTTTGCAGGGTCGCTCTGGGGCGTGGGTGTGGGCGGTGGCTGGTGGCTCGCTCATGGACTGGGATGGCAGGCCCGGGGGTTCTGGTTTGCCGCTGCGCTGGCGGTCGCAATCGCGGCTGCGGGCCTATTCGTGCTGCTGCTCAGGCACTGGTCCGCAGAAAATGCTCGCGGTAGTGCCTGAGTTCGTCGATTGACTCCAGGATGTCGGCCAGAGCGGTATGTGCACTGCGTTTGGCAAAGGCCTTGGCCACGTCAGGGCGCCAGCGTTTGCACAATTCCTTGACGGTCGAGACATCGAGATTGCGGTAATGGAAATACGCCTCGAGCTCGGGCATGGTGCGGGCCATGAAACGCCGGTCCTGCCCGATGGAGTTACCGCACATCGGCGACTTGCCGGCCGGAACCCAGGGCTTCAGAAAATCAAGCAGGATGCGCTGGGCCGACGCCTCGGTCACGGTGGACTCCCGAACCCGCGCGGTGAGGCCTGACTTGCCATGGGTGGCCGTGTTCCAGTTGTCCATGGCGCTCATCACCGCGTCGGGCTGATGAATGGCCAGCACCGGACTGGTCGCCTGGATCTGCAACTGACTGTCCGTGATGACGAGCGCCACCTCGATGATCCGGTCCACATCCGGTCGAAGCCCTGTCATCTCCATGTCGACCCAGATCAGGAAGGTCTCATTGGGTACTGCGGGCGGTGCGCAAGCGGGTTGAACGTCGTGTGCCATCATCAATTCCTGATAATCCCCGATTGTCGCATCTGCACCCGATAACCCATCCATGTCAGCCCTGTCCTTCACTCTGATCTTCTGTCTCGCCCTCGCAGGCTCGATGCTCACAAAGCTTGGGCTGGCGGTGCGTCAGGCCCGGCATGTGGCCCGCCATCGGGGCGAGGTGCCCGCGGCGTTTGTCGATCGCATCGATGCCGGCGCCCATGCCCGCGCCGCCGACTACACCCTGGCCCGTCTCAAGCTCGGTCAGCTGGAGTCGGTGGTCGCGGCGGCAGCACTTGTGGGCCTGACCCTGCTGGGTGGACTGGAGTTCATCAACGAAGGGCTGCAGGCTGTGGTGCCCGATGCGCCTTTGCTGCGCGCACTGCTGTTGATCCTGAGCGTCATGCTCGTCCTCTCTCTGGTTGACCTGCCGCTCGCGCTGTGGCGTCAGTTCGTTCTGGAAAAGCGGTTTGGCTTCAATCGCATGACGCCCGGGCTCTTTCTGGCTGATCTGCTGCGCAGTGCCCTCATCACACTGGCCCTGGCCGGCCCGCTGCTGGCCCTCATCCTGTGGCTGATGACCGCCATCGGACCTGGCTGGTGGCTGGCGGCCTGGGGCGTCTGGGTGGCCTTCAACCTGCTGGTCCTGGTGCTCTATCCCACGCTGATTGCGCCGCTCTTCAATCGCTTTGAGCCCCTGCCCGAAGGCGAGGTCAGCAGCCGGTTGCGCAGCCTGCTCGAGCGCTGCGGCTTTGCTTCGCGCGGCCTGTTCGTGATGGATGGAAGCCGCCGCTCGGCCCATGGCAATGCCTATTTCACCGGGCTGGGTCGCAACAAGCGGATCGTGCTGTTTGACACCCTGCTCGAACGGCTCGATGCGGGCGAAATTGAAGCGGTACTCGCCCACGAGCTCGGTCACTTCAGGCACCGGCACATCCTGAAGCGCGTGCTGATGAGCTTTTTGATCAGCCTGGGCGGACTGGCGCTGATGGGCTGGCTGGCCGAACAACCCTGGTTCTTTCAGGGCCTGGGCCTGACCCCCGCGCCGGACGATCATCGGGGCGGCCTGGCACTGTTGCTGTTTTTCCTGGCACTTCCGCCCTTCACGTTCCTGTTGCGACCGCTGGGCAGTGCCCTGTCACGACGCCATGAATATCAGGCCGATGCCTATGCAGTGCAGCAGACCGGCGCGCAGCCGCTCGCGCGTGCGCTCGTCAAGCTCTATCGGGACAACGCGAGCACCCTGACGCCCGATCCCCTTTACTCGGCCTTCTACGACTCGCATCCGCCGGCGCAGTTGCGTCTGGCCGCGTTGCACAAGGCGTGACTCACCCTCTGACGGCCCGGGTTCTTGCCGCGCAGGGCCGGCAGTTCTGGCTGCGTACGGTTCAAGGCGATGAATGTTCGGCAGTCACGCGGGGCCGGCAATCCGATGTCGTGACGGGTGACCAGGTCCAGTGCCAGTTGCTGGGGTCAGGGCAGGGCGTCATTGATACGGTGCTGCCCCGGACCAACCGCATCCGACGCAGCGATCAGCGACGCGAAAAAATCATTGCGGCCAATCTCGACCAAGCAGCCTTCGTGCTCTCGGGCGAACCGGTTTTCTCGGAAGAGCTGCTGCTGCGCGTACTCATCAGTGCCCGATGCGAGGGCATTCGCATGATGATCATTGCCACCAAGGCCGATCTGCCTCAGGCCATGGCCCGAATCGAGCCTCGACTGCGCATTCTTGAAGCGCTGGGCATTCCGGTCCATCGCGTGGCCTGCAAGGCCGAACCCGGCAGGACCCGCGATCAGTTGATGCCGCACCTCATGGGACGCAATACGCTGCTGCTGGGCCAGAGCGGCATGGGCAAATCCACTCTGGTCAATCTGCTGGTCCCCGGAGCAGAGTTACGCACCCAGTCCATCTCCGAAGCCCTGCAGACCGGACGCCACACCACGACCTTTACGAGGGCCTTTGATCTGCCCGACGACGGACTGCTGCTCGACTCCCCAGGCTTTCAGGTCTTTGGCCTGGCCCACCTGTCGGTCAGCGAACTCGAGCACGCCATGCCCGAATTCGAACCACTCCTGGGTCAGTGCCGTTTTCACAACTGCAGCCACCGACACGAACCGGGATGTGCCATCACAACAGCGGTGAGTCAGGGTTCGATGGATCACACCCGCTATGGTCTGTGGGCTCAGATCCGTGACGAGGCCGATCGCCAGCGATAGACGCACGGTTCGGCACTGAAGGTTCAGAGGCCGGGGCCAGCGAGCCCGGTGAGTGGCCGGAGTCAGCGAGCCCGGTGAGTGGCCGTAATCAGCGAACCCGGTGAGCGGGGTGTTCAGCGGCCCAGCCAGTTGGCGATGGTGAGCATGGCAAAGAGCAGAATCCACAGGATCAGCGCACGCCAGACCAGGCCCACTGCGCTGCGCAGGCTTTGCGCATCAGGATCCACGCCCTGCCAGTCAAATCCGCTGGGCTGTGAGGGCATGGACCCGGATTCAGTCTCGGATCCCGAAGCCTGAGTCGCTCGCACTTCGGCTTCAATGGCGGGGTCGGCGATCCGGACCCCCAATGCGCCGCTGCCAGCCATCAGCAGCAAGCGGAGCTGGACGTCGCCCCCCTGCACCGAGGCCGCTGTGCGCCAGCAGTACACCGCATCTTCGAAGTTACCCACAACAGCGAAACCCGCTGCCGCAAGGCGCGAAGGAATCCAGTCGAGCCAGCGATAGAGCATGATCGCAACCTCGCCAAAGGCCTGTGATTGCGGTGCGACATCGAGGTGCTTCTGCCCTGCGCCTGCCGGCCTGACCTGTTGCCAGGGCAAGCCCGTGCCTCCTGCAGCAGCTGCGCCCCATCTTTGGGCCAGAAATTGCGCGCCACGATAGAGCACCGGGCCCAGCACGCCGGGCAACAGCATGTACCAGAACAAGGGTCCGAACACATAGCGATGCGCACTGATCAGTGCACGCGCGATCGCCATCCTGCAGACCTCGGTTGTGTTGAGATCCGATGCATCAAAAACCGGATCGGCTGAACGGATCCAGCGCTGCAACGCTTCGCGGGCGCCCTGCGGATCATTGGCAGCCAACGCAAGCTGGATCTCGGTGAACGCATGGCTGAACTGCCGAAAGCCCATCGTGAAGTAGAGCACCACGACATGCAAGGCCAACACGGCAAGCGGATGAAGCCAGGCCAGCAGCAGTTCGAGCGCGGCCACACCGACCAGTGCCAGCCCCATGACCACAGACCAGCCGATCACGCCATGACTGCGTTGCCCTGCGTCGGTCGACAGGGCAACCGACGAAGCAAAGCGTGCAGCCAGGGTATGGACTGGATTGGCTCGGGTCAGCGGCCTCAACTGCTCGAGCATCAGCGACAGGATCAATGCGATGAAACCCATCGCTCGATTATGCCGAGAGAAAGCGGTAGAGGTTGCGCAGCATGGCCGCTGTGACACCCCAGATGAAGTGCTCCCGGCCATCGGGGCGGCGCCAGGGCATGGCCAGATAACTGCGCTGCGCGCCATCCTCCCACTCGTAAATCCGGCGCTGGTGATTGGCGGGATCGGTCAGGAAGGTCAGCGGCACCTCGAACACCTCGGCCACCTCATTGTCATCAATGACCAGGGTGTGAGCAGGCTCGACCAGACCCACCACCGGAGTGACCGCAAAGCCGCTGCCGGTGATGTACTGGGGAAGTTGCCCAATGACCTCGACATGCACCCGCGCGAGGCCGACTTCTTCTTCGGTCTCGCGCAGTGCGGTCGCCACCGGCGAGGCATCCGAGGGCTCGGTACGCCCCCCAGGGAAAGCGACCTGGCCCGCATGCGAACTCAAATGGGCCGTGCGCTCGGTGAGCAGCACAGTGAGACCCGCTTCGCGCATCACGATGGGCACCAGCACGGCCGCAGCCCGCGGTTCGGCCGTATCCAGGCGAAATCGGTCGTCGATATGCTCAGGCGTCCAGACGGGCGGACGAGCGAATCGGGCCCGAAGCGCGTGAGGCGTCAGGTGCTCGACCGGGACGGCCGGCAGAATGGGCACCGATCGGTCGATCGGTGCCTTCAGAGGATCAGGAATGGAGCGGCGCGGCGAACTCACCGCGCAGATCACTCGGCCGAGGCTGCGGGCTCGGAGGCTGCGGGTGCCGCAGCGGCCTGCTGAGCAGCGGCACGAACGGCGGCAGGAATGCGGCCCGGCAGCTTTTCCTTGATACGTGCCGACTTGCCCGAACGCTCACGCAGGTAGTAGAGCTTGGCACGACGCACATCACCGCGACGCTTGACCTCGATGGAGGCGATCAGCGGTGAGTAGGTCTGAAAGGTTCGCTCGACACCCTCTCCGGAGGAGATCTTCCGAACGATGAATGAGGAGTTCAGACCGCGATTGCGCTTGGCAATCACCACGCCCTCGTAGGCCTGGACCCGCTTGCGGGTGCCTTCAACCACGTTGACGCTGACGATGACGGTATCTCCCGGGGCAAACTCGGGAATGGAGCGGGCAAGACGGTTGATCTCTTCCTGCTCAAGCTGCTTGATGAGGTCCATTGTTGGTCCTTGACCATCGTGCACCGGCCCTTGTTGGATGTATCGGCCGGGTAGAGGATGGGTTGTAAAACGATCGAAAAGCCTTCGATTATAGCGAGAGAACCCGTCTCTGCCAAGAAGGCCGTCGTCAGGGCCGGTTCTGCGGATTGGCGCGCAGCCAGGCCTCGTCCGAGGCGTCGAGCAATCCCTGCGCTCGTGCGCGCTCGATCAGATCGGGACGACGCTGCGCGGTGACTGCCAGGGACTGCTCCCGGCGCCAGCGGGCGATGCGTGCATGATGCCCCGAGAGCAGCACCTCGGGAACGGTATCGCCCTCGAACCGATCGGGCCGCGAGTAGTGCGGGCCCTCCAGAAGGCCATCTGAAAACGAGTCCTGCAGCGGCGATTCGGCATCCCGCATGACACCGGGCATGAGACGGATCACCGCATCCATCAGGGCCAGAGCCGGGATCTCGCCACCCGAGACCACGAAATCGCCGACCGAGATCTCTTCATCCACCCATCGGTCGAGCACCCGC
>JBKCEY010000164.1:0-2591 GCA_046304115.1 Burkholderiales bacterium | reverse complement strand
GCACCCGCCCGTCCACCCGAGAGCAGCCGCGCCTGCCCGGCCCAGGCGCCTCACCCTGACCGACCTGTTGCTCGAGGGCATCAGCCAGGCCCTGGCCGCGAACCACACGGTAACGGTTGCTCGCCGGGCCCGGCCCATGCCCACAGATTGTTTGCAGTCCGCCAATACGGTGCAAGCTCCAGGCACGGCGCAATCGCCCACCGCGAAAGAGAACGCCACACCGGCGCAAGAAACAGGCGTCGAAGCTGAGGACTATCCTTTTTTTGGCCTGAGCTCGGGCGCTCCCGAGCTGACCGAAGCCGAGCGACGCCATGCCGCCGGTCTGATGAGGGTCAATCATGTGGGCGAAGTCTGTGCCCAGGCCCTGTACCACGGTCAGGCCGCGGGGGCCGCGGATCCTGCCCTGCGGTCCTTCTTTCTTCAGTCGGCAGCCGAAGAGGGCGATCACCTGGCCTGGACCCGCCAAAGACTCGACGAACTGCAATCCCACCCTTCGGCGCTCAACCCTCTCTGGTACGCGGGGGCCTATTCGTTGGGATTACTGGCTGCCCGGGCGGGTGATGCCCGATCGCTGGGGTTTACAGTTGAAACCGAGCGGCAGGTTGAGGAACATCTGGCCGGGCATATGGAAAGACTGCCCCAGAGTGATGTCGCCTCGCGGGCCATTGTGAGCGCCATGAAGGATGACGAAGTGGCTCATGGTCAGGCGGCCCGTCGGCTCGGTGCAGCCGAGCTGCCTGCGCCGGTCAAGTGGGCCATGCGGCTGGCGGCGCGTGTCATGACCACCACGGCCTATCGAATCTGAGGCCTCAGATCTGAGGTCCTCCGTCATCTGAGGCCCTCAGTCTTCGATGCTCAGTCTTCGAGGATTTCCCAGGTCAGGGCCAGTTCAGCGGTTTTGGCCAGCATGGCCGAGGCCGAACAGTATTTGTCGTGACTGACCTTGATGGCGCGCTCGACCAGGTTGGGCTTGAGGCTGCGCCCCCTGACCTTGAAATGAAACGTCACCCGGGTAAAGACCTTGGGGTCGGTTTCAGCGCGATCGGCATGCAGGGCCACCTCGCAGCCACGAACATCCTGGCCGCTCTTGCGCAGGATGAGCACCACATCGTAGGCGGTGCAGCCGCCCGAGCCCAGCAGCACCATTTCCATGGGCCGAGGGCCGAGATTGCGCCCACCCCCTTCGGGTGCGCCATCCATGATCACCGCATGACCACTGCCGGTTTCGGCAACAAAACTCATGGTGTCGGGGCCGGTCCAGCGTACGAGAGCATCCATGGGGGAGAATTCCGTGTGAGTTCCGATCAACGCTGCAGTCGAATTCGAAGCCGCGGCAAAGAACAGAGAGCGAAAGAGAGCGAAATCGTTGGTTGGGTCAGGCGGACGAGATCGTGAAGATGGATCAGGAGCGCTAGGGCGTTCAGTTGGGTAGGGCAGGAGCGACGGGCCACGGCCAATTGCGGTCCACCACAAGCGATTGGTAATTTGGCTTTGACTCGCCACCTGCGCTGCGGTTATGATAGCCGGCTCTCTGGAATCATTCTGTCCATGAAAACCTTTTCTGCCAAACCGCATGAAGTGCGTCGCGACTGGTTCGTCGTCGACGCCAACGACAAGGTGCTCGGTCGCCTTGCTGCTGAAATCGCGCTGCGCCTGCGTGGCAAGCACAAGCCCGAGTTCACGCCCCACGTTGATACCGGCGACTTTATCGTCGTGGTCAACGCGGCTCGTCTGCGTGTGACCGGCGCCAAGTCGCAAGACAAAAAATACTATCGCCACTCGGGCTACCCGGGCGGAATTTCCGAGACCACCTTCGGCAAGATGCAGGAACGCTTCCCGGGCCGCGCGCTCGAGAAAGCCGTGCGCGGCATGCTGCCCAAGGGCCCTCTCGGCTACGCCATGCTCAAAAAGCTCAAGGTCTACGCCGAGGGCTCGCATCCTCACACCGCCCAGCAGCCCAAAACGCTGGACATCTGAACTGCTCCTGAGAAAGCCACACCAACATGATCGGCGAATTCAATTACGGCACGGGGCGTCGCAAGACCGCCGTGGCCCGCGTCTTCATCAAGAAAGGCAAGGGCGACATCATCGTCAACGGCAAGCCGCTTGAGCAGTATTTCTCGCGTGAGACCGGCCGCATGGTGGCGCGTCAGGCGCTTGAGGTGGCCAACGTGGTGGGCGAGTTCGACATCAAGGTCAACGTGGCGGGTGGCGGTGAAACCGGCCAGGCCGGTGCTGTGCGCCATGGCATTACCCGTGCTCTGATCGATTACGATGCAACGCTCAAGCCGGTGCTCTCCGGCGCAGGCCTGGTCACCCGCGATGCCCGTGAGGTCGAGCGTAAAAAAGTCGGTCTGCGCAAGGCGCGCCGGCGCAAGCAGTTCTCCAAGCGCTGATTCCATTCAGCGGCTGCAACCCCGGTGGGGCCGGGGGCATGCGGTGCGCGACGCTCTCAGAGGTCGTACACTGCACGCATTACCCCGAGCTGCCGACCCCGGGGGTCGGCAGGGTTTTTTGGGCTCGCCGTACGTTCGTGCGTGAGGGCGTTACATCTGGTTTGCTCAGGTTTGGCCGGGTTTGCTCAAGTTTGC
>JBKCEY010000163.1:0-7556 GCA_046304115.1 Burkholderiales bacterium | reverse complement strand
TCATTGTGGAGCACTGGGGCGAACCCGATCCCGAAGGCGGTGTGCAGCGCCGCGCCGACCCGGCCCACAAGCGCATCAACCCGCAACCGCTCTCAAGCGAAGACATCGTAGCCTGCTGGCAGCAGACCCAGGCCTCGGTGCTCTGGATCGACGGCGCGCAGTCAGGGCTTTGGGCCCGCCTGACAGCCGATCCGCAGGAGTTCGAGCGAAGAGCCATGGCCTACGGCGATCTGCGCATCGAGCATGTTCAGGATGCCGGTCACAATGTGCACCACGATCAGCCCGAGGCCCTGGCCGCGCTGATCGAGAACTTCATGAGCTCTTGATCGAGCGGCGCGATTCCCTTCGTGCAATCCAGAGCGTTGCACCCACGATGACCACACCGCCCATCAAGGTCGTGCCACTGGGCGCATCGCCAAAGACCAGAAATCCCCAGGCCGTGGCCCAGATCAGATCGAGAAACTTGATCGACTGAGTCGCCGACATGTCGGCCGTCTTGAGCGAACAGGTCAGGCAGTAGTGACCCAGGCTACCCAGAATGCCGGCCACCAGCAGGAGTGCCCACTGGCCGGCAGTGGGCCAGCTCCAGAAAAACAGCGCGATCGGAAACGTGATGATGGCCACGGTGATGCCTTGCCAGGCCACGATCACCTCGGGGCTGTCACGCCGCGTGAGGATCTTGACCAGCAAAAAGGACAGCGAAAACACAGGTGCTGAGGCCAGCATGATCAGCGAGTGCCAGTCGCCGCTACCGCTCAGGCGCGGCCAGACCACGATCAACACCCCCGAAAAGCCCACCACGGCGGCAATCCAGCGATCGACGCGCATCTTCTCGCCCAGCAGCCAGGCGGCAAAGATCATGGTGAAGATCGGCCCCGTGTAACCGATGGCCGTCATGTCGGCGAGCGCCAGATGGGGCAGGGCATAGAACCACAGGCTCAAGCCCACCGCGTGCACCAGCCCTCGGCTGAACTGCCCCTTGAGATCGTTCGGCTTGTAGCGGGCCAGACCCGCCTGCAGCATGAGCGGCAGCATGACCAGCGCCCCCATCAGGTAGCGCAGAAACTGCGCCTGAAAGGGGTGCATGTTCATCGTGAGATGACGCAGCAGGGTATTGAGCGCCGAGAAGGTGAACCCCGCCAGCGCTGCCCAGATGATGGCGCGTGTGGCCAGTGGCGCCCGTTCAAACCAGTCGAGTGCAGACCTCAATCAACTCACCGCCTGCGCCGCGGGCACCAGCATGCGGTTCCAGGTCGGCGTGATGACCACCTCAGGCAGACAGGCGTGGGCCGGCATGCGGGCCAGGAACAGCACCAGTTCACCCAGATCATCGGGCTGCAGCATGCGGGCCTTGTCGGCATCCGACACCGGGACCGGACGGTTCTTCAGGATGGGTGTGGCCACCTCACCCGGGCAGACCGCGGTCGCACGAATGCCGTGAATGCACTCCTCGATATTGAGGCTGTCGGTCATGGCATTCAGACCGAACTTGGCTGCGCTGTAGGCGGGCCCGGTCATGGTGCCGACACGCTTGCCGGCCACCGACGAGATGTTGATGATCAGCCCGCCGCCTTGCTGGCGCATCATGGGCAGCACCGCATGGCAGCAATAAAAGGCGCCGTCGAGGTCGATGCGGATCACCTGATCCCAGCCGTCGGTCTCCAGGTGCTTCCAGTTGCGTTTGGGAATGTTCAGCCCGGCGCTGTTGACCGAGACATCGACCCGTCCTTCCGTGGCTGCAATCTCCTCGGCGACGGCGAGCACGGCGGCCTTGTTGGCCACATCGAGCGGTGCGACACGGCACTGCCCGCCCGCAGCCCGGATCTGCGTGGCGACCCGCTCGAGTTCGCTGGCCCGGCGGCCCGACAGCACCACCTTCATGCCGGCACCGGCCAGTGCGACGGCTGCCGCCTCGCCAATGCCTGTGCCTGCGCCGGTCACCCAGGCGACTTGTCCGTTGAGATTTCGCATCATGATGGTTCTCCCTGAGTGAATTGCGGTTTGCTCGATGAGTTCGAGCGGGGTGTTCTGTAAACGGGCTGTCAATGGGCTTGAAACGTGTGATGAAACGGCGTGAAACGATCTTGGTGGACCGCAACCGCGCTCAAGAGGATCGCATCATGCGAAGGTGATGGCCTTGCGGCGATCGGCCCGCTCCAGGTGAGGAATGTTGTTCAGGCTGGTCAGGCGCAGTTCATCGCCAATGGCGAGCAACTCGCAAAACCCGGTGTTTCTGAACTGCAGGTTGAATTCGATCGCGCTCGCCGCGCTCGCCCCGGTGAGTTCCGAAATGATGCGCCCGATGGCGCCACCCGAACTCACGACCAGTGCGATGTCGTCGCGGCCCAGCCCGGTGCTGCCCTGATGCAATCCGGCCCGCATGCGCTGGGCAAACTCGCCCCAGGTCTCGGGCATCTCGGGCAGATCATCTGCAGCCCAGGCCAGCATCGCTGCACGAAAGGTCTTCCAGTAGCCCCGGTAGTCAGCCTTCTGATGGGCCACCGGGTCAGCGCCTTTCGTATAGGCCGCGTAGAGTTTTTCTCCGTGGTATTCGTTCAGACCTTCATGGGTCTGGATGAGTCCGGCATCCTGGCCCACCACCCCCAGAATCTCACGGGCGGTGTCTTGCTGGCGCTTGAGACTTCCGGCCACCACCCGTGCAAACTGAACACCCCGTTCGGAAAAGTACTCGCCCAGCCAGCGCGACTGCTGGCGACCCAGATCCGAGAGCCGATCGTAGTCGTGAGTACCAAAGGACGCCTGTGCATGGCGCACCAGAAACACCAGTGCCATCAGATCACGCCCTTGTCGCGCAGCCCCGCAATGGCGCTCTCGGTGTAGCCCAGCTCGGTCAGGACTTCCTGGGTGTGCTCGCCCAGCAACGGGGGGCGCTGGCGCGGTACGGCCTGCGTCTCCGACATCCAGATGGGTACGGCGGCCACCGGCGCGGGCCTGGGCAGACCGGGATAGTCGGTGTCCTGCAGCACGCCCAGTGCTTTCACCTGCGGATGATCCAGAGCCTGCTGTGGCGTGAGCACCGGCGCGCTCGGAATCTTGGCATCGCCCAGGATCTGGACGATGTCATCGGTGGCCCGATCGGCGCACCAGCGGCCCATGCGCTCGCTGATGATTTCAGCATGTGCACCGCGGTCATCGTCGGTCGCAAAGCGCGGATCGCTCAGCCACTCGGGCTCGCCCATCAGCTTGGCCCAGCGCTTGTAGAGCGGATTGCCCGTCACTGCCACCAGCACCCAGCCATCGCGGGTCTTGTAGATGTCCGAGGGTGCAGCGGTCTGGCCTCGATTACCGGTGGGAATGCGGTTGGGGGCGACCACGGCCTGCTCGATCAGCGAGGCATTGTTGATGGTCAGTGCCGTGGCCAGCAGCGCGCCGGTCACGATCTGCCCCTTGCCGGTCTGCTGGCGTTCCATCAGCGCCGCCATCGTGCCAAAGGCGCAGTGCAGCGCAGTGCCAAAGTCCACATAGGGTGCCGAGGCCCGGTAAGGCTGATCCAGCGTGCCGGTCATGTAGGTGGCGCCGCACATCACCTGGCCGATGCCATCGAAGCCGACATTGGCGCTCATCGGGCCGACCGGTCCGAAGGCCGTGTTGGTCACGAAGATGATGTCCTTGCGGTAGGTGCACAGCGTCTCGTAATCCAGGCCCATGGACTTGAGCGTGGCGGCTGGCAGATTGGCAATCACCACATCCGCACTGCGCACAAGACGCGCCACCACCTCACGCCCTTCGGGCGAGGCCGGGTCGAGCGTGACCGAGCGCTTGTTGCGGTTCATCTGCAAAAAGAGGGCACCCACGCCACCGCCCACCTGAGCGGGAAAGCGGTCTTCGCTGCCATCGCGTTTTTCGATGCGGATGACATCGGCGCCATATTCGGCCAGCAGCGCGCCACAGTAGGGGCCGGCAATGTAGCGGCCAAAGTCGATGACACGGACACCTTTGAGAACTGCGGACATGGGATTCAGACTCCTTGACGACAAACGATGCAGATGAAGATGAAGATGAAGGGAATGACAAAGTTCAGTGCAGATCAGCCAGATCAGCCTGGTTGGTCGGGTATCGAATTCGGACGCGGTTCACGATGGAGCCGCCGCACCGGGCGCGACCAGATTGCGTGACGGGGTGGGCGCATAGCTCACCACACCGGTGGCCAGCAGTTGCTCAAAGCGCTGTGCATCGACCCCGGCATGTGCACTCAGCACGCCCTGCGAATGTTCGCCCAGCAGTGGTGCCGGTGTGCGATGACCGAGCCGCTCTGCGTCCTGCACGATGGCCACGCCCAGCTGACGCTGAGGGCCCGACACTTCACGCACCAGGTCGATGTAAAAGCCGGTGTCGCTGAAATGCGGCAGATCGGGTAACGCCTCAGCCTTGAGCAACGGCGCTGCCGCAACACCCGCGTGCTGCAGACGTTCAGCCGCAGCACCCGCAGGCTGAGCGATAGCCCAGGCCGCGATCGCGGCTTCCAGATTCTCCGCCCGGGCACGCCGTCCTGCAGCGGTCTGCAGTCCGACATCGGCAAGCCAGTCAGTTCGACCGAGCACATGAGACAGCGATTCAAACGCGGCATCGCTCTGAACCGAAACCGCAAGCCACTGATCCTCGCCCTGGGCAGCAAAGATGCCATGCGGAGCATGAACCGGATGCCGGTTGGACCATCGCAAGGTGCTTGCAGCATTGCGTTGATACGACAGCAACGAGGGCGTCGTGAACTGCAGCATGGCCTCGACCATGCTCACATTGGCGTACTGGCCCGCGCCGGATGCTTGCCGATGAATGAGTGCGGTCAGGGCTGCCGCGCAGCCAAACAGGCCACCGATCGGATCGCCATAGGCCAGATGAGCCATGGTGGGCGGATCCTGGGGCCTTCCGGTAAAGCAGGGCACCCCGGCGCCTTGCTCCAGGGTGGAGCCATAGGCCCGGGTGTCTGACCAGGCATTGCCTGTGCCGAATGCCGACATCGACACCATCACGGCCCGCGGGTTGTTCTGGCGCACGACCGATTCAGCCAGCCCGAGTTTGGCCATCACGCCCGAAGCCTGATTCTCGATGACCACATCGGCGCCCCGGATCAGCTCGAGCGCGAGCGCCTGACCCTCGTCACGCGTGAGATCGAGGCTCACCCCCTGCTTGCCCCGGTTCAAGCCGCAGAAGGTCTTGGCGTTTTCATAGCCCTTGTCCCGAATGTATTCGGGCGTCCAGTTCACGCCGCGCCACCAGTCCGGATAGCGGGCCGCTTCGATCTTGAGTACGGTGGCTCCCAGGTCGGCCAGCAGGCGCGCAGCCAGCGGCCCGGCCCACCCCATGGTGAAGTCGACCACCTTGAGCCCGTGCAGCGGGCCCGCATCGGGGGCTGCCGGTCTGAGCGCGGCACGGGTCTGCATCGACACCGATGCCCGGGCTGCCTGCGCGGCCCCGGTCTGAGCCGTGACGGAATCTGCCCCTTGCAAGGGGGTTCGATGGGCGCTGGCTGAGCCGGCGCGGGGCTGAACGGGCTGCGTGTGCAACTGATCGGCCATCGGAGAAGCCTGCAGCGCCAGCGGCGTGCGGGGCACCTGCACTTCACGGCCCTCCAGATGAAGGCGTGCCAGAGATTGACGCGCCTTGAACACCGGATGATCCAGGATGCCCGAAGCATCGGGCACGACCACGATCGGCACGCGATGCTCGCGCCCGACCGCACCCCACTCGGTGGCAGAACGGGTGGCCAGGACCTTGACCAAAGCCGCCTCCACCTCATCCTGTCGCGCAAAGCGCAGCTCCCGGGTCACAAGGCCTGCATCAGCCGCCTGCTCGGGCAGGGGCAGCGCCTTGCACAGGGCCCGCCACTGATCGGGGGTGGTGATGGTGATGCCCACCCAGCCATCCTTGCAGGGATAGACCCCGACCGGTGAATTGGGCGAAAAGCGGTTGAGTCCGCAGCGTTGCATCGGCAGGCCATCGCGCTCGAAGAAATGCATGTGCATTTCGGCCAGCACCATATTGGCCTCGAGGATGCTTACCTCCAGATGGCGCATTCCGGTCTTGGGTTGGGTGCGGGCCTGCAGCACGGCGGCGCAGGCGGCAATGTAGGCCGTCACGCCACCAACGAGCGTGGCCTGACGATCGCCCGTGAACGTGGGCGGCCCGTCGGCAGGACCCACCATGTGGGGCATGCCACTGAGGGCCTGAACCACCAGATCGCTGCCCTCCCAGTGTTGCCAGGGGCCACCGCGGCGACCGAACCAGCTCAACTCGATTTGTGCGATGCGAGGCCTGAGCATGGATTGCTGCGACGGTGCCTGCACCTGCGACGGTGCCTGTGCCTGTGCCGGGGCAAGCCCCGCGGGTGCGCTGCTGTGCTCGCCGATGATCACCAGATCAAAGTCGTGGCTCATCTGGGCGAGTTCGCTGCCCCTGGCCTGGCTCACCGCCTTGCCGGCATGCAGGTACTGCGCGTAATCGAGATCCCAGGCAGTGTCTTCACGAACCACGCCCTGCAGGGCTTCCGTCTCAACCCAGGCCGAGCGCGTGACCTGTGCACCGGCATCGACCAGCATCCGCGCGCAATGGGCGGCTGCAGCACCGCCGCCGATCTCGAGCACCGTCAGACCTTCAAGAGGGCGATGGGTCGGGGCAGGGGCTTGGCTCATGACAGACCCTCAGGCTGTGGCGATGCCCAGCAGGCGGGCGGCGTTGCCCAGGCGCCTGGGAATCGAGTTCTTGTAGGTATCGAGGTCGAGCGCCTCGCCCTGCTCGCCCTGCTGACCATTGAGGTAGCGGGCATAGACGCCTTCACCGATGCTGGCCAGGCGCCACTGACAGAAGGCCCGGTAGTACACGATCCGGTCCAGCCCCACCTTCATGCGATCGGCATAGAGAGAGGCCATTTCGTCCTGGCTCGGAAAGCCCGGCAGGCTGGTGGTCTGGGGGTCGCCGCGCTGATCCGGGTCATTGGGATCAAACCAGTAACCGAGCAGCCCCCCGAGATCGGCCATGGGTTCGCCCAGCGTGCACAGCTCCCAGTCGAGCACGCCAGCAACAGGTCCGGCGGGATCCATCATGCAATTCGACAGCCGGTAGTCGCCATGGGCAATCGTGGCGGGTGAGGCCGGCGGCAAACGGTTCATCAGCGTGTCGCGAACCTTCTCGAAGATCGGCAGCTCGCGGGTCTTGGAGCGTTCCCATTGCTCGGACCAGCGCTTGAGCTGACGTTCGATGTAGCCCTCGCGTTTGCCGAGGTTGCCCAAGCCCACGGCGTCGATATCCACCCGATGAAGATCGCACAGGGTATCGATCAGAGCCACGCTCATCGTGCGCCGCACTTCGGGGCTGAGGGTGAGTCCGACCTCGATGTCGCGAACCACCACGCCATCCAGAAAGTGCATCACGTAAAAATCACGCTCATTGACCGAAGCGTCCTGGCACAGACCCACCAGACGCGGCACGGGCACGGCACTACCCGTCAGGGCATGCATCAGCCGATGCTCACGGGCCATGTCATGGGCACTGGGCAGCAAGGGGCCCATGGGTGGGCGGCGAAGCACGAAACGCCGTCC
>JBKCEY010000162.1:0-20042 GCA_046304115.1 Burkholderiales bacterium | reverse complement strand
GCTCTCGGGTGCATCAGATTGAAGTATAGGGGGCTGGCCCAGCCGGTTGCACACCTGCATCGACCAAAACCGTCGCGCCTTTGAAGATGATGGTCATCATCCATGTGTATGATGCACGACATTCAAAAATGCAGGAGGCTGTATCCCATGAGCACCTCACCCTCAGCGTCGAGGCCTACAGCACACCCCCTGCTTATTGGACCCATCCTGCCCACGCTGATCCAGCTGTCGGTCCCGAATGTGATCGCCATGGTGCTGGCCGTGCTGGTGAGCATTGCCGAAACCTGGACCATCGGTCGACTGGGCACCGTGCCTCTGGCCGCCATGGCTCTGGTGTTTCCGTTTGCGATGCTGACCGGGATGATGTCTGCTGGCGCCATGGGCGGCGGCGTGTCTTCGGCGGTGAGTCGGGCACTCGGCGCCGGCGATATTGTCCGGGCCAATACACTCGCCTTCCATGCGCTGGTGATCGGCGGCGTTGCGGGCCTGCTCTACACGGCCGTGTTTTTGCTGTTTGGCCCGGTCTTCTATGGCTGGCTGGGCGGCACAGGAGAGGTGCTCGCTGAAGCGTCGCGCTACTCGGAGGTCCTGTTCTCGGGCGCCTTGCTGGTGTGGCTGAGCAACACGCTGGGGTCGGTTGTACGTGGCACCGGCAACATGCGGGTGCCTTCACTGACCATCATCGTGACCTCGGTGCTTCAGATCCCCCTGGGCATCGTTCTGGGTCTGGGGTTTGGATCGTTCAACGGGCTCGGCATGGTGGGCGTGGCCATCGGTCACATCATCGCCACCGGGGCTGGCGTGGTGTACTTCATGTGGTTCCTGATGGCGGGTCGGGGGCGTTTGACCCTGGCGATGCGGGGTGTGGCCCTGCAACGCGAAATGCTCGTCGATATTCTCAAGGTGGGTGCGGTTGCGCTGGCCTCGCCGTTGCAGTCGGTGCTGGCCGTGTTGATCTTCACCGGGCTGGTGGCGCGGCTCGGGGTTGAAGCGCTCGCAGGCTACTCCATCGGGCAGCGGCGGGAGTTCCTGCTGATCCCCCTCTCGTTTGGCATCGGCGTGGCTGCCGTGCCCATGGTCGGCATGGCGATGGGGGCCGGTCAGGTGGCCCGGGCAAGGCGCGTGGCCTGGACAGCCGGAGGGCTGTCGGCCTTCAATCTCGCCTTGATCGGTGCCCTCATCGCCGTGTTCCCGGATCTGTGGGCCGGGCTCTTCTCGCGCGAAGCGGCCGTACTCGATCACGCCCGGCAGTACCTGCGCATTGTCGGACCGGCCTTTGCATTCTTTGGACTGGGGCTGACGCTGTACTTTGCCTCACAGGGTTCGGGCAAGATCCTCGGACCGGTGCTGGCCAGTTCGGTGCGCCTGGTGCTGGTGGCAGGTGTGGGGTGGTGGCTTGCCCAAGGCAATGCCGATGCCAGTGCCTACTTCGTCCTGGTGGCTGCTGCCATGGTGCTGTACGGCATCAGCACGGTATTGGCCGTGCGATGGACCCGATGGGGCAAGTAAAACCTCAGACGTCGATGTTGCGGGCCCCGAGCGCGTTCTTCTCGATGAAGTTGCGCCGCGGCTCAACATCGTCACCCATGAGCGTCGTGAAGATCTGATCGGCCGCGATCGCGTCTTCGATCTGAACCCTGAGCAGCCGGCGAGCGGACGCATCCATGGTGGTTTCCCAGAGCTGGGAGGCATTCATTTCGCCCAGACCCTTGTAGCGCTGGCGGCCTACATTGCGCTCGGCGTCAGACAGCAGCCAGTGCATGGCGTCCCGGAAATCCACCACCGTGTGGGCGCGCTGACGATCGCCCTCACCCCTGCGGATTTCTGCGCCTTCGGTGATCAGCCCCGACAGCGTCTGAGCGCAATCCACCAGAACAGCGTGATCTTCCGACGCAAGGAAATGATGATCGATCAGGCTGACCCGCACATTGCCGTGGTGCTGTCGATCGACCTGCAAACGCCAGGAGTCATCACGCGGATCCTGTGTCGCGCGAACCGTGACCAGGCCATCGCCTTCAGCCTGCTGGGCCAGTGAACGGTATCGTGCCATTGCGACCTCGAGCGCCGAGGCACTGGCCTGGGCAGCCTGCTCGCTGGACACATCGAGGCGGGTGCCATCGAGCACCGCGCGCAGGGCATCGGTGTCGATCAGTCGACCCACACGATCGATGGCAGCTTCGGCCTGCAGGTATTTGCGCGCCAGTGTTGCAAGAGCCTCACCCGCAAAAACCCCGGGCGTTCCTGCCGCCGCTTCGGTGGCTGCTGCACCGGCTGAACCACTCAGGGGCGTTCCAAGCCGTGCCTGATACTCGATCTTGGCAATCGAATTGGGCAGCAGTACCGCACTGTCGAGCGCCAACTGCAACATGTAGGCATTCAGCTCGGTATCGTCTTTGATGTAGCGCTCTTCGCGGCCATGCTTGACCTTGTAAAGCGGCGGCTGCGCAATGTAGATGTGACCGCGCTCGACCAGATCGGGCATCTGTCGATAAAAAAGCGTCAGCAACAGGGTCCGGATATGAGCGCCGTCGACATCCGCGTCGGTCATGATGATGATGCGGTGATAGCGCAATTTGTTGGCATCAAAATCACCAGGCCCGCCGGTGTGTCCAATGCCTGTACCGAGTGCAGTGATCAGGGTGGCAATCTGCTCCGAGCTGATCAGCTTGTCGTAGCGCGCCCGCTCCACGTTGAGCACCTTGCCGCGCAGGGGAAGGATGGCCTGGAATTTTCGATCCCGGCCCTGCTTGGCCGAACCACCGGCGGAGTCGCCCTCGACGATGAAGAGTTCGCTCTTGGTGGGATCACGTTCCTGGCAGTCGGCCAGTTTGCCCGGCAAGCCCGCGCCCGAGAGCACACTCTTGCGGGTCATTTCGCGGGCCTTGCGCGCGGCTTCTCTTGCCCTGGCTGCCTCGACAATCTTGTTGCAGATGGTCTTGGCATCCAGAGGCTTTTCGAGCATGTAGTTCTCGAGCGCCTTGGCGACCACATCCTCAACCGCCGGACGAGCCTCGGATGAAACCAGCTTTTCCTTGGTCTGGCTCGAGAATTTGGGGTCGGCCATCTTGACCGACAACACGGCCGCCAGACCCTCACGCATGTCATCACCCGCGGTCTCGACCTTGCTCTTCTTGGCGAGTTCGTTTTCGACGATGTACTTGTTGATGACGCGGGTCATTGCGGCACGCAGACCCGTAAGGTGCGTACCGCCATCTTTTTGCGGAATGTTGTTGGTGTAGCAGAGCACCTGTTCGTTGTAGGAGTCGTTCCACTGCATGGCGACTTCGACATAGACGCGTTTGGTCTCGCCGCCCACCTCGATGTCGGCTTCGCCGCTGGTGTGAAACAGCGTCGGGTGAATGGTGGTCTTGGTGCTGTTGATGAACTGCACAAAACCGCCCACACCCCCGGAAAAGGCGAATTCCTCTTCCTTGTTCTGGCGCTGATCGACCAGTCGGATGCGTACACCGTTGTTCAGGAACGAGAGTTCGCGCAGGCGCTTGGACAGAATCTCATAGTGAAAGGTGATGTCGGTGAAGATGTCGATATCGGGCAGAAAGTGCACCTCGGTACCGCGCTTGTCGGTACTGCCCAACACGGCCATCGGCGAGATCTCCACACCACCGACCTGCTCCAGCACTCGATTGCGCGGCACACCGCGTTCGAACTCCATGTGATGCACCTGGCCATCGCGACGCACCGTCAGGCGCAGCCACTTGGACAGTGCATTGACGCAGGACACGCCCACGCCATGCAGGCCGCCCGACACCTTGTAGCTGTTCTGATTGAATTTGCCGCCTGCATGCAGCTCGGTCAGGGCGATCTCAGCCGCAGAGCGCTTGGGCTCATGCTTGTCGTCCATCTTGACGCCGGTTGGAATGCCGCGTCCGTTATCGATGACCGAGATGGAGTTGTCGGTATGGATGGTGACAACGATGTCGTCGCAATGACCCGCCAGGGCTTCGTCAATGGAGTTGTCGACCACCTCGAAGACCAGATGATGCAGACCCGTGCCATCGGAGGTATCACCGATGTACATGCCAGGCCGTTTGCGCACGGCCTCCAGACCTTCGAGGATCTGAATGGATGATGCGCCGTAATCATCGACGGGGACTGAGGAGCCTGAAGGGGCGGAACCTGGGGTGCTGCTCATAAATTGACGCAATCTCGACAGTGATTCTTGCGAATGGAACGTGGGCGCTGAGAACCTTGTGAACTCAGATGCGCATCGGCATCACGACATATTTGAAAGTGTCTTCACCAGGAACCGACAGCAGCGCGCTGGTGTTGGAGTCGCCAAACTCGACCCTCACCTCGCTGCTCTTGAGATTGGTCAGGGCGTCGAGCAGGTAATTGACGTTGAAGCCGACATCGAGGGCCTCGCCGGAATAATCGACATCCAGCTCTTCGATGGCTTCTTCCTGTTCGGCATTGCTGGTCTGGATGCGCAATGCGTTTTCGGACAGGGTAAAGCGCACGCCCTTGAATTTTTCGGACGTGAGAATCGACGCTCGCTGCAATGAACCCGCCCAGGCTTCGCGCGAGAGCGTGATTGACTTGGTGTAGCCGGTGGGAATGACGCGCTGGTAATCGGGGAACTTGCCCTCGACCAGTTTGGACAGCAGCTCGACCTCGCCAAAACGGAAACGAGCCTGGTTGCCTGCAATGCGCAATTGCACAGGCTCATCGGAATCAGCCAGCAGGCGCTGAAGCTCGGTGATGGTCTTGCGCGGAATGATGATGTCGGCACGGGACTGGCCGGGTTCAATTGCCCCTGCGCAATAGGCCAGCCGATGGCCGTCGGTGGCCACCACCTTGAGCTGCGCACCATCGACGACTAGAAGCAAGCCGTTGAGGTAGTAGCGGATGTCTTGCTGGGCCATCGCGAAGTGCACCATGGCGAGCAGCTGACGCAGCTGCTTTTGCGGCATGGAGAGATCGACCGTGGGGTTTTCGTTGGCCGCCACGGTGGGAAACTCTTCGGGGCCCAGAGTCTGAAGCTGAAAACGACTCTTGCCGGCCGAGAGTGTGAGGCGTTTGCCGGAAAGGCTCAGGCTGACTTCGGCCTCGGGCAGCGCTCGCAGGATGTCAATGAGCTTGCGGGTATTGACAGTGATTGCCGCGTCTTCGGTGCCCGCACCGATGGATGCCGAGGTCTCGATCTGGATTTCAATGTCGGTGGCCAGAAAACTCACCTGCTCGCCGCGTTTGCGAATCAGCACGTTGGCGAGGATGGGCAGGGTGTGTCGGCGCTCGACAATGCCTGCCACCATTTGCAGGGGCCTCAGGATGGCATCGCGTGTGGCCTTGATCATCAACATCTCTTGATCCTTTGAGAAGCTGTTGTTGAATGATTGTTGTGGTCGGTGAATATGTGGACAAGCGGGTTTGAGCCTTGAAGGCCAAGGCTCTTGAGGCTGGACAACCTGGCGCATGACTGCGTACGCCGAACAGGGTCAGCGGGGACAATGTGTGTCAAGACCGTAAACCCGGTGAGTTGTTCATGCCTCATGCACAGCTCGCTCACCGGATATCCCCGGTTTTTCCCTGTGACATCCACAGTGCTGTGCACAGCCTTGTTCACAGGTACTCCCGCAGGGTCTGTTCGAGTACATGGATCTGGTGGTTGAGTTCGGGTCGGTGCTGGCGCAACTCGGCAATCTTGCGCACGGCATGCAACACCGTGGTGTGATCTCGCCCACCAAAGAGCTCGCCGATCTCGGGCAGGCTCTTCTGGGTGAGTTCCTTGGCCAGATACATCGCGATCTGGCGGGGCAGAGCAATGTTGGCCGGCCGCCGCTTGGAATACATGTCGGCGACCTTGAGTTTGTAGAAATCGGCCACTGATTTCTGAATGAACTCAACCGACACCTGACCGCGGTTGTAATTGAGCAGATCCTTGAGCGCCTCTTTCGCGAGCTCGAGGCTGATGGTCTGATTGCGAAACTGCGCATAGGCCAGGATGCGGCGCAGTGCTCCTTCGAGTTCGCGGACATTCTGGCGAATGTGCTTGGCCACGAAAAAGGCGGTGTCTTCGTCCAGTCCATGGCCGGCCTGTTCGGATTTGCGCATGATGATGGCCACGCGCATCTCGAGCTCGGGCGGCTCGATTGCCACGATCAGCCCGGAATTGAATCGCGACTTCAGGCGATCGTCGATGCCCGACATCTCTTTGGGATAGGTATCGCTCGAGATGATGATCTGCTTGCGCGCCGCGATCAGGCTTTCGAAGGCATAGAAAAACTCTTCTTGTGAGCGCTCCTTGCCCGACAGGAACTGGATGTCGTCAATCAGCAGAAGGTCGAGCGTCTGGTAGTAGCGCTTGAATTCATCGACCGCCTGGCGCCGGATGGAGGCCACCATGTCCTGGAAGAACTGGTTGGCCGTGATGTAGCGCACATTGGCCGAGGGCTGACGGGCGATGACTGCGTTGCCAACCGCATGAATGAGGTGGGTCTTGCCCAGACCCACACCGCCATAGAGAAAGAGCGGGTTGTAACTGCCCCCGGGATGCTCGGCGACCTGCAGGGCCGCCGCACGTGCCAGATCGTTGGCCTTGCCCGACACAAACTGACCAAAGGTGAATTCGGGGTTGAGGCGGGATCGCTCGGCTGCGGGTGAAGGCTGCGGAAAGATGGGCGCTTCAGGACGCAGACCCGAAGGTGCGAGTCCAGAATCAGCCGAGATGCCGATCGCGGAGGAACTCGCGATCGAGGCATCCGGGGGGTTGGCCCCGAGGGAGACAGCAGCCGAATCGGCACTGTTGGGCATGACCTCGAACACCACCTCGGCCTGCGGACCCATGGTGTTGCGCATCCACTGATTGATGCGATCGCCGTATTGATTGCGGACCCAGTCGACCTTGACGCGGTTGGGTGCACCGAGGCGCAGAACACGCTGATCCTCGACACCCAGGCAAACCAGGGGTCGGATCCAGGTACGGTAGATGGCCTCCGGCAGTTCGTTTTCGAGTTGCGCCGAGCAGGCCCGCCAGAGGTCTTTCATCGCGGCAATTCTACCTTATCCACAGGGTGATCCGAGGATCAGGAAGACCTGAAAGCCCGCTTTTGGATCACTTGTCATTGACAGTCAGGCAATGCCTTGATGTAATGGCGGGCTTTTCGCTTACCGGCCCGCACACCATGAAACGCACCTATCAGCCCTCCGTGGTCCGTCGCAAGCGCACCCACGGCTTTCTCGTTCGCATGAAGACCCGTGGCGGTCGCGCTGTTATTGCTGCCCGTCGCGCCAAGGGCCGCACGCGCCTGGGCGTCTGCGGCCTGGCCCGTGAACCCGGCAGCCCCGACTGCCGGTGCACGGGCACGGCGCAGTTCGTCTGCGCACCTGACCCTGCTGGCTCGCCCCGATGCGGGCGGCGTGGCGCCACGGCTCATGATGGCCGTACCCAAAAAACTCGTGCCCTCTTCGCCGGTTCGCAACCTGGTGCGTCGTGTGTTGCGCGAAGCTCATCGCGCTGCCGTTCGATCACATCCGACCCTGCTCGACTGGTCATTGCGTTTGCAGCTGGTGGGTATCCCGGTCGATCCGGTCTTGCCGCAGGCAGACGACAAGGGTCGTGCCATCCGTCCGTTCAAAAGAAGGGTGACCGACGGTCTGCTCAAGCGCGGACTGCGGGCCGAGGCTGACCAGTTGCTGGGCAGGCCACCCTGGGGCGCCACGCCATGAACCGACCCGATCGGTCGAGGCACGACAATCTTCTGGCGAAGTCAGCCAGGGGTCTGCTGGTGGGTCTGATTCATCTGTGGCGCTATGGCATCAGTCCGGTGATCGGACCGCGCTGCCGGTTTTATCCGAGTTGTTCTGAATACGGTCTGCAGGCGCTCGCTGTGCACGGACCCTGGCGTGGCGGGGCACTCACCCTGCGTCGCGTCTGTCGATGTCATCCCTGGAATCCGGGTGGGCTTGATCCCGTGCCCGAAAGCCCCAACGCTTCATCCCCCCAAACGGGCGATTCACGGCCCAAGCGATAATCTCCGATTCACCTCACGGCGAACTTCAAGGCGGTTGGTTTCATGCAGACGCAGCGCACCGTACTCTGGATCATCTTTTCAATGTCCCTGCTGTTTCTCTGGGACGCCTGGCAAAAGCATCAGGGCAAACCCTCGCTCTTTTCTGCGTCCACGACCCAGACGCAAACACCGGGCGCTGCGGGCGCTGCTCCGGGTGGTGCGGCGGCGTCAGGGAACTCCGTACCTGCAGCACCTGCTGCGTCGGCGGTTCCGGGCCAACCGGGCCAGAGTGCCACGGCCGCTGGAGCGCCGGCCGGCGCCGACCCGTCGGTTCCGCAGGGTTCGTCTGCGGTGGTACCCCCGGCCGGTGCTGGAACGCCCGCGGCCGGTGCCGCGGCGGCGCAACCTGCGGTGCGTCTGGCCAATGATGTTCTGGCCCTCGAGATCGACCCGATCGGTGGCGAAGTCCAGCGCGCCGAACTGCTCAGGTACAAGGACAGCGCCAACGCGCAGTCGCCGGTGGTTTTGCTCAACGAGAAAACCGGCCATGTCTATGTGGCTCAGTTGGGTCTGATCGGTGCGCCGCAGGGTGTGGTGTGGCCCACGCATCGCACGCCCTTCAAGGTTGAAGGCGGCTCGACCACGATCGCCGATGGGCAAAACGAGGTGAGTCTCACGCTCACCGCCGAGTCGGGCGGCGTGCGGGTCGTGCGTCAGTACAGTCTCAAGCGCGGCGACTATCTGCTGCAGACCCGCACCGAGATCCACAACCTGACCGAAGCACCGATCCGGCCCACCCAGTATCTGCAACTCACCCGCGATGCCAGCAAGCCGCCGGGTGAATCGCAGTTCTACAGCACCTATACCGGTCCGGTGGTCTACTCCGATACCGATCGCTTCCAGAAGGTCGACTTCGGCGACATCGAAAAGGGCAAGAAGGACCTTCATGCCAAATCGGCCAACGATGGCTGGGCCGGCATCATTCAGCATTATTTCGTCTCGGCCTGGATCCCGAAGCAGGGCAATGCGCGCGAGTTCTTCACGCGCAAGGTCGACACCAATCTTTACTCGGTCGGCATGCTCGAGGCGCTCAAGGAAATCGATCCGGGCACCAAGCAGACCGTGGAGGCCAGCCTGTTCGTGGGTCCGCAGGACCAGAAACTTCTGGCCACCATTGCACCCGGTCTCGATCTGTCGGTGGACTACGGCATTTTTGCCGTGTTCGCCAAGCCGCTTTTCTGGCTGCTGCAGTTCCTCTACGGCATCGTGCAGAACTGGGGCTGGGCCATCGTCCTGCTCACCCTGGTGGTCAAGCTGGCGTTCTTTCCCTTGCAGGCCGCGAGCTATCGCAGCATGGCCAACATGAAGCGCGTGACGCCCAAGCTCACCGCGTTGCGCGAGCGTCATGGCAATGACCGGGTCAAGATGAACCAGGCCATGATGGAGCTCTACAAGACCGAGAAGATCAACCCGCTGGGCGGCTGCCTGCCGGTGGTGGTACAGATCCCGGTGTTCATCGCGCTCTATTGGGTACTGCTCGCATCGGTCGAAATGCGCAACGCACCCTGGCTGGGCTGGATTCAGGATCTCTCGGCGCCCGACACCCTGTTTGGCACGATCCCGTGGCTCGACATGCCGATTGGCCTGTTGCCGCTCCTGATGGCCGCGTCGATGATCGTGCAGACCCGCCTCAACCCCACGCCGCCCGATCCGCTGCAGGCCAAGATGATGATGTGGATGCCGATCATCTTCTCGGTCATGTTCTTTTTCTTCCCTGCAGGTCTGGTGCTTTACTGGCTGGTCAACAACCTGTTCTCGATCGCGCAGCAGTGGGTGATTACCCGTCGCATCGAGGGCAAGCCGGTCTTTGGCAAGGCGGGATGAACTTTCAGCAGCTGCGTTCGTTTCGCGAGACGGTGCGCCGTGGTCTGAATCTCACGGCCGCCGCCGAGGTGCTCCATACCTCGCAGCCTGCGCTGTCCAAGCAGATCCGAGAGCTCGAAGACGAACTGGGCGTGCAGCTCTTCGTGCGCCATGGCAAGCGCTATACCGCGCTGACCGAAGCGGGCGAACGCGTTCTTGAGCATGCCAGCCGGGTGGTGGATGAAGCCGACGCGCTTCGCAAGGCGGGTGCCGAATTCGCCAAAGGGCATGCGGGCACCTTGTCGATTGCGGCCACGCACACCCAGGCGCGTTATGTGCTGCCCAGTGTCCTGGCAAAGTTTCGCGATGAGTTTCCGGCCATGCAGTACAAGCTGCTGCAAGGCAATCCCGAACAGGTGGCCGACTATGTCGTGCATGGCGATGCCACCTTTGGTCTGGCCACCGAAACGCTCGATGATCATCCCTCGCTGGATACCCGGCCGGCCTATGCCTGGCGGCATTGCGTGATCGTGCCGCCGGGGCATGTGTTTGCCTCACGCTCGGAGCCTCTGACCATCGAGGCGTTGGCCGATCAGCCGCTCATCACCTATACCGCGCAGTTTGCGGGTCGTCGTGGCATCGACGCAGCCTTTGCCGCCTACGGCCGCACACCCAACGTGGTGCTCGAAGCCATCGACTCCGACGTCATCAAGGCCTATGTCGAGCTCGGCTTCGGCGTGGGGGTGATTGCCGATGTGGCTGTCGATGAGGCGCGCGATACCGGCATCGTGCGCATCCCTGCCGATGCGCTGTTCCCGCAAAAGACTGCACGGATCGCCTCGCGCATCGGCATGCCCCTGCTGCCCTTCGAGCGGCGCTTTGTGCAGCTCGTGCGGGAGTTTCGCCAGCAGCAGGCGGGTTGATGGATTCGTGAACGACACGATCGCAGCGATTGCCACGGCCCCTGGCCGCGGCGGCATTGGCGTGGTGCGGGTGTCGGGCCCGGCGGCTTCGCAGGTCATGGTGGCGCTCTGTGGGCGAGAGCTTGAGGCTCGCAAGGCCCATCTGTTGCCCTTTGCGGATGCGAGCGGTGAGCCCATCGATACCGGTCTGGCGTTGTGGTTTGCGGGCCCGCACTCCTACACCGGTGAAGATGTTCTGGAGTTGCAGGGTCATGGCGGGCCGGTGGTGATGCAGATGCTGCTCGAGCGCGTGCTGGCGTCGGTACCCGGTGCCGCTCTACGTTTGGCGCGCCCGGGTGAGTTTACCGAGCGGGCCTTTCTGAATGACAAGCTCGATCTGGCGCAGGCCGAGGCGGTGGCCGACCTGATCGATGCCAGTTCGGCGCAGGCGGCGCGCAGTGCCTCGCGATCGCTGGCGGGTGTGTTCTCGCAGCAGGTGCATGCACTGGTGGAGCAGCTCATCGAGCTGCGCATGCTGGTCGAGGCAACGCTCGATTTTCCGGAAGAAGAGATTGATTTTCTGGAGCGTTCGGATGCGCGGGGGCGGCTGGCCGCGGTGCGCGAATCGCTCGAAACCCTGATGGCGCAGGCGCGCCAGGGTGCGCTGCTGCGTGAAGGCCTGCATGTGGTGCTGGCGGGGGCACCCAACGTGGGCAAGAGCAGCCTGCTCAATGCCCTTGCGGGTGCGGAGGTGGCGATCGTGACGCCGGTGGCCGGTACGACCCGCGATCGCATCGAGCAGGCCATTCAGATTGAAGGCGTGCCGCTGGTGGTGGTTGATACCGCAGGCCTGCGCGACACCACCGACGAGGTGGAGCGCATCGGGATCGAGCGCACGCTGCAGTCGGTCGCGCGGGCTGATGTGGTGATTCGGCTCGGTGAAGCGGTGGCGAACGATCCGCAAGAGCCTGGCGAGCAGGCCCCTGGGAGTCTTCAGAGCGAGCTTCAGGTGGGGCCGATGGCTGTGCGGCAGGCGGCATCAGATCGGGTAGGAACTGCGATTCAAGCCTCTGCTGCCGATGCCGTCCTCGCAGCTCACCTGCCTCCTGGCACTCCGGTACTGCAGGTCTGGAACAAGATCGACCTCGTGGATCAGGCCCCTCGGGCTACCGACGATGCCGTGTGGATCTCGGCGCGCACCGGAGCCGGCCTCGATGCGCTGCGTGCAACCCTGCTCAGGCTGGCCGGCTGGCAGGGTGCGGGCGAGGGGCTCTTCATGGCGCGCGAGCGCCACCTGCAGGCCCTGCGCGACGCGCGTGAACATCTGGCAGCCGCGCACGGCCATGCCCAGCGCCGCGATGAAGTGCTCGATCTGTTTGCCGAAGAACTTCGGCTGGCTCAGGAGGCCTTGAACCGCATCACCGGCGAGTTTGGTTCCGATGATCTGTTGGGGGTGATTTTTGGGCGGTTTTGCATCGGGAAGTAGCCCGGTTCTAGGCCTTTCGTCTCGGCCCGCTCAAATCCAGCGGCTGACTCGCACCGCAGAGGCCGAGCCCGAGGCCACGAGGGCGGTCCAGGCACTTTGAAGGCCTTGCGCGACACGCCCGCGCAGCGATGGCGAGGGCTTGCGCTGCTGGGCGGAGGCATTCGAAGGCGGTGCATGCAGACACGCTTCCGTGCTCTGTCGTCGCACGCGCGCGTCATCGCGATGCGCCACTTCATCTTGCTGGCAGTCGGCGAGCATGGCGCGTAGCGTCTTGTACCTGGGGTCACCCAACGCATCGATCAGCCTGAGCTGAGCCGCATAGTGCTGATCCACAAAGGTTTCGACCGACTCGATCGTGGCATACACCGCCTTGGCGCCAAAACATGCGGGCAGGGCTCCGGTGAGCCAGCCGGCCATGCGCCACAGGGGCAACAGTCGGCTGCGACCTTCGCGAGGCACCACCGCTTCGATGAGCTCGAGATGCCGGGCTTCGGTCTGCAGGTGATGCTGCGCAAACTCACGCACCTGCGAATCGCGGGTAATGGCCAGAATCCCGCGATAGATCATGACCGCACCGGCCTCACCGGCGTGATCCGTGCGCAGCTCACGACGCAACTCGGTGGGCCAGGTCGGCCAGGCCGTGCACAGGCCCACTGCGAGCGAGGTACTCTCTGGCGCGCACGCGTGTGCATGCGCGGGTGCGCCCTCGGGTTTCGATGCGGGTGCGGATGCAGGTGCGGCTCGCCACAAGGGCCGGATCCGCAAAAACGCGCGATACGCCCCTTCCATCACCAGCAAGGCGCCGGGCACGCGGGCCAGCAAGGCCAAGCCGCGAAAAGCAGGAAGCCGCTGCCAGATCGCCACAAAGGCTGCCGCTCCGCTGAGCAGGGTGCCATCGGCCAGGCGCACATGCAGGCGGGCGAGTGCCGCAGAGCGGTTCAGAGCCGGGCCGAGTGCGGCCTCGTCGCAGCCCTGAGCATCGACCCACTGAAGTTGATCTCCGCCGCGGGCGGCGCGGTAGGTGGCGATTTCTTTTGAGCACAGCGGACAGCCGCCGTCGAAATACACGCAAGGCGCGTTGTCGGCCGCTGCGAGCGAGGGGTTGGTCTGTGCGGCGGTGCCCGCAGATTTGCTCATCATCTCTCGAGCCTACCGCGGTGGCTCGCGCATTGCCGCCATGACCGGCACGGCGCGGGGCCATTCATGGCAAAGTCCGAACGAAGCGCTGACGCTCGCCCAGGCCGTACTCAGGGCGGCGCGTCGTCAACCGGTGCAGCACAAGCCTGAACCCCACAAGCCCGCACCTCACAAGCCCAAGGAGACGCCATGCAGGAACGCATCGTGGACATCGAGACCCGTGACGGGAAGATGAACACCTGGATCTTTCATCCCGATCGGCCCGGCCCGCATCCGACCGTGATCCTGTACATGGACTCGGTGGGCATTCGTGAAGAGCTGTGCGACATGGCGCGGCGCATCGCGACCGTGGGCTACACCGTGCTCATGCCCAATCTCTACTACCGCATGGTGCGCTCAGTGGACATCGATGCCGATCGTCTGCGCGACCCGGCCTATGCCGACAAGAGCGAGCTGATGTGGACGCTCAACCGTTCGCTGTCGAACACCCTGATCGAGCAGGACACGCAAGCCCTGCTCGCCTTTCTCGAGACCGAGCCGGCTGCACGCGCAACTCAGGTGGGTCTGGTGGGCTACTGTCTGAGCGGACGTTTCGTGTTTCGGTGTGCAGGGGCTTTTGCGGATCGGGTGGCTGCGAGCATCTCGGTGTATGGGGCGCGGCTGGTGACCGACCTGCCCGATTCGGCGCATCTGCTGGCTGATCGCATCCAGGGCGAGATGCACTTTCTGTGTGCCGAACATGATCACTACATCACGCCGCAGGCGCTGGATCTGATTCAGTCAAAGATCGACGCGGGCGCCTTCCGGGGCAGGATCGAATACTTCCCGGAGTCTGAGCATGGCTTTGCGTTTCCACAGCGCAAGGCTTATCACAAGGCTTCGGCTGAACGGCACTGGGAGCGTCTGTTCGAGATCTTTGCGCGCACGCTGCAGCCTGGCACCTGACCGAGTCTTCGTTCACCTGACTCGCCGCCAGGTATGAAAGAATGGATGTCGTCGTTTCAGTGACCGGCGCGATCTGAATCCAATCGGTGCGGATCCTCCGGATTACCTCGACACCTTTCCGGTTTTCACGACACCTCTCAGGAGACGCTTCATGTTTTCACACATCATGGTCGGCACCAACGACCTCGATCGCGCCAAGAAGTTCTACGACGCCGTGCTCGGCACCCTGGGCGTGCCCGCCGGAAATGTCGATCGCCACCGCGTGTTCTGGCGCACCAAGACCGGTGTGTTCTCGACCTCACTGCCGATTGACGGCAAGCCGGCCACCTTTGCCAATGGCGGCACCATCGGGTTTGCCTGCAGCTCGCCCGAGCAGGTTCATGCCTGGCATGCGGCAGGCCTGGCCAATGGCGGCACCACGATCGAAGATCCCCCTGGCGTTCGTGACAACGGGACGGTCAAGATGGTTCTGGCCTATCTGCGTGACCCCGACGGCAACAAGATCTGCGCGCTGCATCGCGTGCCGGCCGCCTGAGGAGTTCACTGATGCGAGGGCCCAGGCACTCGCTGCAGCGACGTCGGTTCACGGGCGCCGCCCTTCAGGGCCTGGCCCTGGGCCCTGCCCGCGTTGTCCTGTCGCGCGCTGCTACCGTATCTGTCGGGGCGGGGGTTCGTGGGCTGCTGCCGGTGGCCGCAGCCCTGCCCGCCACGGCCCACGCAGCCTGGCCCGACAAACCCATCCGTCTGGTGGTGCCGTTTCCACCCGGTGGCGGTACTGACCTGATCGCCCGCACCCTGGGTGCGGCCATGGGCACGGAGCTTGGCCAGCCGGTCGTGATCGACAACAAGCCCGGTGCAGGCACGATCATCGGCACCGAGTTTGTCGCGCGCAGCGCGCCCGATGGCTATACCGTGGTGATCGCAACCTTCGCCCATGCGGTCAATCCGAGCATGGCTGCCAGGCTGCCCTATGCGCACGACACGGCGTTTGCGCCGGTCACCCTGATTGGGCGCGGGCCCAACGTTTTGGTGGTGCGGCCCAACGGCCCTTACCGCACGCTCGAGGATCTGCTCGCTGCGGCGCGTGCCCAGCCCGGCAAGCTCACCTATGCGTCTCAGGGCAATGGCACCTCGGCGCATATGGCCGGCGAGATGTTCACCAATCTGGCCCGGGTACAGGTCACGCATGTGCCCTATCGGGGCGCGAGCAACGCACTCACCGATCTCATGGGCGGTCAGGTCGACATGATGTTCGCGACGGCGGCGGCCGTGTCGTCGTTTGTCGACAGCGGCAAGCTGCGTGCGCTGGCCGTCACCTCCCCGCAGCCCTCGCCGGCCTTTGCAGGCGTGCCGCCCGTGGCCCGCGCGGTGCCGGGGTATTCGGTGGAGAGCTGGTATGGCCTCTATGTGCCCAATGGAACCCCTGCCGAGGCGATTGCCCGCCTGAATGCGGCGGCCCGCAAGGCCACCCAGAGCGCGGAGTTTGTGCGCAAGGTGGAGCAGGAAGGTCTGACCGTGGTGGCCAGCGACCCCGCAGAGCTCGATCGCTACGTGAAGGCGCAGGAGGCGCTGTGGCGGCGGATTGTTCAGGAGAACAAGATCACCGCGCAGTGATCGGCCTGCCTTGCCAGCCGTGTTCGCGTTCAAGTGACCCTGTTCAGCTGAACCCCTGAAATCATCGTGCCCACCGAACCCGCCGCATCGTGCCCGCCGACCCCACCATCCCTACAATCCCCACCGCAATGAATCCTGCCTCCTTGCCGCAGTGGCCATCCGGGGGCACCCACGAGATTCCGTTCAAGGCCTACACCGACGAAGCCACCTACCGCCAGGAGCTTGAGCGGTTTTTCTACAAGGGCCACTGGTGCTACGTGGGCCTGGAGGCCGAGGTGCCTCAGCCGGGCGACTTCAAGCGCACGGTGATCGGCGAGCGTTCGGTGATTCTGGTGCGCGACGAGCAGGGCGCTCTGCAGGTGATCGAAAATGTCTGCGCGCATCGGGGCATGCGGTTTTGCCGGGAACGACACGGTAACCGCAAGGAATTCGTCTGCCCGTATCACCAGTGGAGCTACACCCTGCGCGGCGATCTGCAGGGCGTGCCGCTGCGCCGGGGCGTGAAGCAGGACGGCCAGTGGCTGGGCGGCATGCCCGCCGACTTCAAGCCGGCAGAGCATGGCCTGACCCGTCTGCGCGTGGCCCCGCGCGGTGGCGTGGTGTTTGCGAGCTTCGATGACCAGGTCGAGTCTTTTGAGGACTACCTGGGTCCTGAAATCCTGCGCTGGTTTGATCGCCTGTTCAATGGCCGGTCGCTGCGCGTGCTGGGTTACAACCGCCAGCGCATTCCGGGCAACTGGAAGCTCATGCAGGAAAACATCAAGGACCCCTATCACCCGGGCCTGCTGCACACCTGGTTCGTGACCTTTGGCCTGTGGCGGGCAGATAACCGATCGCAGTTGCGCATGGATGCCCACGGTCGACATGCCGCCATGATCTCGACACGCGGCAAGGCCGGTGATGCCGGTTCGGTGACCGCGGTCTCGAGCTTCAAGCAGGGCATGGCGCTGAACGATCCATCGCTGCTCGACATCGTGCCTGAGCCCTGGTGGGGTGAGCCCAGTGTGGTCATGACCACCCTCTTTCCAAGCGTGATCTTTCAGCAGCAGGTCAACAGTGTGTCCACCCGCCACATCCAGCCGGTGGGGCCGGGAGCGTTTGATTTTGTCTGGACGCATTTTGGTTTTGAGGACGACACGCCCGAGATGACCGAGCGACGCCTGCGTCAGGCCAATCTCTTCGGGCCGGCCGGCTATGTGTCGGCCGATGATGGCGAAGTGATCGAGTTTTCGCAGCAGGCCTTTGCCAGCAAGCCGTCGGGTCAGGCGTTGGCCGAGCTCGGTGGCCGCGAGGCCGAAGATACCGAGCACATGGTGACCGAGACCCTGATCCGCGGCATGTACCGCTACTGGCGTCGGGTGATGGAGGTGCAGTCTTGAGCCCGGATCACCCGACTGAAACCCCGGCTGGCCCCGTGGCTGAGGCGCAACCCGCGCAGACGCTGAACTTTGAAACCTGGATGGCGCTGCAGCAGCTGCAGGCCGACTATGCGGCGGCGCTTGATGCAGGCGATTGGGATCGCTGGCCGCAGTTCTTTACCGAGCAGTGTGTCTATCGTATCCAGCCCCGCGAGAATCACGAGCGCGGCTTTCCGCTGGCCACGCTCTCGCTGCACAGTCGGGCCATGCTGCAGGACCGGGTCTATGGAATTCGCGAGACCCTGTTTCATGACCCCTATTACCAGCGGCATGTGGTGGGCGCGCCGCGCGTGCATCGTGTCGATGGCGATCGCCTGTATTGCGAAGCCAATTACGCGGTGTTTCGCACCAAGCTCTCGGAGCCGACCACGGTGTTCAATGTGGGCCGCTACATCGATGTGGTGGTGCGCACACCCGAAGGGCTGCGTTTTGCCTCGCGCGAGTGCATCTACGATACCGAGCTCATTCCGAACGCGATCATCTATCCCCTCTGAGGGGCGGTCGGTTGGGGTGGATTCGTGCAGGACCGTGCCCTCGGGTCTGAGGTGACTTCCATCAGGAGCTTTTGAATGAGCGAATCGGATCAACGGTCTTCAGACCACGGCACTCCGGACGAGCGCGGCGCCCACGAATGGATGGATGTCATGGCGCAGTCTGACCTGCGCGAAGGCGATGTGGTGGGCGTTGAGCTGGAGGGTGAAGAGGTGGCGCTCTATTGCGTGCAGGGTCAGGTGCATGCCACTGCGGATCTTTGCACCCACGGATTTGCCCGAATGAGCGAAGGCTTTCTGGAGGGCTGCGAGATTGAGTGCCCCATCCATCAGGGCCGCTTCGATATCCGCACGGGCGAGCCCTGCGGCGGACCGGTGAGCGTGCCCTTGCCCTGTCATGCCGTGCGCGTGGAGGGTGGCCGGATCTGGGTCAGGCTGCGACGGGTGGACTGATCGCGCCGGTCTGACCTCGCGAAGCCGCGGATGTCGCAGACACCGCGGATGTCGCAGATGGAGCGACTCAGGGCGCGGGCTGCACCACGGTGACGGTGTACTGGCCGTTGATCTTCTCGGCGGCAAACCGGATGCGGCTGCCCTCTTGCAGGCCTTGCAGCAGGGCTGCATCACGCACCTGAAACTGCATGGTCATGGGCGGCATCTCGAGGTTGGGGATGGGCCCATGGCGCAGGGTGATCCGGTTGTTGGCGGCATCGACCCGCCGGACCTCGCCATCCGACAACGGCGACGAGGCGGTGGATGCCGGCGTGGAAGACGTTGCGCCCTGGGCCCAGACCCCTGGGGCAGCCGCGGTCAGCAATAGGGCGAAGGCCGTGCGATGCAATGAGCGTTTCATGGGTGTCGCAGTGGATGTTGGATCAGTGCTTGTGAGATCCGGGCCCTGGTTTGCGGACCCGAACTTCGGTGGGTTGGGCGGCTGTGCCGCCTGTGTTGCCCGCGCGGGCCGCGTTGGCCGCGTTCCCCGGAGGCGGGGTCTGCTGGGGCGCCTGCGGGGGTTGCGGTGTATCGCCCTTGAACTCGTAAGCCACGGTGCGGTCTGGATGGCGAAACCAGCCGGGATCTGAGTAATCGCCGGGCTTCTGGTCCTTGCGAACCTTGATGACGCTGAACATGCCCCCCATGCCGATCGCCCCGAACGGACCTTCGCCGGCCATCATGGGCGCGGTGTTGTCGGGCAGGGGCATGGGCATCTCGGTCATGTCTTTCATGCCGCGTTCGCCCATCACCATGTAATCAGGAATGAGCCGGGTGATCTCGCGAACCACTTCGCGATGATCGACACCGATCAGCGTGGGTACGTTGTGGCCCATGGCATTCATGGTGTGGTGGCTCTTGTGGCAATGAAACGCCCAGTCGCCTTCTTCGCTCGCCACGAACTCCATCTGGCGCATCTGCCCCACCGCCACATCGACCGTCACTTCGGGCCAGCGCGCGCCGGGGGGCACCGGCCCGCCGTCGGTGCCCGTGACCTCGAACTCGTGGCCGTGGATATGAATGGGATGGTTGGTCATGGTGAGATTGCCCACCCGCAGGCGCACCCGATCGTTCTGGCGAACCACCAGTGGATCAATGCCCGGAAAGATGCGGCTGTTCCAGGCCCAGAGGTTGAACTCGAGCATGGTCATGATCTTTGGCGTGTAGCTGCCCGGATCAATGTCGTAGGCCGACAGCAGAAAGCAGAAGTCGCGATCCACCTCGGCAATGTGTGGATGCGGCTTGCGCGGATGCGTGATCCACAGCCCCATCATGCCCATGGCCATCTGCACCATTTCGTCGGCATGGGGGTGATACATGAAGGTGCCGGGCCGGCGCGCCTCGAATTCATAGACATAGGTCTTGCCGGGCGGGATGGCGGGTTGATTGAGTCCGCTCACCCCGTCCATGCCATTGGGCAGACGCTGGCCGTGCCAGTGCACGCTGGTGACCTCGGGAAGCTTGTTGGTCACGAAGATGCGCACGCGATCGCCCTCGACCACCTCAATGGTGGGGCCCGGGCTCTGGCCGTTGTAGCCCCACAGATGGGCCTTGAATCCCGGCGCCATTTCGCGCACCACGGGCTCGGCCACCAGATGAAACTCCTTGATGCCGTTGTTCATGCGCCAGGGCAGGGTCCAGCCGTTGAGCGTGGTGACGGGCCGATAGGGGCGCCCGTTGGGCGGCTGCAAAGGCGGCTGGGTGTCGACGCGGGTTTGCAGCAC
>JBKCEY010000161.1:0-3756 GCA_046304115.1 Burkholderiales bacterium | reverse complement strand
CCTCAACCTTCTTCTCGCCGGCGGCGAGCAGGTTCACGGTGAATTCGGTCTTCTCTTCAGCGGCCGGGGCGGCAGCGCCACCGCCCGCAGCGGGGGCGGCCACAGCCACGGCGGCGGCAGCGGCGGACACGCCGAACTTCTCTTCCATGTCCTTGATCAGCTCGGAGAGCTCGAGCACGGTCATGCCGGCGATTGCGTCGAGGATTTCAGTCTTGCTCAGTGCCATGATGATGATTCCAGTCAGTTGATGCGGATGTCAGGGAGATCCGGAAAACGGGGGTAACGAACCGGCAGACGCTTACGCGTCGGCCTTTTCGCGCTCGTCGCGCACCGCGGCCACGGTACGCACAAAGCGCGCCGGGACTTCGTTGAGCGTCTGCACGAATTTCGCGACAGGTGCCTGCATGGTGCCCATGAGTTGTGCCAGCAGGGCCTCGCGGCTGGGCATGGTGGCAAGCGCCTTGACGCCGTCGGTGTCGATCACCTTGTTCGGCATGGCGCCGGCCTTCAGGACCAGCTTGTCGTTACCCTTGGCGAACTCTGCGAGGACCTTGGCACATTGCACGGGATCGCTCGACATGCCGTAGATGAGCGGACCGACCAGCTTGTCGGACAACCCCTCGAACGGCGTACCGGCGACCGCACGACGCGCCAACGTGTTCTTCAGAACACGCAGGTACACGCCCGATGCACGGGCCTGCTTGCGCAGGGACGTGATCGCGCCCACTTCCAGACCACGGTATTCGGCGACGATGATCGCTTGTGCGGACGCAACCTGCGCGCCCACTTCGGCAACCACTGCCTCCTTTTCTCCACGATTGAGAGCCACGGTCTATTACTCCTACTACCAAGAAATGTTGGCTGCACGGGGCAGTCAACGGTTTACGGCGACCAATCGTGGCCTGCTTTCACATCCGGCGGCATGCGCTGGGGCATGACCTCTGGATACTCTGCAAACCGCTCCGGGACCGCCATCTGCGCGGGGCGCTTTCGCGTTTAAGACCCTGGGCCGAAACCCGGAATCCCCTGCGGTCTTTGACAACCTGCCCGCCTCTCGGCGAGCAGCCCAAAGTTCCTGTGTGCGAACGATCAGGCCGCGGGGGCCAGAACGCTCGCGGGTTCGACCTTCACACCCACGCCCATCGTGCTCGACAGGGCCACCTTGCGCAGGTAGACACCCTTGGAGCTGGCGGGCTTGGCGCGGTTGAGCGCCTCGATCAGGGCCGACAGGTTGGCCCGCAACGCGGCGGGCTCAAACGATGCACGGCCGATGGTGGCGTGGATGATGCCGGCCTTGTCGGTTCGATACTGGACCTGACCCGCCTTGGCGTTCTTGACCGCCGTGGTGACATCCGGGGTGACCGTGCCCACCTTGGGGTTGGGCATCAGGCCGCGCGGGCCGAGGATCTGGCCCAGAGTGCCCACCACACGCATGGCGTCCGGTGTGGCGATCACGATGTCGAAGTCGAGCTGGCCGGCCTTGACCCGCTCAGCGAGGTCTTCCATGCCGACGATATCGGCACCTGCGGCTCGGGCCTCGTCAGCCTTGGCGCCTTGCGTGAAGACCGCGACCCGGACCGACTTGCCGGTACCGGAGGGCAGCACGACCGAACCGCGAACGACCTGGTCGGATTTCTTGGCATCGACACCGAGTTGCACGGCAACGTCGATGGATTCATCGAATTTGGCCACCGCACACTCCTTGACGAGTGAGACGGCATCGGCCACGGGATAGAGCTTGCGCGAGTCGACCTTGGCCCGGATGGCCTTGGCGCGCTTGGAAACGGCTGCCATTTACAGACCCTCCACCGTGATGCCCATGCTGCGGGCGGAACCGGCAATCGTGCGAACCGCGGCGTCAAGATCGGCGGCGGTGAGGTCGGGCATCTTGAGCTTGGCGATGTCCTCGGCCTGGGCGCGGGTGATCTTGGCAACCTTGTCGGTATGCGGCGTCTTGGAACCCTTGTCGATCTTGGCGGCCTTCTTGAGCAGGATGGACGCGGGAGGCGTCTTCATCACGAAGGTGAAGCTCTTGTCGGCAAAGGCGGTAATCACCACCGGAATGGGCAGGCCGGGCTCCATGCCCTGAGTCTGGGCATTGAAGGCCTTGCAGAATTCCATGATGTTCAGGCCGCGCTGACCGAGGGCGGGGCCGATGGGGGGCGAAGGATTCGCCTTGCCTGCAGGAACCTGCAGCTTGATGAAACCGATGATCTTCTTTGCCATGGCTGGCTCGATACTCCATGAGTTGAGTGCATACTCCGGGTCGGAGAACAGGCCATTCACCCGAAGGCGAAGCACCCAAACACCTACTGCGGCTCCTCGTGGCACGAACCGATGCACTGGTGCATCGGCCGCGGCCCGCCCCGGCGGGCCAGGACGCCTGCCGCGCCCCTGTGACGATGGTCAGTGCGCGACGGTTGGCCCCGATGAGGACCCGCCGCCGTGCAGCGACTCAGAGTTTTTCGACCTGTCCGAACTCCAGCTCGACCGGCGTTGCACGGCCAAAGATCGTGACCGAGACGCGCAGGCGGCTCTTTTCGTAGTTGACTTCCTCGACATTGCCGTTGAAGTCGGTAAAGGGGCCCTCTTTGACGCGGACCATCTCGCCCACCTCGAAGAGGGTCTTGGGACGGGGCTTTTCGACCCCCTCCTGCATCTGGCTCATGATCTTGTCGACCTCCTTTTCGGAGATCGGCGTGGGCTTGTGGCCCGAGCCTCCGACGAAGCCGGTCACCTTGTTGGTGTTCTTCACCAGGTGCCAGGAGTCGTCGTTCATGTCCATCTCGACCAGCACGTAGCCCGGGAAGAACCGGCGCTCGGAGATGGTGCGCTGGCCGTTCTTCATCTCGACCACTTCCTCGGTCGGCACCAGGATCTTGCCGAACTGCTCCTGCATGCCGGCGCGCTCAACGCGATCCTGCAAGGCTCGAGCAACGCTCTTTTCCATGCCCGAGTAGGCATGCACGACGTACCAGCGCTTGGTCATTACTGCCGCCATCCGAGTATCAGACCGTAGAGGAGCCATTCGAGGCTCTTGTCCACGATCCAGAGAAAGACCGCCATGACCACCACGAAGGCGAACACGTAGGCGGTGACCATCCAGGTTTCCTTGCGCTCCGGCCAGACCACGCGCTTGGTTTCGGACCAGGCATCGCGGGAGAACCCGATGAAGCGACGCCCTGGTGCCGAGTACCAGCCGATGGCCAATCCCACCGCGACCCCCGCAATGATGGAAGCCAGACGCAGCACAAAGGGCTGCTTGGCCAGCAGGTAGTAGCCGACGATGCCGGCCACGACAGCCAGCACCGCGATCACGACTTTGGCGCGATCGGCGGGGCTGCTGACGGTTTCAACGGTTTGGTTGGACATGGTGGATGCTGGCAGGGGCAGAGGGAATCGAACCCCCAACCTGCGGTTTTGGAGACCGCCGCTCTGCCAATTGAGCTATACCCCTGCGGAAACCTGACTGATTACTCGAAGATCTTGGCGACGACGCCGGCGCCCACGGTGCGGCCACCCTCACGGATGGCAAAGCGCAGGCCCTGCTCCATGGCGATCGGCGCAATCAGCGTGACCACCATCTTCACGTTGTCCCCAGGCATCACCATCTCAGTGCCCTCGGGCAACTGCACCGAGCCCGTCACGTCCGTCGTACGGAAGTAAAACTGCGGCCGGTAGTTGTTGAAGAACGGCGTGTGACGCCCGCCCTCATCCTTGGACAGCACGTACACCTCGCACTCGAACTTCGTGTGC
>JBKCEY010000160.1:0-5768 GCA_046304115.1 Burkholderiales bacterium | reverse complement strand
AAAAAAAGAAGGCCGATGCCGGCTGGGCCTGCCTGCACTGGCCCAGGGAGTACGGCGGCCGGGGTGCCACGCCGATCGAGCGGGTCATCTGGACCCAGGAAGAAGGCGCCTACAGCAAGCTCAACCGGCCCTTTGGCATCGGTCAGGGCATGTGCGGGCCGACCATGATGGCCTATGCCAACGAGGACCAGAAGCGTCGCTTTCTGCCACCCCTCGCCTCGGGCGAAGAGGTCTGGTGCCAGCTCTTCTCGGAGCCCGCTGGAGGATCAGACCTCGCCGGCCTTCGCACGCGTGCCGAGCGCGATGGCGATGACTGGGTCATCAACGGCCAGAAGATCTGGACTTCAGGCGCGCACTACTCCGATTACGCCATCCTCATCACCCGCACCGACCCCACCGTCGCCAAGCACAAGGGTCTGACCATGTTCTTTCTGAGCATGAAGACTCCGGGCGTCGAGATCCGTCCGATCAAGCAGGTCAACGGCCAATCGGGCTTCAATGAGGTGTTCTTCACCGATGTGCGCATTCCCGACAGCCAGCGCCTGGGCAAGGTCGGCGATGGCTGGCAGGTCTCGCTGGTCACGCTCATGAACGAGCGGCTGTCGATCGGCGCGGGCTACCAGACCGGATTCCCGGAGCTCTTTGACTGGTGCTGTGAATTTGAGACGGCCAATGGTCTCGCCGTGGACGATCCCTCGGTGCGTTCGCGACTGGCCCAATGGGCCGTGCGCAACAGCGGCCTCAAATACACCGGTTACCGGGCGATTTCAGCCATGTCCAAAGGACAGACGCCTGGGCCCGAGAATTCGATCGGCAAGCTTGTCGGTGGTCCCATGAGTCAGGAGATTGCGATGTTCGCACTCGACCTGCAGGCTCAGGCAGGCAGCCTCAATGACGAGGTGCTCTCCGAGGCTGCGGCGCGCTTTCAGGCCATGCTGCTGCGCTCTCCCGCCACCCGTATCGAGGGGGGCACCGACGAGATTCTGCGCAACATCATTGCTGAACGGGTGCTGGGCCTGCCAGCCGACATCCGCGTCGACAAGGACCTGCCCTTCAACCAGATCCCGACCCGAGCCAAGGCCAGAGCCTGAGATTCAGACGGACTCGAGGAGAAACCCGACATGAATGCCGTCTACGAGGCCCCGCAGGCGCTGCAGCTGGCCTGTGCACGATTGGCCGAGCTCGGGCCTCAGGCCCGAGTGCTGGCCGGTGGCACCGACCTGATTGTGCAGATGCGCTCGGGTCGGATTCATCCGGCCCAGGTGATTGACCTCAAGCGCCTGCCAGGGCTGATCGGCATCACACAGGATGAGACCGGTTTTCTCATTGGGGCCGCTACACCCTGTGTACAGATCGGGGGTCATGCAGCGCTCAAGGCAGCCTGGCCGGGCGTGGTCGAGGCGGCTGGCCTGATCGGCTCGGCGCAGGTGCAGGGCCGCGCCAGTCTGGGGGGCAATCTGTGCAACGCCTCGCCGGCAGCCGACAGTGCACCCGCGCTGATCGCAGCCGGCGCGCAGTGCCTGATCGCCGGACCTGCCGGCGAGCGGGTCTTGCCGGTCGCCCACCTGCAAACCGGACCCGGCCGCAACCAGCTCGGCCCAGGAGAGATTCTTCGCGCCTTGCGAATTCCCAAACCTCGACCCCGACAGGGCGACGCCTACCTGCGCCTGATTCCGCGCACGGAAATGGACATTGCGGTGGTGGGCGCGGGGGTCTGCCTGACGCGCAGTGCTGATGGGCAGCGCATCGAAACCCTTCGTCTGGCGCTGGGTGCTGTTGCGCCCACCGCCGTTGAAGTCGATGTCGCGCATCTGGCGGGCCGCGAGATGAATGACGATACCCTTGGCGCACTGGCCGAAGCCGCTCGTGCCGCCTGCAAACCGATCGATGACAAGCGTGGCACGGTGGCCTACCGGGTGCGGGTAGCCGGCGTGCTGGCACAACGCGCAGCCCGGACAGCCTGGGAACGCAGCCTGGGAGCCAGTGCATGAGTGCCAACCCGAATGCCCCTGCGATGCCCTCGATGGGTGGGCGAGGCGTTGCCGTTCAGGCTGAGATCAACGGTGAACCGGTTCAGTTCCTGGCCCGACCGGGGCAGACCCTGCTCGATGCCCTGCGTGACGAACTCGCTCTCACCGGTACCAAGGAAGGCTGCAGCAGCGGCGATTGCGGAGCCTGCTCGGTTTTGCTCGATGGCCAGCTGGTCTGCAGCTGCCTGGTGCTCGCCCCGGAAGTCGAAGGCCATGCGGTCACGACCATCGAAGGCCTGGCCCAGGGCAATACCCTGCATCCGGTGCAGCAGCGATTTCTGGAGCATGCCGCGCTGCAGTGTGGCTTTTGCACGCCGGGTTTCCTGGTTGCAGCCAAGGCCCTGCTCGATCGCAATCCCGATCCCACCGAAACCGAGGTGCGCTATGCGCTGGCGGGCAACCTGTGCCGCTGCACCGGATACGACAAGATCGTGCGTGCGGTGCTCGATGCGGCCCGTGACCTGAGGGAGGCCCGGCCATGAACGCACCCCAGACCCCCGCACAGCTGACCCCCGACACCGCTGCTGCCTCGGATCATTTCCGGGTGGTGGGTCAACGGCCGATCCGGCCTGATGGCGCCGACAAGGTCCAGGGCCGAGCCAACTTCGGTGCCGATCTTCGCCTGCCCGGCATGCTCACCGGCCGCGTGCTGCGCAGCCCCCATGCCCATGCCCGAATCCTGAGCATCGATACCCGCGCCGCCAGTGCCTTGGCCGGTGTCAAGGCTGTGGTGACGGCGGCCGACTTTCCTGAACTCGGCAACGAGTCGGTCGAGGCCGGTGAAGGTGCAGCCACGCTGCGCGATCTCTCTCACAACTGCATGGCCCGCGGCAAAGTGCTCTATGTGGGCCATGCGGTGGCTGCAGTGGCCGCGACCTCCCCCGAGATCGCCGCGCAGGCGCTCGAGCGGATCGAGGTCCGCTATGAGGTCCTGCCCCATGTCATTGATGTCGAGGCCGCCATGGCGGCAGATGCGCCGCTGCTGCACGACGATCTGTACACCAAGGGCGAAACACCCAAACCCACCGCGCCGTCGAACATTGCCGAGAAGGTCGTGATCGGGCGGGGCGATGTCGCAGCCGCACTGGCCAGCGCCGATGTGGTGGTGCGCGGACGTTACACGACCGAGCCGGTTCATCAGGGCTACCTCGAGCCGCATGCCTGTGTGGCCTCCAGCGGCGCCGATGGTCAGCACATGCTGTGGGTCTCCACCCAGGGGCACTTCGCCGTACGCGCGATGTGCGCAAAGCTGCTGGGTATCGAGCTGGCTGACCTCAAGGTCATTCCAGCCGAGATCGGCGGCGGGTTCGGTGGCAAGACCACGGTGTATCTGGAGCCGGTGGCGCTTGCGCTCTCGCGTCAGTGCGGCCGCCCGGTTCGCATGGTGATGAGCCGTGAAGAGGTGTTTGTGGCCAGCGGCCCCACCTCCGGTTCAGTCATGGAGATTGCAATCGGGGCTGATCGCAGCGGTCGGATCGTGGCGGCCCAGCTGGTGCTCAAGTACCAGGCGGGCGCCTTTGCGGGCTCGCCGGTGGGCGCAGGCAGCATGGCCGCATTTGCCTGCTATGACATCCCCAATGTGGCAGTCACGGGGTATGACGTGGTGAGCAACCGGGCCAAGGTTGCGGCCTATCGAGCCCCCGGAGCACCCATGGCGGCATTTGCGGTGGAGTGCGCGATCGACGAACTCGCCAGCAGGCTCGAACTCGATCCGATTGACCTTCGCATCCGGAATGCGGTCAAGCCCGGGACGAAGGCGGTCTATGGCGCCACCTTCCGGGAAGTGGCCCTGATCGAGACCCTCCAGGCGATTCGCAATCATCCGCACTACAGCGCACCGCTCGGGCCGCATCAGGGTCGCGGGGTGGCCTGCGGCTTCTGGTTCAACATCGGCGGCGAATCCTCGGCTGCGGTCCATGTCGATGAGGACGGAGGCGCCACGGTCATCTCCAGCAACCCCGACATCGGTGGCTCACGCGCCTCGATGGCCATGATGGCCGCCGAGGTGCTGGGCCTGCCGTATGAGCGGGTGCGGGCCCAGGTCGCCGACACCGCCACCATCGCCTACTCGGCCACGACCGGCGGCAGCCGGGTCACCTTTGCCACTGGCATGGCCGTGGTCAGGGCGGCTGAACAGGTGGTCAAGGACCTCTGCCGACGGGCCGCTGCCACCTGGGATGTGCCGATCGAGCAGGTGAAGTGGGAACAGGGCCAGGCCATCTGCCTGGATGCCACCAAGCCCCAGCCTGCGCTCACGCTCAAAGCCCTGGCGGGGCGAAGTGCGCGCACCGGGGGACCGATCGGCGCCGAAGTGACACTCAATGCCAGCGGAGCAGGGCCGGGATTTGCGGTGCATCTGTGCGACATCGAGATTGATCCCGACACCGGACGCAGCACGGTCGTGCGCTACACCGCAGCCCAGGATGTGGGACGCGCGATTCATCCGTCGTATGTCGAGGGCCAGATCCAGGGCGGCGTGGCGCAGGGTGTGGGCTGGGCCCTCAATGAGGCCTATCTCTACGATGAGCGGGGCGTGCTGCTCAACCCCGGATTTCTGGACTACCGCATGCCTGTGGCGAGCGACCTGCCCATGATCGATACGATCCTGGTGGAGTCGGCGCCCAACAGCCGTCATCCGTATGGTGCCAAGGGCGTGGGCGAGGCCCCTATCGTGCCGCCCCTGGCCGCAATTGCCTGTGCCATCAGCAAGGTCACCGGGCAGCCGATGCATGCGCTGCCACTCACCCCCATGCGCGTGCTGGAGGCACTGTAGCGGTCGTGGCTGTTCTGAGTACGGTCGACCAGAGCCTGCTCCACCTCACCGGTGGGCAGGCCCGCTTCGAAGTCGAGGCCACGACCGTCCGGGCGGCCTTGCGTCAGATCGATACGCGCCATCCCGGTGTATTGGCGCGAGTCGAGGCCGGCATGGCCATCGCCATCGATGGTGAGATTCATCAGGATGGCCTGCTGGAGTCCATCGGGCCCGACAGCGAAGTCGTGCTGATTCCACGCATTTCCGGAGGCTGATGCCTTGAATTCCGATAGTTTGAATTCCGATGCATTGAGCCCCGATGCCTTGAATCCCGATGCACAGCACCGGACCTCGGTCGGACCGATCGAGTTGCAGGCCGTCGAATGGCATGTCGATCGAAGGAATCAGGCACCCAGTCTGCTGATGGTGCACGCCACCGGTTTTCATTCACGGGTCTGGGATCAGGTCATCCATCGTCTGCCCGAGCATCACGCCATCGCGCTGGACCAGCGCAGCCATGGCCGCAGCACGCAGGTGCCCATCACGAGTTGGGCGCATTTTGGCGAGGATCTGGCGGGATTCGTGAAGGCCCGTGACCTCGATTCGATGGTGGGCGTAGGACACAGCATGGGGGCCCATGCGCTGGTTCAGGCCGCTGCTCGCGAGCCCGGGCGTTTCAGGGCGCTGCTGCTGGTCGACCCTGTCATTGCCTCACCAACGGCTTATCACCTGCCCCATCCGGCCATGGGCTCGGGAATGCATCCGGCGGCCAAGCGACGCAGCAGGTTTGCCAGCGTGCAGGAGATGATTGAACGGTTTGCCACCCGCCGTCCCTATGACCTCTTTGACGCACAGTCGCTGCGCGACTACTGCACCTACGGCTTGCAGCCTGCGGCCGATGGCAACGGGCTGGAACTCGCGTGCAGCCCGCTCACCGAGGCCAGCGTGTACATGACCGGACGGTCCAATGCCACGGTCTATGCCAG
>JBKCEY010000159.1:0-9438 GCA_046304115.1 Burkholderiales bacterium | reverse complement strand
AACCAGACCGGCTCGCCCATCCTGAGCGCACCCTGCTGCTGGCGGCCACGGGCGATGAGCTCCTGGACTGGCGCGACATGGTGGCCTTTTGTAAAGGCGCCGACTGCCGAGTGATCCAGGGTAGCGACCACGGGCTGTCGGACTTTGCGGATCACCTCGAGGTCGTGCTCGCCTTTGCCGAGTTAGGCTGAGTGGCTGAGTTGGTCTGAGCCGCGCCCCGCACCAGACGCCCGGGCAGGGCGCCGGTCGGCGCATCGTTGCAGCGGGTTTCGATGCCGGCCACGAAGGTGTGGCGATAGCCTTGCACCCCCTGCAAAAAGCGCTTGCCGCCTGCGGGACGGTCATGAACCATTTCGGGTCGTGGCAGGCTCAGACGGGCAAGATCGATCAGGTTGAGGTCGGCCCTCAGGCCCGGTGCGATCAGGCCCCGATCGCTCAGTCCATACGACAGCGCAGAGTCGCGGGTCTGTTTTCTGATCAGCGTCTCGAGCGCAATGCGCGGGCCGCGCTGCCGGTCGCGGGCCCAGTGCGTCATCAGAAAGGTCGGACCGCTGGCGTCGCAGATCGTGCCCACATGAGCACCGCCATCGCCCACGCCCATGACGGTGGCTTCATCTTCGAGCATGGCGCGCACGACTTCCAGATCACCATGGGTGTAATTCTCGAAGGGATGCATCAACAGGCCGCTGCCTTCATCGGCCAGCAGGGCATCAAGCACCAGGGACCAGACCGACTGACCGCTCGCCCGCGCCCGCTGTGCGATGGAGTCGGCTGCGGCCGGCTCGTAGTCGGGGATGGTGCTCATCACGAAGGCCCGCTCGAGCATGCCCGCGATATGGCGGGTGCCTGCATTGTCGGCAGGCTGCTGCGTGAGGACCCGGCGCAATTCGGCATCGGCCTTCAGGCGACGCACGCGTGCGGCATGGTCGAGACCGGCCAGCTGCTCGCGCCAGGCCGGATGAAAACCGAAGGGGTTGAGGCTGGCCTGCAGCCCAAGCAGTACGCCGATGCATCGACTGCCCACCTGGGCATTGACCTCCAGGCCCTTGCGCCGTGAGGCGTGAATCTGATCGAGGGTGTCTTTCCAGAGCTGTGGCGCGCGATCGACCTGGATCAGCAGGATCGACAGCGGACGGCCCGATTCGCGACACGCCTGCTCCATGATCTCGTATTCACCCGGGCCGAAATCGGAGTTGACCTCGATCACCCCCTTGCCTGCGCGCCGCATCGCGCGTGCCAGACTGATCAGCTCGTCTTCGGTGGCACTCAGGCTCGGTGTGTTGCGGCCATCGCGGGCCTTGTGCTTGATGGTTCGCGAGGTGGTCAGCCCGAGCGCGCCCGCATGGAGCGCCTCTTCGAGCAGACGCCCCATGAACTCACGCTCCTGGGGCGTCGGGATCTCGGCATGATCGCCACCCCGATCGCCCATCGCATAGCAGCGCAAGGCCGCATGGGGCACCTGGGCGCCGATGTCGATGGCATGGGGCAGGGCTTCAAGCGCATCGAGGTACTCCGGAAAGCTCTCCCAGTTGAAGGGAATACCTTCAGCCAGAACGGTGCCGGGAATGTCTTCGACCCCTTCCATCAGGTTGATGAGAAAGTCCTGCGCACCGGGTCGTAAAGGCGCAAAGCCCACGCCACAGTTGCCAAAGACGGCCGTGGTCACGCCATGCACCGAAGAGGGCGCCAGTTGGGGGTCCCAGGTGGCCTGGCCATCGTAATGGGTGTGCACATCGACAAAGCCGGGTGTGAGCAGCAGGCCCTGGGCATCGATTTCCCGAAGCCCGTGACCGATCGGCTCGCCACCGCGCAGGGCTTCGGCCGGATGGCTCCCGGGGCCCCTGCCTGACCCAGACCCGCGAGCCGGGTTGCTGTCGACGGTCTGCACTCCGCTCAGCTCGGCCTTGCCCCGGCGATGAACGGCGGCGATTCGATCGCCCTGGATGGCCACATCAGCGATGCAGGCCGGTGCGCCACTGCCATCGATCAGGGTGGCATTGCGAATCACAAGGTCATGTGCGGCCATCTCAGGCTCCTGGTTTGATCATGAGGGCATTGAATCGACGCTGGGGCCGGTGGGTGATCACCAGCCCCTTTTTTGCGGCGTAGTCGAAGACCGGATAGAACACCGGGATCAGGCCCTGGTCATCCATGTAGGCCTCCATGACCCGGGCGAGTGCTGCCTGTCGTGCATTCGGGTCCATCATGACCAGTGCCTCGGAGAGTTTCTGGTCGATCGTCGGGTTGGAATAGCGGGTGCGGTTGGCCGTTCCGAACCCGCGGGAGGTATCGAAGGTGGCGAGCAAAGCCCGCATGCCGATTCCGACCTCGTCGGAGCCGTACTGGGCCGTGAAGGCCGAGAACTCCTGTTTGCTGGCCCGCCCGAAAAAGACCGCGCCTGGCATGGTGTCCACCGCCACCGTGAGCCCGAGCCGGGTCCAGCCCGAGCCGATCGCCTGGGCGACCCCGGCATCGTTGGGATAGCGATCGCCCGTGGCATGCAGGGTGATCTTGAAGCCCTCGGCCCAGCCCGCCTCACGCAACAAGGCCTGAGCGCGGGCCAGGTCCTGCGGGTCGGGTTTGAGGTTCGCACTGGCACCCGGAAAGTTGGCGGGCAGCAACTGACTCGCGGGCACCGCGGCCCCTTCCATGAGGCGCTCGGCAATGGCCTGCCTCGGAATCGCAAGTGACAGGGCCTTGCGCACGCGCGCATCCTTGAGCGGATTGCGCGCCAGCGGGCTGCCATCCTTGGCGGTCACGAAGGGCGACACCTCGCGATTGGAGTCCAGCGCGATGTACTGCACCTGGGCCGAGGGGCCACCGCTGACCGCATAACGCGCATCCTGACGCAAGCGGGCCAGATCCGCCGTGGGTACTGCATCGATGGCATCGACCTGACCCGACAGCAGAGCGGCAACCCGTGAGGCATCCTTGGCAATCACCCGCTCAGTCACCTTCTGCCAGGGAGGCTTGGGGCCCCAGTAGCCCTCAAAACGCTCGACCACCAACCGCTCGCCATTGACCCATTCGACCAGCTTGTAGGGCCCCGTGCCGATCGCGGCCTTGCCCGCGTTGTAATCGGCCGTGGTGGCGGTCTTGCCCGCCCGGGCTGAAATGATGAAGACGTTGGACAGATCGAGCGGCAGCGTGGGCGAGGGCGTCTTGGTATGCAGCCTCAGGGTGAGCGGATCGATGATCTCGACCCGGTTGATGTTGCGGGTGAATTGCGCAAACGAGTTCGGCGTATTGGGCACATTGGGCACGCGCGAGATCGTGAACGCGACATCCTCGGCCGTGAAGCTCGCGCCGTCGTGGAATTTGACGTTCGGGCGCAGCTTGAATTCCCAGGTGTCGGCATCGATCGAGCGCCATGAGGCGGCCAGCACCGGTTGCACCGAACCGTTTTCGTCGAGGCGGGTGAGCCGCTCATAGAGGTGCTCGTGTGAGGACCCGGTCGGGAATGAGGCAAAGAAGTGCGGATCGAGCGTGTTGAGCTCGAGCTTGGTCCCCAGGGTCAGGGTCTGGCTGATGGCCGACACGGGCGCAGCGGACAGCATCAGGGCCAGAGCAAGGGCACGAAATGACATGGGGTCTCCTCGGAATAGGCTAGCGTTGTGCATTCTCATTCACCCGTCTGGCCATGACAAATCCGACTTCCATTCCATCAACCTGCGAACGACCGGTGCCCCGCATCGCCGTGGGCGGCTTCATGCTGGAGAGCAACTCGCATTCGCCGGTGGCCACTGCCGAGGAATTCGCGGGTTTCTGCGATCTGGCGGGCGATGCCCTGGCACAAGACTGGCTGCGCCCAGATCCGCTCTTGCCGCGCACCACCACCGGTTTTGTTGCGGCCATGGATGCACGCGGCGCCTGGACGCCCGTGCCCTTGAGGCATGCTCATGCCGGAGCCAGCGGGTGCGTTGACCAGGATTATTTCGATGCATTGTGCGATGACCTGTGCGAACGTCTGCAGCAGGCCTTGCCTGTGGATGGGGTGTTCCTGTCGCTGCACGGTGCCGCGATTGCCACCGTGGACCCCGACCCTGAAGCCACGCTGCTCGAGCGTGTGCGCGCCCTGGTCGGCTCCTCGATTCCGGTGGTGGCCACGCTCGATCTGCACGGCAACATCTCGCAGCGCATGGTGAGCGCAGCCGATGTGCTGATCTCGTATCGCGAGAATCCCCATACCGACATGTACGAGCGCGGCGAGGATTGCGCCGCAGTGCTGCACGAGATGCTCGCGGGCCTGCGGCCCACCGCGGCTTTCGTCAAATTGCCCTTTGTGCCGCCCTCGGTCACGCAGAACACCGCTTTTGGCCCTTACCGGGCCCTGATCGAATGGGGTCAGTCGCGCATCGACCCGGACGTGATCGATGTCTCCATCCTGAGCGGCTTCACCCTGGGCGATACCCCGCGCAATGGCATGTCCGTGATCGTGACCACGCGCAATGCGCCCGAAAAAGCAAAGCGGCTGGCCTGCGAGATTGCGGCGCATGCCTGGGCCCACCGGGGCGACTGGATTCCAAAGCTCACCTCGCTCGAGCAGGCCACGCAATGGGCGCTGGCCAGTGGACAAGGCGTGGCGACGCCTCGGCTGTTTGCCGACGTGGCCGACAACCCGGGTGGGGGCGGGCGTGGCAACACGGTCTGGATCCTGAAGGCCTTTGCACAGGCGGGCGTCGAGGGCGCCGTCTTTGGTCCGATCTACGATCCGCTGCTGGCGGCGCAGGCGCATCAGGTTGGCGCAGGTGCGGTTTTTCAAGCCCTTTTCAACCGGGATGAGACCCATCCGCTGTCGGGCCGGTTCGAAGCAGCGGTGCAGGTTGAACGGGTGCATGCCGGTGACTATCTGGCCCGCCGGGGCATTTCGAAGGGTTCGCGGGTCGACAATGGCCCCACAGCGCTGTTGCGTCTGGGGGGTATCCAGGTGCTCGTGATCAGCCGGCGCGATCAGGCCCGCGACCCGGCCCAGTTCGAGGTGATGGGCATCGATCTGTCTGCGATTCGCGTGCTGGTGCTCAAATCACGTGGGCATTTCAGGGCGGCCTTTGACGAGTTCTTCGCCAATGAGCAGATCGTCGAGGTGGATGTGCCCGGGCTCACCACGCCGGTGCTCTCTCAAGTGGACTGGCAGCGCATGCCCCGGCCCATCTATCCGCTTGATCCGGACATGCACTGGGAGCCGCCCGGGCTGTCGTGAGCCTCTGGCTGCGACCTGCCTGAACGGTCGGCGTGCGAACGCCCGCCAAGCGGCTACCATGACGCCCTGTAACCATACGACACAGGGAGCAGGCCGTGCGCCTCAAGGACAAAGTCGCGATCATCACCGGAGCTGCGCAGGGCATCGGCCTTGCAACCGCGCAACGCTATGCCGCCGAAGGCGCACGGGTCGTGGTGAGCGACATGGGTGCTGCCCGGGTGCAAGCTGCCGTTGAGGCGATCAAGGCCGCTGGCGGGCAGGTCATGGGCTGTGTGGTGGATGTGACGGACCGTGCTGCGATTGATGCCATGGTGAGTCAGGTCAAGGCGGCCTGGGGTCGCATCGATGTGCTGGTCAACAATGCCGGCATCACCAAGGATGCGAGGCTCGCCCGCATGACCTCGGCCCAGTTCGATGCCGTGATCGCGGTCAATCTCAAGGGCGTCTTCGAATGCACGCAGGCGGTGGCCGAGACCATGACCGCCCAGGGCTCGGGTTCGATCATCAATGCCTCCTCGGTCGTGGGGCTGTACGGCAACTTCGGCCAGACCAACTATGCCGCCACCAAGGCGGGTGTGATCGGCTTTACCAAGACCTGGGCACGCGAACTCGGCCCCAAGGGCGTGCGTGTGAATGCGGTCTGTCCGGGTTTCATCGAGACGCCCATTCTCGAGACCATTCCGGCCGCCGTGAAGGACAAGATGATCGAGAAGGTGCCGCTCGGGCGCCTGGGCAAGCCTGAAGAAATCGCGGCGGTCTATGCCTTTCTGGCCTCAGATGACTCCAGCTATCTCAACGGTGCAGTCATCGAGGTCTCGGGCGGCATCCAGCTCTGATCGGAAGGTGGTCCGGCCGCTATAATCGGCGGCTTCATGACCGCCTCCAATGTCCTGTTCGATGAAGACGGTGCCTTCAAGGCGGGTACCGTGCTGTCCGAGGCAGGCGGCAGCCTTCAGGTGGAATCCGCCAGCGGCAAGCGCACCAAGGTCAAGGCCAGCCATGTGATGCTGCGCTTTGCATCGCCTGCGCCGTCCGACCTGATGCAGCAGGCCCAGCAGACGGCCGAGCAGATCGAGCTTGATTTCCTGTGGGAGTGCGCCCCCCAGGACGAGTTCGACTTCACTGATCTGGCGCAGGAATACTTTGGCGCAGCGCCCTCGGCGGTGCAGAGCGCGGGTCTGTTGATGCGGGTTCATGCCGCTCCGGTCTATTTCTATCGCAAGGGTCGGGGCCGATACCGGCCTGCGCCACCCGATACCCTCAAGGCAGCGCTGGCTGCCGTGGAGCGCAAGCGCGAACAGGCCGAGCGCATCGAAGCCTGGGCCCAGGCGATGGCGCACGGTGAGGTCCCCGAAGCGATCGCCGCACAGGCGGCGGTGTTGCTGGTGCGGCCCGACAAAAACACGCCCGAATGGAAAGCGCTCGAGCGGGCCTGCACGCTTGCCCGTCTGCCAGCCCATCGACTTCTGGTGGGGGCGGGGGCCTTTGCCGATGCCCAGGATCTGCATCTGCGCTGTTTTGCGGCCGAGCAGTTTCCCCGGGGCAGCGGTTTTGCGCCGATCCAGACGGATGAGCTCGATGCGCGTCTCGAACAGGCGCTGGCCAGCCTGCCGCTGTCTGCTGCCGAGCCGTTCTCGATTGACGACTCCACCACCACCGAGATCGATGACTGCCTGTCGGTGCAGACCCTGCCGGATGGCCGTTACCGGGTGGGTATTCATATCGCGGCACCGGCCCTGCTGATCGATGCGGCCGGCGAGATTGACCGCATTGCCCGTGACCGCATGTCCACGGTCTACATGCCCGGCGACAAGATCACCATGCTCCCGGATGCGGTGGTCGAGCGTTTCACGCTGGAGGCCGGCCGCGTGCTGCCGGCCCTCTCGCTCTATGCCGACCTCGATGCGTCGGGCACGCAGGTTCAATCGACCACGACTGCGCTCGAACGCATTCATGTGTCGGCCAACCTGCGACACGATCAGCTCGATGAAACCATTACAGAAGCCGCGCTCAGCGATCCCGCCGATCCGCTGGGTGGCCTGCGCGAGGCCCCGGCGCTGCGGGTGCTCTGGCGCCTGACGCAGGCCCTGTCCGATGCGCGCGATCAGGTGCGCGGCAAGCCCGAGTCCCGTCACCGCACCGACTTCAGCTTCTATGTCGACCTTGAGCCCGATGGCCGCTCGAGCGTGCGTATCGTCCAGCGCCGCCGCGACGCGCCCCTCGATCGCATCGTGGCCGAGCTCATGATTCTCGCCAACGCCACCTGGGGCCACTGGTTGGCTGAGCAACGGGCACTCGGCATCTACCGGGCGCAGCAGCCGGGTGGCCGCGTGGTCATGACCACCCAGCCTTCCGGGCATCAGGGCCTGGGCGTGGTGCAGTACACCTGGTCGACCTCGCCTCTGCGCCGCTACATCGATCTGGTCAACCAGCGACAGCTCATCGCCCTGGCCACTGAACAGACACCCCCCCATGCCCGTGGGGATGCCGATGTGTTCGCCATCATCTCGGCCTTCGATGCGCGTCATGCGGCCTATGGCGATTTCCAGAACCGCATGGAGCGCTACTGGTGTCTGCGCTGGGTCGCTCAGCAGGGGCCCGAGCCCCGCCTTGCGGCGGTGATCCTGCGGGATGAACTGGTGCGTCTGGTTCACGCGCCCCTTTTTCTGAGGCTGCCCGAACTGTCCGCGCAGGGACTGGCTGCCGGCCGCCAGATCCTGGTCGACCTGATCGACCTCGACGAGCTCGAACTGCAGGCCTCCGGGCGGTTTGCCGGGGTTCTGACGGAGTCGATCGATGCAAGCGATCTTGCGGACGAGTCTGGAAAACCCGGGGACGACCGCACACCATGAAGGACTGGCTTCGCGAGCCCCTGGGGCTGGCGTTGCTGGCCTCGTTCGTGGTGCATGCGGCCTTGCTCACGGCCCGCTTCGCGCCGCCCCTGCCCGTCATCCTGACGCCTCAGGATCAGGGCCTTGAGATCATTCTGCTCAATACCCGCAGCACCAGCCGGCCGGCCAAGGCCGAGGTCATTGCGCAGGTGGATCAGCAAGGCGGTGGTGAGCATGAGCAGGGTCGCGCCAAGTCGCCCCTGCCGCCCAGTGAAACCGCCCGTGATGGCACGGACCCGGCGGTACAGCGACAACGGCGTGAGGCCCTGGAGGCGCGCCAGCGCGAGTTGCTGGCGCTCGCTCGCGACACAGACGGCCTGGCCCCTCTGAAACCCTCGCTGGACAGGCCGCGGCCCGATGCCAGCGAGCGCGAGACCCGTGAAGCCCTCCTGGCTCGCCTGCAGGCCGAGATCGAGCGCAACATCGAGGATTACAACAAGCGGCCTCGGCGCATGACCTTTGGCGTCAATGCTGTGGGGGCCATGCACGCCCAGTATGTCGCCGACTGGGCGAGTCAGGTCGAGCGCATCGGTACGGAGCGCTATCCTGCCGAGGCGCGAGGCCGCCTGTACGACTCTCTGATCATCACCGTCGAGATCGACCGACACGGTCAGGTGGTCGATGTGATCCTCAATCGCAAATCCCGCCACGAAGCGCTCAATCGGGCGGTTCGCCAGATCGTCTATGCGGGCCAGCCCTATGCCCGGTTTCCACCCGAGATGGCCCGTCAGGGCGACATCCTGCAGATTGTTCGAACCTGGACCTTCACCCATGACGGACTCGAAACCCGTACGCTACGCAGTGATCGGCCATCCGATCGCGCACAGCCGCTCCCCTGAGATTCATGCGCGCTTTGCGGCCCAGACCGCGCAGCCGATCAGCTATGAACGCCTGCTGGCGCCGCTGGATGGTTTCAAGGCCACCGTGCAGGCCTTCAGGGCTCAGGGCGGTGCGGGCTGCAACGTGACGGTGCCCTTCAAGCTCGAGGCCTACGCCCTCGCCGATCAGCTGACCGATCGCGCGCGGCTGGCCGGAGCCGTCAATACCCTGGTCTTCGGGCCCGATGGCATTTTGGGCGACAACCCCGATGGCGCGGGCCTGCTGGCAGACCTCACCGGCCGTATCGGCATGAAGCTCGAGGGCGCCCGCGTACTGGTGCTGGGCGCGGGCGGTGCCGTGCGCGGGGTGATCGGCCCGTTGCTGCAGTCAGGGGTCGTGTCGCTCACCGTGGCCAACCGGACGGCAACACGAGCCCAGGAGCTGCAGGCGGATCTGGCCGCAGGCTTGCCCGCTGATGCGCTTGAGCGCCTGCAGGCGGGTGGCATGGACCTGGCCAGGGGCCGCTTC
>JBKCEY010000158.1:0-7281 GCA_046304115.1 Burkholderiales bacterium | reverse complement strand
TCGAACCCTCGATGCAGGTTTTGCCCGCATACTCCCTTAGCAGGGGAGCACCTTCGGCCTCTCGGTCACGTCTCCGGAAAAACGAAATCTTAGCACGCAGGACTACGAGCCCCGCGCGCTGAAATCAGTCCGGCTGGTTCTGCAGCTTGAGGATGCGGTCGATGCGGTCTTCAACCGTGGCGTCCGACCCGCCCTTCCACTGCAGTACCTGCAGCACCACCCCGTTGGCATCGCGCGGACGCAGCACCACCTCGCTGCGGTTGCTGAACTCATCGCGCAGCGGGATCTTGTAGCCCTTGCCCTCCACATCACTGATGAAGCCCGCCAGGTCATCGACCTCCAGGCCCATGTGATGCAGGCCTTCGCCATGCTTGTCGATGTGCTGGTTGATGAAGCCATCGGCCTCGAGCGACTGCACCAGCGACAGGATGTTCTCGCCGATCTGCATGTAGGCCACCTTGACCATGCCGGCTTTTTCCTTGAGCACCTCGGTACGCACATGCACGGCATTGAGCAGCTTCTTGTACTGCTCGGTGGCCGCGTCGCAATCGCGAACCGCAATCGCCACGTGATCGATCCGTTTGATACCGGCCATTTCAGGCTCCTTGTTCGAGATCGAAAGCCTTGTGCAGGGCCCGCACAGCCAGCTCAAGATATTTGTCGTCGATCACCACCGAGATCTTGATCTCACTGGTCGAGATCATCTGAATGTTGATGCCTTCCTGCGAAAGCGTCTGGAACATCTTGCTGGCGATGCCCACATGCGAGCGCATGCCGATGCCCACCACCGAAACCTTGCAGATCTTGGTGTCGCCCACCACATCACCGGCCTGAACCGCAGGCTTGACCCGCCCGTTGATGACTTCCATGGCCTTCTGGTATTCGCCCCGGCTGACCGTGAACGAGAAGTCGGTCGTGCCATCCATCGACTGGTTCTGGATGATCATGTCGACATCGATGTTGGCCTCGGCGACCGGGCCCAGGATCTGATACGCCACACCGGGCCGATCAGGCACGCGGGTCAGGGTGATCTTGGCCTCGTCCTTGGCGAAGGCAATGCCGGAAATGACGGCCTGTTCCATGGTGGAGTCTTCCTCAAAAGTAATCAGCGTGCCGGAGGGCATTTCCTCCTCAAGCGGCATGTCGGGCGATGTGAGGCTCGAGAGCACGCGGGTCTTGACCCGGTATTTGCCGGCGAACTCCACCGATCGGATCTGCAGCACCTTGGAGCCCAGGCTCGCCATCTCGAGCATCTCCTCGAAGGTGATGCGCGGCAGTCGTCGTGCTTCAGGCACGATGCGCGGATCGGTGGTGTAAACACCATCCACGTCGGTGTAGATCAGGCACTCCTCGGCCTTGAGCGCAGCCGCCACCGCAACGGCTGAGGTGTCGGAACCCCCGCGCCCGAGCGTGGTGATGTTGCCCAGCGCGTCAACCCCCTGAAAGCCGGTAATGATGACGACACGGCCTGCATACCGATCCGCGCGCACGCGCGCATCGTCAATCGACTCGATGCGTGCCTTGGTGTACGCGCTGTCGGTGCGCACGGGCACCTGCCAGCCCGCATAACTCACGGCATCCACACCGATGGCCCTGAGCGCCATGGCCAGCAGACCCACCGATACCTGCTCGCCAGTCGAGGCGATCATGTCGAGCTCGCGCGGATCAGGTTGGGCCTGAATCTGGGTGGCCAGGCCAATCAGCCGGTTGGTTTCACCAGACATGGCCGAGGGAACCACCACCATCTGGTGTCCGGCCCGATGCCATTTGGCAACGCGCCGGGCGACATTCTGGATGCGCTCCACCGAGCCCATCGAGGTGCCGCCGTATTTGTGAACGATAAGTGCCATACCGTGCAGGGGTCGTGAGATTCAGTGTCCGCGACCGACGTCTGGGGTCGTCTGGCCCGCGGCAAAAGCGGGATTTTACTTGACTTCACTGTATGAGCCGCTGAACCGCCTTCGCCCGATCCGCGCGGGTCACCAATCTCAGACCAACGGGCGGCAGATCAGCCCTCGATCGCCCGAGGATCACCGATCCGCGTTTGCCAATGCAGTACAAGGCCGTCTTGCACCATCGGCCACGGACCCGCAAGTTGACCGAAGGGCATCAGCCAGAAGGGCCTGCCGTTGGCGAGAATCAAGGCACAGGACCCACGAACCGACACAGGCACACCCGCCTCCTGCCAGAGTTTGCGGACCTCTCGGGATGGACGTTGCTCGCGCAGTCGCACGCGCATCGTCGCCCCCGGGCGGATCAGACTGAACGATGCACTGCGCAGCCAGTTCGGGCACACGCCGCTGCGGCTGCCCTGTTCGTCGCCTGCTTGTGCGCTCCCTGCCTGAGCGCCCTCCCCGCCAGCCCTGAGCCAGCTTCCATCGGGCAAGGCCAGCCCTTCATCGCTCCAGCCCTCCAGCGCGATAGGCTCGGACGGCGCCACCCAGCGCGGATGATTCTCATCCGGCCAGGCCAGCAGGCGTCGGCCCTGACGCACGAGATGCCAGCCTTCATGGCGAAGATGCGCATGGGCGCTGGCTGCCTCCAGGCATTGCGCACGCATGGCCTGCAGACGCGCCCGGGTGGGCATGGCCAGCCCAAGGGCTGCAAGCCAGCCCCTCAACAGACGACGCTGTCGGGCTTCAGGCAAGGCCGCCAGTGCATCGCGATCGAGGGCCTGAAGCCCACGGGGCGCCACTTCGAGTGCAGCGAGTTCGAGCCAGGTTGATTCATCCAGGGCTTCCCGCGATTCGCGCAGGCTGGCCAGTGCCACAGGCAATTGGCGCCGCAAACCCGGCAAGACCTCATCGAGCACCGGAGTCAGTTGCTGTCGGATCGCCGTGCGCCGCAGGTGAGGCCAGACGTTCATCGGATCCTCGATCCATTGCAGTTGCTGCTGCTGCGCCCACAGGTGCAATGCGGATCGCGGCAGCTCCAGAAACGGGCGGATCAGCGCCACGCCACCGCGCTGGGTCCGGGCTGCGATGCCCGTCAGCCCATCAAGTCCGGCGCCACGCGCCAGCGCCATCAGTACGGTTTCGAGCTGGTCATCGGCATGGTGGGCCGTTACCAGCGCGACGGCGTGGCAGGCACGGGCGATGCGCGTCAGGGCTTCGTAGCGGGCCTGGCGGGCCCAGGCTTCAAGGTTGGTCGTCTGATGAGGCCCTGCATCCGCCATGCGCCGGAGCTCTGGAGCGCGAGGGGGCGATCCGTGCGACGCAAGGCTGCAGCCCTCAAAGCGCACATTCAGAGCCTGCGCTTGCTCACGACAATGGGCGAGCCAACGGGCCGACGCCGACTGCAGCTGATGATCGACATGGGCCGCCACCACGCAAGCCGAGCCCCACCGGTGAACCGCAGCGTGCAGCAGCACGGTGGAATCCAGACCCCCTGAAAAAGCCACAACCAGCGGCGATTGCGGGGAGGGTGTGCAAACCTGCAGTGCCCCGATCACGGGATCGAAGGGATCCGGCATGGAGTTCAGCAACTTCGGCAGATCAATCCCGACTTGGCGAGTCCAAGCCCGACTTGGCGAGTCCAAGCCCGACTTGGCGGACCCAAGCCCGAGTTGGCGGGTCCATTCCCGACTTGGCGGGTCAATCTCACCGACGCTTCAGCCGAGCTCCTTGACCTTGCCGTAGGCCATGATGCGCGCCTGACGGGTCTTGACCAGATCGGCGGGCTTGACGTTCTGAAACTGGCGCAGGGCCTCGCCCAGAGCGCGCTTGAGCAGGCTGGTCATCTGGACCGGGTCGCGATGCGCGCCACCCAGCGGCTCGCTCACGATGCGATCAATCAGTCCCAGAGCCTTCAGCCGATGCGCCGTGATGCCCATGATGGCGGCCGCTTCGGAGGCCTTGTCGGCACTCTTCCAGAGAATGGCCGCGCAGCCTTCGGGCGAGATCACCGAATAGATCGAATGCTGCAGCATCAGCACGCAGTCGGCCACCGCAACGGCCAGGGCGCCTCCCGAGCCACCCTCACCGATCACGGTGGTGATGATGGGCACCCGCAACTCGGCCATGGCGAAGAGGTTGCGACCGATCGCCTCGGACTGGCCCCGCTCCTCGGCTCCGATTCCCGGGAAGGCCCCCGGCGTATCCACAAAGGTGAGTACAGGCAGCCCGAATTTCTCGGCCGTGCGCATCAGACGCAGGGCCTTGCGATAGCCCTCAGGGCGCGGCATGCCAAAGTTGCGCAGCACCTTTTCCTTGGTGTCACGGCCCTTCTGGTGACCAATCACCATCACCGACTGACCATTGAATCGGGCGAGCCCACCCACGATTGAAGGATCGTCGGCATAGGCCCGGTCGCCGTGCAACTCATGAAAATCCGAGAACATCGACTCGATGTAATCGAGCGTATAGGGCCGTTGCGGATGCCGGGCGACCTGCGCCACCTGCCAGGGCGTGAGCTTGGCGTAGGTCTCCTTGACCAGCGTGTCGGCCTTCTTTTGCAGGCGACCGATCTCGTCGGCAATGTCGACAGCCGAATCATCCTGCACAAAACGCAGGGCTTCGATCTTGTTCTCGAGCTCGGCAATCGGTTGCTCGAATTCAAGGAAGGTCGTCTTCATGGATCAGGTCTCTCCGGAATTCACGCGACAGGTTCAGCAGGCAGCGGGTTCAGCGCAGCACAGGTTCAGTAGGCCACGGGCACTGGATCAAGGCTGCGCCAGAGCATCCAGGTGGCGACCGTGCGCCAGGGCGCCCAGGCCTGCGCCACCTGCTGCACCTCGGTACGGGTCAGAGTCTGCCCGCCGTTGTAATGCAATGCGACCGCCTTGAGAAGCCCCAGGTCATCCAGGGGCAGGATATCGGGCCGCATGAGGTTGAACATCAGGAACATTTCGGCCGTCCAGCGCCCGATGCCGCGCACCTGCACCAGCTCGGCAATGATCGCCTCATCGGGCAGCGCAGGCCAGTGGGTGGGATCGACCGTGCCGTTGACGAAATGCACAGCCAGGTCCCGCAGGTATTCAGCCTTGCGCCCCGACAAGCCGGCCCCTGCAAGCGTGGTGAGGCGCATGCGGGCGACGCGTTCGGGTGTGACCGTGCGGGCGGCCTTTTCGAATCGGGCCCAGACCGAGGCGGCCGCCTTGACCGAGATCTGATGACCCACGATGGAGCGGGCCAGCGTCACGAAGGGATCCCCTCGTGACATCAGATGGCCGCGATCGCGGGCCTGCTCGATCCGGGCGGCCATCACTGGGTCGGACCCAGCCAGCGCCTGGCAGGCCTCGCTCCAGTAGGCTGGAGGCGTCATCAGCCGCGTCGCCACCGCGTGCCGGCGGCGCTGTCCTCAAGCACGATGCCCGCCTGGGCCAGCTCATTGCGAAGCTGGTCGGCCTCAACGAACTGCCGGGCCTTCTTGGCTTCGGTGCGTGCAGCAACCATCGCCTCGATCTCGGCATCGGTCAGGCCCTCCTGATCGCTGGCGCCGCGAAGACCACTGCGCAAAACAAGCTCACGGTCCTGGCCCAGCAGTCCGAGTACCGCGGCCAGCGCCCTCAGCAATCGCTCGGTGGCCGGATCGCGGCTGCGGTTCAGTTCGGTCGCGAGCTCGAACAGGACGGAAATGGCGATCGGTGTATTGAAGTCATCGTCCATCGCCTCGCGAAAGCGCTGCGCCTCGGGCCGACTCCAGTCAGGGGCTGCAACTGGCTCGCTCCAATCGGGGCTGAGCGCGGTGTACAGGCGCACCAGGCTCGCCCGCGACTCCTCCAGATGGGTATCGGAGTAGTTGAGCGGACTGCGGTAGTGAGCCCGCAAGACAAACACTCGCAAGACCTCGGGATTGAAGACCTTGATCACATCGCGAATCGTGAAGAAGTTGCCCAGCGACTTGGACATCTTTTCGTCATCGACATTGACAAAGCCGTTGTGCATCCAGGTGCGCGCAAAAGGCCCGCCGTGAGCACCTTCGCTCTGCGCGATCTCGTTTTCGTGATGCGGGAACTGCAGGTCTGCACCGCCGCCGTGAATATCCAGCGCCGTGCCCAGCAAAGCCGTCGACATGGCCGAGCACTCAATGTGCCAGCCCGGGCGACCACTGCCCCAGGGCGAGTCCCAGCGGACCTCCTGCGGGTCGCTCTCCTTGGAGGCCTTCCAGAGCACGAAGTCCAGGGGATCCTGCTTGGCGTCGGCCACACTGACCCGCTCGCCTGCCCTCAGCTCATCGATGCTCTTGCCCGAAAGCTGGCCGTAGGTCGGGAATCGCCTGACCGAGAAGTTCACATCCTTGTCGGTGGCCTGATAGGCCAGCCCCTTGCGCTCGAGCAATCCGATCAGGTCAAGCATCTGCGACACGTACTGGGTGGCGCGCGGCTCATGGTCAGGCGGCAACACCCCAAGTGCTGCGAGATCCTCGTTCATCGCTGCAATGGTGCGACCGGTGAGCGAGGAAATGGTCTCGCCATTTTCGACCGCGCGCCGGATGATCTTGTCATCGATATCGGTGATGTTGCGCACGTAGGTCAGCGCATAGCCGCTTGCCCGCAGCCAGCGCGAGACCATGTCGAACACCACCATCATGCGCGCGTGCCCGATATGGCAGAAGTCGTACACGGTGATGCCGCAGACATACATGCGAACCCGGCCGGGCTCGATCGGGACGAAGTCTTCCTTGCGGCGGGACAGTGAATTGTGGATACGCAGCATGTGTCAGAGGTCCCCAGGACAGGACAGCAATGGCCCGCCGGCAGGGGCCGGTACAATGGCCGGCGATGATACCAGTCGGCTTTTCGCGTGCTCTGGCCCGGTCTGCAGTTCAGGGAACTCCCCTGATCCTGCTGCTCGCGGTCGTGCTCACGATCGTGCTTGAGGTCGCGCTCGGATCGGGCCACGCCCTGGCGCAATCGCCCTCGGTCAAACCGGGTGGCGGGGTGGACTCCCCCGAGCCGCAGCCGCCGCGCTACTCAACCGCCTACGACGGCGCACTGGTGCTTGTCAGAGAGGGCCGGCCGGATGAGGCGCTTGTGCAGATCGAGCGGGCTCTGAAAGAGGATGCCCGTAACCCGCAGTTGCGCTTTCTGAAAGGCGTCCTGCTCGCCCAGGACAGGAAACCCGACCAGGCCCAGTCGGTGTTCTCGGCCCTGATCGAGGACTATCCCGAACTGCCCGAGCCCTACAACAACCTCGCCGTGCTGCGTGCGCAGGCCAATGACTGGGAAGGAGCCCGCCAGGTGCTGATCCGGGCAGTTGCCGCCTTGCCCAGCTATGCGCTGGCCCAGGACAATCTGGGTGAGGTTCATTTGCGTCTGGCCGAACAGGCCTTTGCCAGGGC
>JBKCEY010000157.1:0-17867 GCA_046304115.1 Burkholderiales bacterium | reverse complement strand
CTTTGGGGAGGAGGGTACGGTTGTAGCCGCCCTGGCTCTGGTGGGCTCACCGCAGGCCATTGAACGCGATCAGGTCAAGGCGCTCGATGCGGTACGCCAGGCCCGGAACCTCATGAGCCCCGAGCCGGCCTGATGGGTCGGGGCCCGATCAGCCCGGCGCCCACCGGATCGCTCGGAGCTCGATGAGCCCCGCGCCGGCCTGATCAGGCAGCGCGTCGATCCGTGTTCTGCATGAAGCGGTCTGCGAGATCCAGTCGATTGGCTGCGCAGATGAGGGCCCGCAAGGAGGCCACCACGATGCTGCCATCGACGCCCACTCCGAATCGTGCACCGGTCACACCATCGGCGGTGGCTTCGATGAAGGCCACGGCGCGCGCATCGGAGCCCGAGTCGATGGAACGCTCCTCATAGGCATCCACCCGGATCGGCAACCCCAGGGCGTTGACGGCTGCATCAATCGGTCCATTGCCTTCACCATGCAGCACCTGGGTCACCCCATCGATGCTCACCTTGAGATCGATACGGTGGCCGGTGTCATCGCCACTCATGGTGTGCGAGAGCAATCGAATACGGAAGTCGTCGCGCAGATAGGCCTGCGAGAACAGGCGCCAGAGATCATCGGCAGTGACTTCGGTGCCGTGCTCATCGGTGTGCTGCTGCACGATGGAGCTGAACTCCACCTGCAGGCGGCGTGGCATGACCAGCCCATGATGACGCTCGAGCAGGAACGAGATGCCGCCCTTGCCCGACTGGCTGTTCACACGGATCACAGACTCGTAGGTGCGGCCCAGATCGGCCGGATCGACTGGCAGGTAAGGCACCTCCCAGAGTGCATCGGGCTTCTGGGCAGCAAAGCCCTTCTTGATGGCGTCCTGGTGGGAGCCCGAAAAGGCGGTGAAGACCAGATCGCCCACATACGGATGGCGCGGATGAATCGGCAGCTGCGTGCAGTGCTCCACGGTACGGGCCACCGCATTGATGTCGGAAAAATCGAGACCTGAATCGACACCCTGGGAGTACAGATTGAGGGCCAGCGTGACCAGATCGACATTGCCGGTGCGCTCGCCATTGCCAAAGAGGCACCCCTCGACGCGGTCGCCACCGGCCATCACGCCAAGCTCGGCGGCAGCCACGGCGGTGCCGCGGTCGTTGTGCGGATGCAGCGAAATGACCGCATGCTCACGGTTGGGCAGGTTGCGGCACATCCACTCGATCGGGTCGGCATAGATGTTGGGCGTAGCCGACTCGACGGTGGCGGGCAGGTTGAGAATCACTGGCCGGCCAGGGCCTGCGCCCCAGGCCTGCATGACTGCGGCGCACACATCGCGGGCAAAGGGCAGTTCGGTGCTCGAGAACACCTCGGGGCTGTACTCGAAGCCCCACTCGGTGCCGGGGCGCGCATCGAGTTCGCGACGCACCACACGGGTCATGTCCACGGCAAGCTGCAGGCACTCCTGCTGACTCATGTTGAAGACCACACGCCTGAACACGGGCGCCGTGGCGTTGTACAGATGCACGGTGGCGCGCTTGGCGCCCTCAAGGGACTGGATCGAACGAACAATCAGCTCTTCACGGGCCTGGGTGAGTACGCTGATCACCACATCGTCGGGCACCAGGCCTTGCTCGATGATGTGACGCACGAAATCGAAGTCGGTCTGTGAGGCTGCAGGAAAACCCACCTCGATTTCCTTGACACCGATCTTGACGAGGGTCTCGAACATGCGCAGCTTGCGATCGGTATCCATCGGCTCGAAGAGCGCCTGATTGCCATCGCGCAGGTCCGTGGAGAGCCAACGCGGCGGGCGGGAGATGACCTGAGACGGCCAGGTGCGGTTGGGCAGATCGATGGGGGCGAAGGCCTGATACTTGCCGACAGGGGATCGCATCATGATGAAAGGCTCCAGGCGATGGTGTTCAGTGAATGTTCAGAATCGGGGCGTGCAAACGGAATCGATCGACGAGCGCTGGCGTCATCGGACACGGGTTGGAACTTGCTGGACAGCAGATGCCTGCAACAGGCAGGCGACACCTCAAGCCCAGGACGCAACAGCGCTGGCGGGGTGGGCCGGGGCGGTGGGCAGTTTCAGTCTGCCAGGGCTGACGCGCAGCAGCGCGGCGCCAGCTCACCCCGACCCATCGGTAGGTGTAGCGCACGCAGGGCTGGGCACGCGGCCGGGCCGAACGACAGGCGCTTGACGATGGGAAAAGGGGCGCGAAACATCCGACAAGGCTAGACTGGCTGACTGGGAATTGTCAACCCGAGCCCTAGGAGACGACATTGACACCGGATATCAGCACTGCCCTTGCGCTGCCCTGCGGCGCCGTTTTGCCCAACCGTCTGTGCAAGGCTGCCCTCACCGAAGGACTGGCCGATTCGATGAACCGCTCCACGCCCGAGCTCGAGCGCCTGTACAGGGCCTGGTCCCATGGGGGCGCGGGTCTGGTGATCACCGGCAACGTCCAGATCGATCGACGCTATCTCGAGCGGCCCGGCAATGTCGTGATTGATCGCAATGGCGGCATCGATGCCCTGCGCCGCTATGCCACAGCGGGCACGGAGGCAGGCAACCATCTGTGGATGCAGATCAATCATCCCGGTCGACAGACCCCGCGTCATGTCTGTACCGAGCCGGTCGGGCCGTCGGCGATTCCGTTGGCCCTCAAGGGCGATCATTACCTGCCGCCCCGTGCCATGACCGAGGCTGAAATTCACGATGTCATCAGCCGCTTTGCGCATGTCTGCGTGGTGGCGAGGGCTACCGGGTTTACGGGCGTGCAGATTCATGCGGCGCATGGTTACCTGCTCAGTCAGTTCTTGTCGCCCCTGGCCAATCACCGGCAGGATGACTGGGGAGGTTCGCTCGAGAACCGCGCGCGGCTGCTTCGCGATGTGGTTAGGGCCTGCAAGGCGGCCGCAGGCCAGGACTTTCCGGTGGGCGTGAAGCTCAATTCATCGGATTTTCAGCAGGGCGGATTCAGCGCCGAAGATTGCCTGCAGGTGGTGCGCTGGCTGGGCGACGATGGCGTGGATCTTCTGGAGCTGTCGGGCGGCAACTACGAGCAGCCGAGCATGATGGGCGTTCGGGGCATCAAAGGCGCAGCACCTTCAGGCAACGCTGCCCAGCCGACGGTGGCACAGGCGCCGGTGGAGCAGGCGGCTGCTCGACCGGTGGCCGAAAGCACGGCGCGGCGTGAGGCCTATTTCATGGAGTACGCGCGATCGATGCGCACGGTCACCACCATGCCAGTGATGGTGACCGGCGGTTTTCGAACCCTTGTCGCGATGAATGACGCACTGGCCAGCGGCGAGCTGGATGTGATCGGCCTGGGTCGACCGATGTGCGTCGATGTGGACTTGCCTGCGCAATTGCTCGGTGGACAGACGACCGAGGCTGTTTCGTATGAACGCACGATTGATCCACCCAAGGCTGGACTCGCCTGGTTTTGCCTGCAGATCATGCGCATCGGGCAGGGTGAGGAGCCCGACCGCAGCCTGTCTGGGGTTCAAGCCATGCAGGACTACGACACCAGCGAAACCGCTGCCGCTCAAGCCTTGTCGGGTCGCTAGAGCGATTGCACCACGGTGGCCGGCCATCCCAGTCGATGGCTGGCTTCACGGGCGTGGCGTCCCAGCTCATGCCAGTCCTGCGCGCCCAGATGCAGCAGTCCGTACCGATGGCTGCCCGTCCACTGGTAATCGCGCGCCATGCCTGAGCGCGTCTTGGGCATGCAAAACAGCAGGGCATCCGTAAAGTCGGCGGCCAGCGCTGCACGCTGAGTGCGATCCGGCATGCGAGGCACCCGTTCGCCAGGAAAGCTCCGGTAGACCAGGCTCGAAGCGACCCGGGCGCTAGGTACGACCCTTGGGGTCTGCAGGCCGCAACGGCCAAGCGCCAGTTGCAGTGCGAGTGCATGCAAATCAAGCCCGATCACCCGCCGATACAGATCGGAGAACTGAGCCGCCATGCGTGGGTTGCACTCGATCACTGTGATGCGATCGGTGCCGGGATCGTGGAAGAACTCGAGGTTGAACAGACCATGCTGAAACCCGATGGCCTGCAGAAATCGCCGCGCGATATCCAGCGCCCGCGCCTGCACCGAGCGTGGCAATCGGCTTGGCAAGTCCCAACGGCAAAAGGCTTGCGTGCCCGGATACAGAATGGCATCGACCACCCCGATGGCATGCACCTCGCCGTCCTGCACGAATCCATCGAGGTTGTATTGGGGGGTTGATGGATCGACGGGTGCTTCGATCAGCATGCGGTACGCGCTGCCGGCCTGCGGAAGCAGTCGTCTGCGGACCTGCTCAAAGGGATCGATCAGCCAGCGCATCAGGCGGCGCTCCCACAGGCTGAAGTTCAGATGAGCCCGCAACTGATCCGGGGTATCCACGCGCCGGGCCAGGATGGAAAAGGCCGCCTTGACCGGCTTGATGTAGGCCGGAAATCGCACCCGCTCTGCAGCGGCCTTCAGGGCGGCTGAGCCCGGCTCGACATCCAGCACTTCGAAGGGCAGGTTGGCCTCCGGCGCGATCCGTTCCAGCACCCCGCGCGCATGGGCCTTGTGCTGGGCCGCAACGATCGCCCTGGGGTTGGTGCCTGGAAGTCCGATCTGCTCGGCCACCAGGGCTGCGGCCAGGGCGCCGTATTGCTCGTGCGCCGAATGCACGCCTTGCCAGTGCCGCTGTCGGCCGCGGCGGGTTTGCTGCACGACGAATTGGTCGAGATCAAACCAGGGCAGCGCGAGCTGACTCGGAAACCGGACCAGGTCAAAGCCAGCACGATCGAAGTCGACCTGATGCTGGGCCTGCATGCCGACCTGATCGAAGTCATGCACGAAGAGCAATCCGATCCGGGCTCGTTCAGGATTCATGGAATAGTGTGCCACGACCCGGCCGGGGGTTCGAGGCCCGGGTCAGGCCTCTTGTCATGCCCCTGAGGCACAATCCAGAGTCCGCGCTCTCGTGTGTGATCCTGTTCTCCAGTGCCTATGTCCACTCCTCGCTACCTGCAGCTGCACCAGCCAGACGATGTGGTGCTGGCCCGAGAGGCTGCGCGGGGCCTGATGCGACCCGTGGCGAGTCTGTCGCCCAAGTTTCTCTACGATCCGCTGGGCTCCCAGCTCTTCGAAGCGATCACCGAGCTCGAGGAGTACTACCTGACGCGCACCGAGGCCGCCATCGTGGCGCAGGCCCGCACAGAGATCGCAGCCGCTGTTCATGCGGTGTTGCCGGAGTTTTCTGCTCTTGTGGACTTGGGGGCGGGCAATTGCGCCAAGGCGCAGGGCTGGTTCGATCTGCTGGCGCCCCGGCACTATGTGGCCGTCGATATCTCGGTGAGCTTTCTGCGGGGTGCACTCGAGGCCTGCGCGCGGCGTCATCCCGAAATCGCCATGTCCGGGATCGGCATGGATTTTTCGAGCGAACTGAAGTTTCCTCAGGGCATGCTGCCTGAGCAGGCCCTGTTCTTTTATCCCGGTTCAAGCATCGGCAACTTTTCGCCGGAAGACGCGCTGCGCCTGATCCAGCAGGCCCGTCAAGCCTCAAAGGCCGGCGCACTGCTGATCGGCGTGGATCTGGTCAAATCCGATGAGGTGCTGGTGCCGGCCTATGACGATGTGCTGGGCGTGACGGCGGCCTTCAACCGCAATTTGCTGCTTCACCTCAATCGCATTCTGGGCGCTGACTTCGATCCTCGCGACTGGCTGCATGTGGCGCTCTATGCCCACCGCCATGCACGCATCGAAATGCACCTGCAGGCGCGCAGGCCCGTGACGGTGCGCTGGCCTGGTCAGATTCGGCATTTCGAATCGGGCGAGCGCATCCACACCGAGAACTCCTACAAGTGGACTCTTGAAGGCTTTGACGCCCTGCTGCGATCTGCGGGTTATCCGCAAGTGAGATGCTGGACGGATGAGCGGCAATGGTTTGCCGTGTTTCTGGCCAGCGGCTAGTTCAAAGCCCGCCTCAGCACGCCGCCCCCTCAGCATGCTGCCCGACTCAGCATGCGCAACTTCGAAATCCTGCTGCAACATCATTGCGGTGGGCCGCAAAGAAGTTGCGGTATCGGGGGTGTTTCATGCGGGGCTGGGTCATGAAGGAGCCGCCTCGCAGTACAGGTCGCCCATCAAAAAAGGGTGCCGAGTAATCGCGGTAAGGATGAGGCTCGAACCCCGGGAACGCCCGATGGTCACTCGCTGTCCATTCCCAGACATCGCCCCAGCGAAACCCTGCGCCCTGGGTGCATGCTGCATGTTCCCATTCGACTTCAGTGGGCAGGCGGCGTCCCGCCCATGCGCACCAGGCGCGCGCCTCGTGGGCGGTCAGGTGCACCGCCGGCTCTTGCAGCTGCAGCGTTTGCCACTGGCCGTAGAGCAGCCGCTGCCACTGGCCTGAGGCACCCTTTCGCCGCAGGACGAGCGGCATCTGAAGGCCACTGCGCCGCAACCAGGCAAGGCCCGCTTCATCCCAGTAATCCGCGCATTGATAGCCGCCCTGTTCGACAAAGGGCAGGAAGCTGCCCCAGCTGACCACCTGGGTATCGATCTCACAGGCCGCCATGGTCACAGTCTCGCCTGCCAGCTCGTTGTCGAAGGCAAAACCCGTCAGGTTGCCGCTGCCCAGCACCCAGTCTCGCGCTCGAAGATGAATCGATGGGTTCGACTCAGCCAGTGGCTGTGGTTGCCATCGGACATCGGTCACCTGCACGCCGAGCGCCTGCGCCATGTAAAGACCTGCCTCGTGATGCATGTCTTCATGAAAAACCGACAGACGATGAAAATACAGCCCGAAGTCGTCGTCAGGACTGTTCTGCAGCCGGGCCAGACTGTGGTCAATCTGCATGGCCAGATCATCCAGGGTCTGTTCGATACCGGGCAATTGCAGATCCCAGCGGCTGGAATGAACCACCTGAACCGAGTTGTAGAGGGCATCGGCATTGGCGCGTCGGGCAGGGTATGTCCGCATCCAGTCGGCATTGCGCCAGGGGGCTTTCAGGCCCTGGGTCTGGTGTGGATTGCGCTCGATCCAGAGTTCCTGAAACCAGCCCACATGGCCCAGCTCCCAGAGCGGTGGGTTCAGGTTGGGATGCAGAGGGACGCGCAGGTCTGACAATTGCTCGCGCAGTGTGTCAAACAGGGCCAGGGTGTCGGCGCGCGCATCCCGAAGCAACCCGCCGAGATCGGCCCGACAGGCCCGACGGGCCGACAGGGCAGGCTGCGCGACTACACTGATGTCATCGGTCGCAACCGACGGGATTGCAACCGACGGGATTGCAACGGGCGGGATCGCAACGGACGGGACGGAGTGGGCAGGGTGCGGGATCGACACAGGATCGGCATGAGGAGTCAGTCGGGCATCGTCATCGTGACGCCAGCTCTGGCCGATGCCAACAACGGCAACTGGCAGACCGCCCGACGCTGGGCCCGGATGCTGGCCACAGAATACCCGGTCAGCCTGCTGGCCGAGTGGCCAGGGCCCGTCTCTCAAGGGGGCTCAGTGCAAGGCCAGGCCCCGCAAGGCGCCACAAGGCCGGGGTTGGCTTCGCAAACCCCGGTGCCATCGCTCATGATTGCCCTTCATGCCCGCCGATCGGCTGCGTCCATCGAGCGCTGGAAGAAGGCCTGTCCGGACGCTCCGCTCCTGGTGGCTCTGACCGGCACGGATCTGTACCGCGACATCGATACCGATCCACACGCCCAACGTTCGCTTGAGTGGGCTGATGGTCTGATCGTGCTCAATACACTGGGGGCGCGGCGGCTGGCGCCGCGGTTGCAGAGCAAGGTCACGGTGGTGCTGCAGTCCTGCAGCGCTCGCAAGCCCTGGCCCCTGGCACGGCGTCATCTTCGGGTGCTGATGGTGGGGCACCTGCGCTCCGAAAAGGCGCCCGAGACGTTTTTTGAGGCTGCCCGACTGCTTGCCGATCGCCCTGACATCAGGCTTGAGCATATCGGCGGCGCGCTGGACGACTCGCTCGGGGCACAGGCCCGCCAGCTCATGCGCGAGTGTCCGAACTACCAGTGGCTGGGCGCCCTGCCGCATGCCGAGGTGCGTCGCCGGATCCAGCAGGCAGGCCTGCTGGTGCATCCAAGCCGGATGGAGGGTGGCGCCCATGTCGTGATCGAAGCGATGCGCAGCGCAACGGCGGTGCTGGCCTCGGGAATCGACGGCAATGTCGGCCTGCTCGGCGAGGCGTACGAGGGGTATTTTCCGGTCGGCAATGCCCAGGCGCTGGCCAGCCTCATCACCTCCGCACGGGATGTTCCCGGTATGCTTGCGGGCTTGCGACAGCAGGTGACGATGCGTGCACAGTACTTTGCGCCCGAGCACGAAAAAGCGGTGCTGTTGCAGCAGGTGCACAACCTCCTGACCCGACATTGATGCTGCGCCCGGTCAATCGCGAACTGCTCAAGCGCGAAGTGCTGGACCTCCAACCGATGAACCGCCAACCCTAGCGGAGCCCGCCATGAACCGTCCTGAATCACTGCCCGTGGAGCCGCCCCTCACGTCCCTGTCTCACGGGGGCGGATGCGGCTGCAAGATTGCGCCTGGTGTGCTTTCCGAGATCCTCAAGGGCACGACCGCACTGCCGGTGCCGCCTGAACTTCTGGTCGGCATCGAGACCGCCGACGATGCTGCGGTGTACCAGCTCAATGACGAGCAGGCCCTGATTGCGACGACCGATTTCTTCATGCCGATCGTCGATGATCCCTTTGATTTCGGCCGTATTGCCGCCACCAACGCGATCAGTGACGTCTACGCCATGGGGGGGCGGCCCATTCTGGCACTGGCACTCGTGGGCATGCCCATCAATGTGCTGTCCACGGCCACCATCGGCAAGGTGCTGGAAGGTGGTGCGTCGGTTTGTCGCGCGGCGGGAATCCCGATCGCCGGGGGCCACACCATTGATTCGGTCGAGGCCATCTATGGGCTGGTCGCGCTGGGTCTGGTGCATCCCAAGCGGGTCAAGCGCAATGCGGATGCCCGCCCGGGCGATGTGCTCATCCTTGGCAAGCCGCTAGGTGTGGGCGTGCTTTCGGCCGCGCTCAAGAAGGGCGAGCTCGACGCCGACGGGTATGCCCGCATGATTGACACCACCACCCGTCTGAACACGCCTGGGCCGGAGCTGGCTGCGATCGAAGGGGTTCATGCCCTGACCGATGTCACGGGGTTCGGACTGGCCGGGCATGCCCTGGAGATTGCCCGCGGCGCAAAAGCCGAAGTGCTGATCGACTGGGCCAGCGTGCCTCAGGTGCCGGGCGTTCGAGCCATGGCCGCTGGCGGTTTTGTGACCGGGGCATCCGGTCGCAACTGGGCGGGCTACGGTCACGATGTACGGTTGCCGGCCGGATTCGCAGACGAAGACCAGGCCCTGCTCACGGATCCCCAGACCAGCGGCGGACTGCTGGTGTCCTGTTCGGCTGACGCGGTCGATGCGGTGCTCGCGGTATTTCGCAAGCATGGCTTCGATCACGCAGGCGTGATCGGTCAGGTTCAACCCGCAGCAGGCGCCCCGGCGTTGGTGGTTCGGTAACCAAATCGCTCGACCGGACGCTTGTTGGTGGTTCGGTCACCGGATCGCTTGACCAGACGCTCTGACTAGAGCGACAGTGCTTTGGCCCGCATCGCTCGCACATCGCGGGCGATGCGTTCGAGTTCACGATCCCGAATGCCGAGTTGCCGCAGATGGGCGACGGTCTCGAAGAGATAGTCGCAGCATCGACCCAGTCGGCCCTGTGCCTGAGCAATGTGCTGAACGATCACCTCGTGAGCCAGACCCGGCGCGTAGCGCTCGTGGGTCGGGTTGCGACTGAAGGCGATCGCAGTCACCGGCCCTTGGGCCGTGTGGGCTCGGGCCCAGATCGGGCGATATGAAAAGCTCATCATCTCGCGCCGCCACAGCACATCAAGCTCGGTGCGCGTGGCTCTGGGTGCGATGCGGTAGGCCACTCCGGTGCAGCTGCCCCCCGATTCGAGCGACAGCATCAGGCCGGGATATTCCGGACTGCCTCGTCCGGCCTTGTTCCAGAGGCAAAAGGCGCGTCGCCAGCCATGGATGCGCGCGTTGCGTTGCTCCACGAATTCAAAGGCCGGATTCCAGATCAGGGAGCCGAAGGCAAAAACCCAGATGGGCTGGTCCCGTGGCACCGTGGCGAGCATGCGTTCGATGTCGGCATCGCGTTCCTCATCGGACATGAGCCGCTGCCCGGGCCCGAGGCTGGCCCGGACGGCAGCCAGCAGGGTTCCATCGAGAATGGATTCGCGGGTGATGACATGCGAGCTCATGGCGCAATGCTCCAGTGCCTCAGGCGCAGGGTCAAGAGCCCAAAGATCACCAGGCTGGCTGCCGCACCCCAGTAGACGGTCTCAAAGCCTGCGGTACGCAGCAGCGCAATCCAGATCGATGCGCCAAACACCAGGCCCACCGTACGGGTGACCATGGTGAGGCTGCCGGCCACCCCCCGCGATTCGGCGGGCAGACTGGCGATCACCTGATCGCCGTAGGCCACCTGGAACAGGCCCAGTGCCGTGCCCTGCAGGGCAAGACTCGCAAGCATCCAGGTCATGCCTGGCACATGCGGCCAGAGGGCGACCATGATCAAGCCGATCGCAGCACTCCACAGTGCGACTTGCGTACAGCGTGCCGAGCCCCAGACGGTGGTCAGCCGGGGGGTCAGTGCCGATCCGGCCAGCGTCCCCATCGCCCAGGTGGCCATCAGGGCGCCGCTGGCCAACGGCCCTGCTGAAAGCTCACCCAGCAGGGCAAAGGGCGCGATCAGGGGAACGGAAAAACTCGCAAACTGAACCAGAACGGCCCCGAGCTGGAGTGTCCAGAAAGGGCGATGACGGGTGACGGTTGGGGGCAGAAAAGGCCGTGCAGAGGACCGTTGCGCGCGGCTGAATTGCAGCAGCAGCAGCGCCCCAGCCACCGCGCTCAGAACGGCAACCCCTGCGATCCAGGCCGCCTGGGGTCGCCCGAGTTCGCCCAGCAGTGCGGGTGCCAGCAGGATGAGACCGAGGCCGAGCGCCAGCCAGCCCGTCGCTGCCCATGGTGATCCCGATGTTCGATCCGGACCCCTGGGCGCACCGATCGGGCGCAACGCTGCCGCCAGCCAGCCACTGGCGACAAAGGCCAGGGCCATGATCGGAATGCGAATCGCAAAAACGCCCTCCCAGCCCACGGTGAGCAGGCTCAGTCCACCAATGACCGGCGCCAGAACACCTGCTGCAGCATTGAGGCTGCCATACGCGCCCAGCGCAACGGTGCGTTCGGATTCTGCGAAAACCCGGGTGGCCAGAGCGGGCGCGCAGGAGAGCACCAGGGCTACGGAAATGCCTTGCAGAACCCGGCCCACCAGGAGCACCGCAAAGGACGGAGCCCAGGTGCACAAAGAAAAAGCGACGATCGCCAGCGCGAGCCCGGCTCTGAAGACCCTGAGGTGGCCCACCCGATCACCGAGCGCACCAAAGACCAGCATCAGGCTGCCATAGGTCAGTACCAGTCCGATGGCTGCCCAGCGGATGTCGGTCGGCTGCAGCTCGAAGGCTGCGGCCATCGCCGGAAAGATGATGTTGACCGAAAAATCGAGCGGTGCGATTGAGGCGCCCAGCCCGACGACGCCGAGGGCTGCCCAGGGGCGGATGCTTTGAACAGGTAAACGCGGCAATTGGCTGGGCGGCTGATGAGGTCGCCCGCGCTAACGCGCTGCTCAGATCTTCTGGACCCTGGCGACAGATGAACTACACGGCCAGTGTAGCCGCAGGGCCCGGTCGGGGTGTTTCAGATGATGAGCGTGTCGCGCGAGCTGCGAACGGTATGCACGATGGCAAACAGCCCGGCGGCCAGGGCAAAAGCAGCGAACAACCAGCCCATGGGCAGCAAAAAGAAGGGTTCACGCAGGATGCCGTTTGCATCGACATGGGACCCGATCAGTCCAAATGCCGCAAAGCACAGGGCGCTCAGCAGGGCAAGCAGGGCAGTGACGGACTGGGGGATGGACATGGAGGCATCCTGGAAAACAGGTGACAATGGCTATACAACGCCATCAGAGCGGATCGGGTTGACGCCCCGACGGGCGACAACACACTGTGCATCCCATCGTCCAGCATCCGGAGACCTGTCCATGACCCCGACGAGCAGCCTGCCTCAGCATGAGGTCTATGCCCTGCGCTACGGCGCAGTCGATCGCAAGGAGCGCGACAATTTTCTGTCGCCCCAGGCGGCTGACGCCCACGATGGGCCCATGCCATTGGATTTTTTCGTCTGGTTGATTCGGGCCGGCGAGCGCCTGATCCTGGTCGATACCGGATTTTCGGCGCCGGCCGCCCACAAGCGACAGCGCAGCTTTCTGTGCCCCCCGGATCAGGCGCTGCAGCATTTCGGCGTGGCCGCGGCCGATATCCAGGATGTGGTGATCACCCATATGCACTACGACCATGCCGGAAACCTGCCGATGTTTCCGAATGCACGTGTTCACCTGCAGGATAAGGAAATGCAGTTCGCCACGGGGCGCTGCATGTGCCATCCGACCTTCCGGCATTTTCTCGAGGTCGATGATGTCAAGACCATGGTCGAGAAGGTCTTTGCCGATCGCGTGGTCTTTCATGACGGCGACGAGGAGATCGCGCCGGGCGTATGGGTCCATCACATCGGTGGTCATACCCTGGGCTTGCAGGTGGTGCGGGTTCATACCGCCCGCGGCTGGGTTGTGCTGGCCTCGGACGCAGCACACTTTTATCGCAACCTGCAGATCCGCAATCCGTTTCCAGCGATTGTCGATCTGATGCAGATGCTCGAGGGCTATCAGAAGATCGAGAAGCTGGCCGACTCGCTCGACCATATCGTTCCGGGGCATGACCCGCTGGTGCGTCAACGGTATCGGCGCCTGCCCATCGATGCGGTGGATGTCCTGGCCCTGCACGAGCCGCCGCGCCCCGCGGCCTGATTGGGAACCATCATGATCGAAACGCTGCCGGAGCGGGTCAACGCCAATGCCTGGCTGGTGCATCGGGGTCGGTTTGTTGATACCCAGTGCCTGATCGACGTGGGAGAAACCCCCTGGCTGATGCAGATCCAGGCCGGGCGGATCACGAGCCTGCAGCGCGGCCCTTTTGTGATGCCGCGATGGACCTTTGCCCTGCGGGCCTCAAGCGAGACCTGGTCCGCTTTCTGGGAGGAGCATCCAGCGCCGGGGTTCCATGATCTGATGGCGATGATCAAGTCTCGAGCGCTGCGCCTGGAGGGTGATCAGCATCCTTTCATGGCCAATCTGCTGTACTTCAAGGAGGTGTTGGCCGCAGCCCGACGGGGTGCAGCGCCTGACCAGCTAACGAGTCAAAGCGAATCAGGAACGAGCCATAGCGCTTCAGGTACGAGCCAAAGCGCTTCAGGTACGAGCCAAAGCGCTTCAGGAGCGAGCCAGAGCATTTCAGACCGGGCCGCACAGGGAGGTGTCGAAGCCACCGTTCGCCGGTCGAGGCCACCCGAATTCGAGCCCGTTGTGGGCGGCTATCTCAACCTCGAGTTGCTGGGTGCGCCGCATCGGCTTTATGTGGAGCAGGCCGGACAGGGGATTCCCTTGCTGTGCCTGCACACGGCCGGCGCCGATACCCGGCAATACAGGGCGCTCATGAATGACCCTGAGATCCTGGAGCGGTTCAGGGTGATTGCCTTTGACATGCCCTGGCATGGCAAGTCATCACCGCCTGCCGGATGGCAGCAGTCCGAGTACCGACTGACCTCCGCCGATTATGTCGCCATGATCCTCTCGGTGTGCGATGCGTTGGCGCTCGACAAACCCGTGGTGATGGGCTGCTCCATTGGCGGGCGCATCGTGCTCAATCTCGCGCTTGAATGCCCGGATCGCTTCAGAGCCCTGATCGGTCTGCAATCGGGCGCGCATGTCGACCCCTACTATGACCTGCAGTGGTTGCATCGCCCTGATGTGCATGGCGGCGAGGTCTGTGCCGGGATCATCTCGGGGCTCGTCGGCCCATCAGCACCCGAAGCCGATCGTGCTGAAACGCTCTGGCATTACATGCAGGGTGGCCCCGGGGTGTTCAAGGGCGATCTGTATTTCTACAAGATCGATGGCGATCTGCGCGGACGGGTTCAGGAGATCGACACGACCCGCTGCCCGCTCTATCTGCTGTCGGGGGAGTACGACTATTCCTGCACGCCCGATGACACTCGCGACCTTGCGCGGCGCATTGCTGGAGCGAATGCCACCATCATGCCGGGCATCGGTCATTTTCCGATGAGTGAAGACCCTGAAGGTTTCCTGACCCACCTGAGGCCGGTGCTCGAACAGATTGACTAATTCCGGCGCCCGAACAGGTTCGCCGAGGTCGGTGCCCAGACACGTAAACCCAGGCCCTCGGTCTGGCAGCCGGACAGGCTGCAAGGGGTTGTTTTTGCACCCCGCCGCGCTTTGCAAGATACTGGCCGCCCCTCATCCAGGAGTTCCCCATGCAGTTCCCCCGCATTCTCCTTGCCGCGGCGCTGGCCGCTGGCTTCATGTCGACCGCTTCAGCCCAGACCACCATGAAGATCAGTATTTCGGTGGCGCAGAACTCCCATCAGGGCGTGGCCATAGACACCTTCGCGCGCGAGGTCGACAAGCGCACGGGTGGTCGTTACAAGGTGCAGGGCTTTTACAGCGGAGCGCTGGGTGGCGAGCGCGAATCGATCGAAGCCGTGCAGCTCGGCACCCAGGAGCTCACCTTCAGCTCGACCGGTCCGGTACCCAACTTCGTGCCCGAAGCACGCATCCTGGACATTCCTTTCCTGTTCCGCGACAAGGCCCATGCCCGTGCGGTGCTCGATGGCCCGATCGGTCAGGAGATGCTCGTCAAGTTCGAACCCAAGGGCTTCAAGGCTCTGGCCTGGGGCGAAAATGGCGTGCGCCACATGACCAACAACAAGCGCCCGGTCAATGCGCCCGACGATCTCAAGGGCCTGAAGATGCGCACCATGGAAAACCCGGTGCACGTCACGGCCTACAAAGGTCTGGGCATCGTGACCACGCCGATGGCCTTCCCTGAGGTCTTTACCGCGCTTCAGCAGGGCACGGTCGATGGCCAGGAAAATCCGCTGTCGGTGATCATGTCGGCCAAGTTCGAGCAGGTGCAAAAACATCTGTCGCTCACCGGCCATGTCTACTCGCCTGCCATCTTCCTCATGAACAAGGGCGCGTTCGAGAAGCTGTCGGCGGCCGACAAGCAGGCTTTCATCGATGCAGCCCGCGAGGCGGTCAAGGCCAATCGTGCACGTGTGGATGAGGACGACGCCAAGGGCGTGGCCGAGCTGCGCAGCAAGGGCATGCAGGTGGTCGAGAACCTCGACAAGGGCAAGTTCGTTGCAACGCTCGCTCCGGTCAATGCCGAGTTTGAAAAGCAGTTCGGCAAGGCCAACATCGACCGTATTCGCAACTTCAAGTGAAATCGGCGCTGCTGCGCCTGGAGCGCATCACCACCTCGGTTGCGCTCACCGGGGCCTGCGCCATGCTGGCGCTGGCTTCGGGTTTGGGCATGATGCAGATCATCACCCGCTTTGTTCTGCAGACCCCTGTGGAATGGAGCGAGGTGTTGATTCGCTTCAGCCTGATCTGGATGGTGTTCCTGGGGATTCCGGCAGCCTTTCGACAGGGCGCCATGGTGAGTGTGGATGTCTTGCACCGCTTGAGTCCGCCGGTTGTGCGTCGGGTGCTGGACGTCGTGGTTTTTACGGTGACGGTGGCTTTGCTGGCCGTCATGATCGTGTGGGGTTGGGATTACGCCCAGCGCGGGTCGGTGCAGTCTGTCATCGGTCTTGAGGGCGTTTCGATGTTCTGGGCCTATCTGGCCATGCCAGTCGGCGCAGCCTTTTGTTTGCCGGCGCTCGTCGGGTATCTCATCGATCCGCGCGACACGGAACTGGAGGCCGCGCAATGAGTGCTGCCATGCTCACGGCGATGGTGCTGTTCTTTGCACTCACCGTGCCCGTGGCCGTTTCGATCGGCCTGGCCGCAGTGCTGGGCATTCAGGTGGCCAATGCCAACATGCTCCTGTCGGTCAAGGAGATGTTCACTGCCATCAACAAGTTTCCGCTGGCCGCGATTCCCTTTTTCATTCTGGCCGGCAATCTCATGGAGACCGGCGGCATCTCGCGGCGTCTGGTCGAATTTGCCAAGTCCCTCGTGGGCGGCGTGCAGGGTGGGCTGCCCATGACCTGCGTGCTCACCTGCATGATCTTCGCTGCGGTGTCGGGCTCGTCCGTGGCAACCACCTTCGCCATTGGCGCCATCCTGAGTCCGGCACTCATCCGGCATGGGTATCCCAGGCCCTACGCCGCTGCGCTTCAGGCCACCTCGGCCGAGCTCGGCGTGATCATTCCGCCTTCCATTCCGATGATCCTGTACGGCGTGAGCGCCGAAGTCTCGATCGGTGAGCTCTTCATTGCGGGTTTTGGTCCCGGCATCCTGATCGGTCTGGCCCTGATGCTCTTCGTGCATCTGTGGTGTCGCTTCAAGGGCCTGGGCCAGCACGACGGCGATGATCGATTGCCCGTGGGTCGTGCCACCGCCCAGGCCGGCTGGGCTTTGCTCATGCCGGTGATCATTCTGGGCGGCATTTATGGCGGGGTGTTCACGCCGACCGAGGCCTCGGCGGTGGCGGTGTTCTATGCCCTGGTGGTGGGCATGCTGGTCTATCGCGAGATTGGCATCAAGGACATCCTGCCTGTCTTGCGCAAGTCGGTGATCTCGTCGGCGGTGATCATGTTCATCATCGCCAATGCGGGTCTCTTTGCCTTCATGATCACCCGGGCGGGCGTGCCTGAGGCGATCGGCAATTGGCTCAAGGAGGTTTTGCAGACCCCTGCGCTGTTTCTGCTCGGTGTCAATGCAGCCCTCTTCGTGATTGGCATGTTCATCGAGACCAGCGCCGCCATCATCGTGCTGGCCCCCATCCTGGCACCCGTTGCGATCTACTTTGGGGTGGACCCGGTGCACTTCGGCCTGATCATGGTGGTCAATCTGGCGCTGGGCATGATCACGCCGCCGTTTGGCGTGAATCTCTTTGCCGCCTGTACGGTCGCCAAGATTTCACTCGATCGGATCATCCCGCACCTTCTGCCTTTCGTGCTTGTGGTGCTGGCCTGCCTGACGGTGATCACCTATGTCCCGAGTCTCTCGCTGACTTTGCGCGATTTGGTTTACATGACTCGCTGAGCTTATTACCTGGTATTTCCTGCTACAAACGATTCCATCCAGGTAATTCGCGAGGGGTCGAACCGACCCGAAGCCACATAAAGATTGACCAACGCGATCATCGACTCGCGAATGCTCTTCGAGACTTCCCTTCGCATCAGGTAGAGCCTTCTTTCTGCGTCAAGTACGACCCAGATCGGGAGCGTGCCAGCCTGATGCCCTGCGACGGCCGCCTTTAAGCCGAGTTCAGCCGACTCTTGAGCGCTCCTTAACTGATTCATCCGTTCTGGAATCGATGAGACACGCTGGTGGCCTCGCGCAATCTCGGTGGCCAGTTGCGATCGAAGATTTTCGAGTTCACTTTCTTCGCGTTGAGCGAGCAGAACCGATTGCGCTTCAACCTCAGAGAGACGCCCGCCTTGGTAAAGCGGCATTGTCAGCGCCAAGCCTGCTGTTGCCTGTTTCGTGGTCTGTCCGGCCGTTGAAACGGATTCACCGCGTGCATGGCTGTATCCGGCAAAGGCATCGATCCTCGGAAACCTGGCGCCGCGTCTTGCCTCACGTTCGGTTTCACTGATCTCAATGCGCTTTCGCTGTGCCATCAAGAGATGACTGTTGACGCTCGAATCTGCCTGCCACGCCGACAATGGCATATCCAGTTCGGCGGGCCACTTCCCGTTTGC
>JBKCEY010000156.1:0-3737 GCA_046304115.1 Burkholderiales bacterium | reverse complement strand
ACTGAATGAACCAGTGAGTCCGCTTGATTGCGCGCCTCGACAAGCTCCCGGCGCTTGGCATCATCGGCCGCGTTCATCTCGGCATCCTTGACCATGCGCTGGATCTCATCCTCGTTCAGACCCGAGTTGGCCTTGATGGTGATCTTGTTTTCCTTGCCACTGGCCTTGTCACGCGCCGACACATGCAGGATGCCGTTGGCATCGATATCGAAAGTCACCTCGATCTGCGGCGTGCCCCGCGGAGCCGACGGAATGCCTTCGAGATTGAATTCGCCCAGCAGCTTGTTGCCCGAGGCCATCTCGCGCTCGCCCTGAAACACCTTGACCGTCACTGCGGGCTGGTTGTCTTCAGCGGTGGAGAAGGTCTGCGCGAACTTGGTCGGAATCGTGGTGTTCTTGGTGATCATCTTGGTCATGACACCACCCAGGGTCTCGATACCCAGCGACAGCGGCGTGACATCGAGCAGCAGCACATCCGTGCGCTCGCCCGAGAGTACCGATCCCTGCACGGCCGCACCCACGGCAACGGCTTCGTCGGGGTTCACATCCCGACGCGGCTCCTTGCCAAAGAAGGCCTTCACAGCGTCCTGCACCTTGGGCATGCGGGTCATGCCGCCGACCAGGATCACGTCATCGATCTCGGCCACCTTGACGCCAGCATCCTTGATGGCCACGCGGCAGGGCTCGATCGTGCGCTCGATCAGATCCTCCACGAGCGCCTCGAGCTTGGAGCGGCTGATGCGCAGGTTCAGGTGCTTGGGGCCGGAGGCATCCGCCGTGATGTAGGGCAGGTTGATCTCGGTCTGCTGGCTCGAGGACAGCTCGATCTTGGCCTTTTCTGCGGCATCTTTCAGGCGCTGCAGGGCCAGTACATCCTTGCCCAGGTCAACGCCCTGTTCCTTTTTGAACTCAGCGATCAGGTGATCGATGATGCGCTGGTCGAAATCCTCGCCACCCAGGAAGGTGTCGCCGTTGGTGGAGAGCACTTCAAACTGCTTTTCGCCATCCACATCGGCGATCTCGATGATCGAGACATCAAAGGTGCCGCCACCCAGGTCGTAGACCGCAATCTTGCGATCCTTGCCGCCCCCCTTGTCCAGACCAAAGGCCAGCGCGGCCGCGGTCGGCTCATTGATGATGCGCTTGACCTCGAGGCCTGCGATCCGGCCCGCATCCTTGGTGGCCTGGCGCTGGGCGTCATTGAAATAGGCCGGGACGGTGATGACCGCCTCGGTGACTTCTTCGCCCAGGTAATCCTCGGCGGTCTTTTTCATCTTGCGCAGCACCTCGGCCGAGACCTGAGGCGGGGCGATTTTCTTGTCGCGGGCCTGCACCCAGGCATCGCCATTGTCGTTGCGCACAATGCCGTAAGGCATGAGGCCAATGTCCTTCTGAACCTCTTTTTCCTCGAACTTGCGTCCGATCAGGCGCTTGACGGCATACAGGGTGTGGCGCGGGTTGGTCACGGCCTGACGCTTGGCGGGAGCTCCGACCAGCACCTCGCCGTCTTCCATGTACGCAATGATCGAGGGCGTGGTGCGCGCACCCTCGGAGTTTTCGATGACCTTGGGCTGACCGCCCTCCATGACGGCCACGCACGAGTTGGTGGTGCCGAGGTCGATACCAATGATCTTGCCCATGAGAGAAGTCCTTCAGAAAAAGCGTGTTTGGATGAGGTGCAGATGCGGGGGTGGGCCGCAGAATTCAAGTCCGGCCAGAACAGTGGGGCCAGCCAGTGCCTCGGCTCGGGTTCGGGCTGGCGGATCCTGATTTCGCCCTGGCAGTCCGCCCCGGCCGTCAGCCCTGGCCGTTGCTGACCGTGACCATGGCCGGGCGCAAGACCCGCTCGTTGATGAGAAAACCCTTTTGCATGACCGCAACCACGGTATTGGCTGCGATGCCCGGGGCTGGGACCATCGAGATCGCCTGATGCTGATTGGGATCGAACTTCTGGCCTACAGGATCGATCGCCACCAGTTTGTTGCGCTCAAAGGCACTGTCGAGCTGGCGCAAGGTGGCCTGCACACCTTCACGCAGGCTCTCCAGGCTTGGCGCCTCGACCCGCAGCGCCATCTCGAGGCTGTCATGTACGGCCAGCAGGCTCTCGGCAAATCGCTCGATGGCAAACTTGTGAGCTGCAGCCACATCAAGCTGGCTGCGCTTGCGCAGGTTTTCCAGGTCGGCCTGCGCCCTCAGGGCGCGATCCATGTACTCATTGGCTCGAGCCTGGGCTTCGGCCAGCATGGCCTCGATAGTCTGCTGTGCCTCAGGGGCCGGGGCCGCTTGCGTGCCATCTGCAGGCGCAACCGTGGGTTCGACCGAATCGGCCGGGGGCTGCGCCGAACCGGCGGCAGCGGGATTCGCTTGGGTCATTTCGGAAAAATCCGTTTGAAAACAGTCAACCTTTGGCGTATTGGGGCGCCATCAGCCCTTTTCAAGGGGGCCGGTTTCAGTTGAGGCCAGGTGGGCGGCGAAGGTGCCAGTCCGTGCATTCCTGGAAGGCCTGACCGGCATTGAGCAGTTCAGCCTCCCTCAAAGCCCCCCCGAAGAGTTGCATCGCCACGGGCAATCCCTGTGCCGTCTGACCACAGGGAAAGACCAGCGCGGGGTGACCGGAGAAGTCGGTGGGTACGGTAAAGCGCGACAACCGCAGCCGATAGCCGGGCTGTTGACGCAAACCCGCGATACGCTCAAGGCTGGGGGCTGCCAGCGGCATGCCCGGAATCGCGATCATGTCGACCTGCGTGAGCAGGGCATCAAACGCGCCACGGATCTTCATGCGCTCGAGCAAGATGGCCTGCATGCGCAAGCCATCGAGCGCCCTGCCCTTGTCGATCAGACCCGCAAGCATGGGGCCGTAGGCCGAGCGCTGAGCCGGAAAGGTCTGCGCATGGGCCACCGCCGCCTCAGCACCACAGTAAGCCTCCCAGCCTTCGATGAGCGCATCGGCATCGGGCATCTGCACGGCGATGATCTGAGCGCCCAGCGCGCGAAACTGCCTGAGGGCCTCCTGCATGGCCTGCACGATCTCGGGATCGCTGATGTCAAAGCAGTGGCGCTCGTCGATGCCAATGCGAAGCCCCTGCAGACTGCCTGCCCTTGTGGAGGGAGGCTGCGGCGCTGCGGCCTGCAGGGCGGTCGGATCCATGGGATCGGGTCCGGTCATGGCCTGCAGCATCCAGGCGCAATCCAGCGCACTGCGGGCCATGGGTCCGATATGGTCCAGCGAGGCCGCCAGCTCAAACGCCCCGTATCGCGACACCCGTCCCCAGGTGGGCTTGAGCCCGGTCAGACCGAGGGCCGAACACGGAAAGCGGATCGATCCGCCGGTGTCGGTACCGACGGCCAGGGTGGTCAGCCCTGCGGCCAGGGCCACACCCGATCCGCTGGACGAAACACCCGTCCAGAGCGCCTCACCCCAGGGATTGAGGGGCGCAGCCACTTCGGGATGATGGGCTGAATACGCGCCTTCGGTCATCTGAGCCTTGCCGATCAGCACTGCCCCGGCCTGCGCGAGCCGGTGCGTCACGGTGCCGTCTTGCGTCGGGACGAAATGACGATGGATGGCCATGCCAGCCTGCGTGGGGATACCGGCCGTCCAGCACAGGTCCTTGAGGGCCAGAGGAATGCCATCGAGGGCGCCCAGCGAACGCCCCGCGGCCCTCCGCTGGTCGCTCGCCCGGGCCTGCTCAAACGCCCGCTCGGGTGTGAGGGTGGCATAGGCCTGCCATCGCGGT
>JBKCEY010000155.1:0-1515 GCA_046304115.1 Burkholderiales bacterium | reverse complement strand
GACCTGATTGCTGCCGCCGATCGCTATCCCGTCAAGACCGAGAGTGCACGGGCCGAAGTCCTCTACTGGCGAGGGCAAGCGCTCTGGCAGGATCGCAAGCCCGATGAGGCCAAACAGCGGTTCAACGAAGCGCTCGCGGTTCGCACCGATCATCATCCCTCCCGCCTGGCCCTGATCCGGATGCAGGTGTACCAGGACCCTGCTGCGGCCCGAAAGGCGCTCGACGCATTGCTCGAGCAGTCACCCAAGATGGCGGATGCGCTGCTGCTGCGCGCGGACTACGCGATCGCAGAGCGCGACTCTCCTCTGGCGGAGCAATTGCTTCGCAGGGCCATGAGCTCAGAACCCCGGAATCTGCAAGTCCGGGTCAGGCTGATTACGCTGCTGGCCGAACAGAAGAAGTTCAAGCAGGCGGAGGCTGAGTATGAGGGTCTGATTGGCACTGCGCGCAATTCCGTTCTCACCCTCATGATGCGTGTGCTGCTTGACTACCGACAGGACCGCCTGAAAGTGGCTGCCGACGGGATCGACCAGGTCATCAAGGGCGCAGCAGATTACGTACCTGCACTGATTCTGGGTACCCAGATCGCACTGTCCCGCGGAGAACTCGAAAAAGCCGACCAGATGGCGCGCCGCGTCTCTGAACTCAATGAAGGATCCGTCGCGGGTCTTCGTCTTCAGGCTGCTGTTGCGCTGGCACGCAACGAACCCGACAAAGCGCTCCAGATCGCCCGCTCCCGGATTGATCGTGGCCAGGAAGATCCTGGACTACTGGCCTTGGCCGGAGAGGCCTCGTTACGCCGCAATGATCTTCCCAGTGCCCTTGATTTCCTGTCCCGTGCAACGCGCGCTGAGCCCGATGATGCCTCCATGCGAACCGCGCTGGGCGTGGCCAGTCTCGCGGCCGGCAATTCGCGTACGGGGTTCACCGAACTCGAAAGGGCCGTTGATCTGGATGCAGCGTCAAGCCGTGCCGACCTGATCCTGATCGGACAACGTCTGCAGCGTGAAGAATGGGATGCCGCTTTGGCTGCCATCGAGAAACTGGCTCAAAAGCAGCCCGACAAGGCTCTTCCCCTCAACCTTAGAGGTGCCGCGCTGATTGCCAAGGGTGATAGCGCTGCAGCGCGTGAGAGTTTTGAGCAGGCGCTGCGGCAGGAGCCAGCCTTTTTTCCTGCTGTGGCCAATCTGGTCCGCATGGATCTGAATGACGCAAAACCCGCTGAGGCTCGCAAGCGGCTTGAATCCTTCTTGAAAGCAAACCCCAGGGAGGTCAACGCCTTGCTGTCACTCGCTCAGCTTCAGCGCGCTCAGGGTGCCGCGGCTGAAGAGGTGACGCGTCTGATTCGCCAGGCCCACGAAGCCGCTCCGACACAGCAAGAGCCTCTGATCGCACTGGCTATTCAGTTGAACAGTCAGGACAAGGTCAGCGAAGCCCTTCCACTGGTCCAGAAGGCGGTCGCTCAAAACCCGGAGGATCTGCGGCTGCTGGATTTGCTGGGGTCGCTGCACCTG
>JBKCEY010000154.1:0-1645 GCA_046304115.1 Burkholderiales bacterium | reverse complement strand
GCTGGTAAACACCACCAGGGTGTTCTCGAGTTGCCCGGTACGCTTGAGCGCATCCATCACCTGGCCAATGCCTTCATCCATGTGATGAATCATGCGGCGGTAGGTCTCGATGTTGCCGCCATCCAGATGAAAAAGATTGTTTTTTGTGCCTTCGGCCACATGGCGATCCTCGCGGGTCTCCCACGGCCAGTGCGGCGCGGTGTAGTGCAGGCTCATCATGAAGGGCGGGCTGCCGCGCGAGGGCGCCTCTCTGGCCCAGCGCTCGATGGTCTGCACTGCACGCTTTGAGAGCGCATCGGTCAGGTACTCATCACTGTGCACGGGCGTCTCGCCCTCCCAGAGGTCATCGTTTCCGCGCGAATCCCTGTGGCTGAAGTAATCCACTGCGCCCGCCATCGGCCCGAAGTATTCCTCGTAGCCCGACTTGAGCGGCCCGAACGCCGGCGGAAACCCCAGGTGCCACTTGCCCACCAGCGCTGTGCGATAGCCCGCATCGCGCAGCAGCGAGGGCAGCGTGGGATGGCTGGGGGGAAGGCCCAACGTGCCGCTGGTGCGTGCGGCGCTCGCAATCGGCTCTTCGGCCGCACCCCGCAGGCGGTATTGCCAGCGCCCCGTAATGAGTGCAAAGCGTGTGGGAGAGCACACCGAGGAGTTGGCATAGCCCTGCGTGAAGCGCATGCCGCGAGCGGCCATCGCGTCGAGCACCGGCGAGACCGGCCCGAAGGCTGCGTCGCGCCCGCCATAGCAGCCCAGATCGGCAAAGCCCAGGTCATCGGCCAGAATGAAAATCAGGTTCGGTCTTGAGGTGTTCATGAGGGATCTCCGTTCATGGCCTTCTTCTCAAGGCCCCACGCGCGTGATCACCGGCAGCGGCTGCTTGCCCGCCACCAGGTCTGCACCCGGCAGATAGGCCCGCAACGACAAGCGCATTCGGTTTTGGCCTGCGGGTGGTGCGGGCAGCCAGTTGGTTCGTGCTGTGGGGTCACTCGGCTCAGTGCGGCTGATGGTGAGATCGATGGAGCCATCCGGATTCTTGATGAGACCCTCGGTGCGATCGCCAATCGCATAGCGGCCGATCGGATTGTTCGCAAAAAAAGACCGCCCGTCTGGTTCCCACTGATACATCGTGATCGACCAGAAGGCCCGGGCATCTACGCCGGTGGGCGGAATGCGTACGCGATACACGGCCGATGGATCCAGGGGCTGGCCCTGCGCATCCTGGTCGGTGCCCAGATAGAGCGCCTCTTCAACGGGCAGTGCCGCCAGACCGCCCAGGGCGACCGCAGCGCGCAGCACATAGTCGCCGTTGTACAGACCGATGGTGTCCTTGGGATAGCGCCAGCCCTGCACGCGATGATGTTCAAACCCGTCGCTGCGCAGGTCGCGCCCGAGTCGCTCGAAGTGGGCCGACCAGCCCTGCGCGGCAACCTTGACCTCGGCGCTCTTCAGATCACCGCCCAGGCCGAGCGCCCGCCATCGCTGCAGCAGGCTCTGCTCGGTGGCTGGCACGCCATTGCGGGCGAGCGCATGATTGACCACAGCCAGATAATTGGCCGGATCGGTGGGCAGCCCTTGCGCCGGTTTGGGCGCGGGGCGTTCGCGTTCGCGCTGCGCCGCGGCGAGACCTGCTGCGCTTTGCGGCTGC
>JBKCEY010000153.1:0-5247 GCA_046304115.1 Burkholderiales bacterium | reverse complement strand
AGACCATGACCGGGTTGGCTTCGGCCTCGAGCACCGGCTGGCCGGGCAGCAGCGCGAGCCGCGACATCGCAACCACGGCATCGACCAGAGCCTCGATGTCACCCCGAGGCAGTCCACGCCAGCCCCTGACGATCGCCAGCGAGCGCACCTCGTCAATCATCTCGCGGGCAGTCGGTTCATCCACCGGAGCCACCCGCAACGCAAGGTCTTCCAGCACTTCGGCGAGCCGTCCACCTGCAGCGAGGGTGATCAGCGGACCCACCATGGGATCGTGGCGGTAGCCGATCAGCACTTCAGCCAGTCCGGGTGTCATGGGCTGGATCAGTACGCCCCGCACGCGCGCGCCAGGCGCGGCATGCGCAACGCGCTCCTGCATGCGGGCCACCGCCTGCTCGACGGCCTGTGCATCATGCAGACCGAGACAGACCGCACCGGCTTCGGTCTTGTGCGGCAAATCGGCTGAAACCAGCTTGGCGGCCACCGGCCACTGGAGTGCATGCGCCCAGGGCGCACGGGTCATGAAGGCGCGAGCAACGGTGGGCACCCCCAGGGCATCAAAGATATCGAGCGACTCGACCTCATCGAGCACGAGGCAATCGCCACCCGGGCGCGCGCCCGCACCCTCAGCAGGATCACCACCCTGGCGCGCCCTCGCACCCTGGGCACAATCGGAGGAGGCAGAAGAGACCGAGGCCAGCGCCGCCTCGATCGCCTGCTGTGCAGCGCCCGGGCATTGGCCACCGACCTCGGCCGCGGGCCTGCGCAACAGCAGGGCGGCGAGCGCATCCGCGCAGGCCTCGGGCGTTCGAAAGCCTGCAATGCCGTGCGATGCGAGCAGCGCGAGCGATGCATCGGCCTGGGGCGCGAGAAATGCCACCAGGGGTTTGCCCCAAGCCTGTTCGCCATGCACCCGGATCATGGGTTCAACCGCGAGCGCGGGCTGAAACTGGGCCGATGAACCCGCCACCGCCAGAACCGCATCACAGAAGTCGGCCGCCATCAGGCCGCGCAGCACCGCGGCGTACTTCGCAGGGGTTGCGGCGAGCGTGAGATCGATGATCGGCGCCGGTCTGAGCGTCATGCCCTCATGGGCCATCTGTTCGATGAAGGCCGCGGTTGGCACCGCCGCCTCGATCCCGGCAAGCCCCAGACGATCGACCACCATGGCCGCACCGCCCCCGGTCGTGCTGACCACGGCAACGCGAGGCTTTCGGTCCTGAGACGAGCGGGCGATCGGGCGCAGGGGCCTGGCGAGCAAGGGGGCGATCTCGAGCAGGGTCTCGAGCTGCTCAACGCGCAGGATGCCGTGCGCCTTGAAAAAGGCATCGAAGACAGCGGCCTCTCCAGCCATCGCGCCTGTGTGCGAGACCGCAAGCTGCGCCCCCTGACGCGAACGACCCAGCACGTAGGCGGCAATCGACTTGCCACAAGCGGCAGCCCGGCGTGCCGCCTGAGCCAGGCGCGGTGCGTCCCGAAGGGTTTCGAGAAACAACAGAATGACCCGGGTGTGCGGATCATCCACGAGCAGGTCGGTCAGTTCGCCCACCCCGATATCGGCCTCGTTGCCAACCGACACCATGCGCGAAAACCCCGTGCCTCGCGCCTGCCCGCGCGAGAGCAGGGCGCCCAGCATGGAGCCGCTCTGCGAGACCACCGCCACCTCACCCGCCGGGGCCAGCTCCCCTGCGAGCGAGGCATTGACGGTGAGCGGCATGCGGTTCACGACATCGATCACACCGATGCAATTGGGCCCGAGCAGACGCACACCGAGCTCTCGCGCACGCCGTGCGAGCGCCTCTTGCAGAGCCGTCTGTCCAGCCTCGGCAAAGCCATCGGAATAGATGGTCACGACCGGCACCCGCTTTCGGGCGCAGGCCTCGAGCGCATCCATCACCTGCGCAGCAGGCACCATCACGAAAGCATGATCGATGCTGCCCGGAACCTCATCCAGGCTCGGCCAGGCCGGTTCGCCAAAGAGCTCGCTGCGGCTGCGATTGATGGGCCGGATCGCGCCGCCCCAGCCATGGCGGCGCAGATACTGCTGCGGCCTGGCCGTGTTCTTGCCGACCTCACCGGAAGCACCGATCAGCGCAAGGGTTCGGGGTGAAAAAATTGCCTCGAAGAGCGGATTCATCGATAGGTCCGAATGCAAAGGGCCGCCCGGCGCACAGGCGGTGGCGGCGAGCATAGCAGTGCCCTGAACGCCCCCCGCGAAAGCCACCGGTCGGCCTGGAGTCAGGCACCGATGAGCGCCTTTAGCGTTGCCGCGCGGTGCACAGAGCGGATTTGCTATCCTCGATCGACCTGTGATCGATGCGTTCGGATCGATCACTCACTGACACTCGCGCACAAGGCCCTGCATGAAGCTAGCCACGCTCAAGGACGGCAGCCGCGACGGCCAACTGCTGGTCGTCTCACGGGACCTGTCCACCGCGCATATTGCCGCCGGCATTGCGCCCACGCTGCAACGCGCGCTGGATGACTGGGCCTTCATGGCGCCCCAGCTTCAGGATCTGTACGAGACCCTCAATCAGGGCAAGGCCCGACATGCGTTTGCCTTTGCGCCCGAACAGTGCTGTGCGCCCTTGCCTCGCGCCTATCAGTGGGCCGACGGATCGTCCTATGTCAACCATGTCGAACTGGCGCGCAAGGCTCGCCATGCGGCCATGCCCGAGAGCTTCTGGCATGACCCGCTGATGTATCAGGGTGGCTCCGATGATTTCATCGGCCCGCACGACGACGCCGCGTTTGGCTCGACCGACTGGGGTATCGACTTCGAGGCCGAGCTTGCTGTGGTGACCGACGACGTGCCGATGGGTACGACCGCGGATGCTGCCGAGGATCATGTGCGGCTGCTGATGCTGCTCAATGACTGGAGCCTGCGCCAGCTCATTCCCGATGAGCTCGCCAAGGGCTTTGGTTTCTTTCATGGCAAGCCAGCCACGGCCTTTGCCCCGGTGGCCGTCACGCCCGATGAGCTCGGCCCGGCCTGGCAGGGCGGCAAGGTGCACCAGCCGGTGTTGTGCCACTGGAATGGTCGCAAGGTGGGTGAGGCCCTGGCCCACGAAGACATGGTCTTTAACTTTCACCAGCTGATCGCGCACGCGGTCAAGACTCGCAATCTTCGAGCCGGCAGCATCGTGGGCTCAGGCACCGTCTCCAATCGTGATACCTCGCGGGGATGGTCCTGCATTGCCGAAGTTCGCGCACTCGAAATGATCGACTCCGGGACGCCGTCAACGCCCTTCATGAGCTTCGGGGACACCATCCGGATCGAAGTGATCGGCCGTGATGGTCAATCGGTTTTTGGTGCCATCGACCAGAAGGTCGTGCAGTCGGTCGCGGCTTCACGCTGAACTTCAGGTTCAAATCAAGGATCTCTTCATGACCGCATTGCTGATGACCAAGCCCATGCCGACCGAGCCCTTTGAGCGTGCTCTGGCTCAGGCAGGTTTCGATGACCCGGTTCACACCTCGCTGCAGACGGTCGACCCCGATCAGGTGCGCTGGCTGGTGGCCTGGAGCCTGCCGGCCGGTGTGCTGCCGCGGCTGCGCAATCTCGAGTTGCTCTTTTGCCCGGCGGCGGGGGTGGACAAACTGCTGGCGACGCCCGATCGTCCAGACAATCTGCCGATCTCTCGCGTGTCTGATGAAGCCCAGTCACTCGAGCTCTCGCAGTATGTGGTTCATGCAGCCCTCGACCACCTCCGTCTGGCGCCGCTCTACCGCAAGCAGCAGGCCGCACACGACTGGACTCGCCATCGCGCTCCGGCGGTCGGTATCCCGGCTCTGGTGCTTGGCATGGGACCCATCGGCCAGACCATTGCCCGCTGCCTGAACGTCATGGGGTTCGAGGCGAGCGGATGGAGCCGAACGCCCCGCGATCTGCCGGGCATCCGCACCTATGCCGGGCAGGAGGGGCTGGCTGAGGCGCTGCCCAAGACCCGCCTGCTGGTCTGCGCTCTGCCCCTGACCCCACAGACCACCGGCCTGATCGATGCACGCATGTTTGCTGCGCTGCCCAAGGGGGCCATCTTCGTGACCATTGGCCGTGGTGGACAGGTCGTGGAGCCGGACCTGATCGCAGCGCTGCAAAGCGGTCATCTGGGTGGCGCCACGCTGGATGTACAGGCCCGAGAACCCATGCCCGCTGACGATCCGCTGTGGTCGGCCCCCAATCTGGTGATCACGCCCCATGTGGCGGGGCAGCTCAACCCCGATGCGGTCATGCGTCAGTTCATGGCCGAAGTCGCGCGTCTGAAGGCGGGGCAACCCCTGATGCGGCGGGTCGATCCGTCGCTGGGATACTGAGGTCCATCATGAGTGATTCAAACGCGAGCAACCCTTTTGACCCCAGGTTTTCAGGCTTTGCCGGCTTCGGTTCAATGATGGAACAGATGGATGCCTTCAAGCGGCTGTGGTCCTCCATGGATGGATCCAGCCGTCTGGTGCCCACGCTCGATGTCGAGGAACTCGACAAGCGCATCACCGACCTGAAGGCCGTTGAACAGTGGCTCAACCTGAACCTGAGCATGTTGCGAGGCTCGATCCAGGCGCTCGAAATCCAGCGCGGAACCCTCGAGGCTGTGAAAGCGTTTGGTACTGCCTTTCAGTCGGCACCCGGCTGGCCAGGCTCGGCCTTCGGGTCGGGCGCGGCCTTCGGGTCGGGCTCGCCCTTCGAGCCGACTCCAAAGCCTGCCAGCCCATCCACAACGGCCGCTGCATCGACCCCATCAGGGAAGTCAGCGCCCTCCAAGAGCGCAGCACCCTCCCAGAGCGCAGCACCCTCCCAGAGCGCGGCGCCCCCTCAGAGCGCGGCGCCCGGTATCGACCCGTCAGCCTGGTGGACTCTGCTGCAGAACAACTTCCAGCAGATTGCGCAGGCTGCCCTGTCTGGCACCGCGGCCACCGGTGGGGCTTCATCGACGGGCAGCACCTCCGGGGGCAAGGCCAAGGCAGGAACAGCCAGGGCTGCGTCAACAGCCAAGGCCAGCGGCTCAAAGACCCGGTCTTCAACCCGCAAGCCTGCGTCCGGGCGATGAGCGCCCCCCGAAGCAGGCCGATGCGATGAGTCGATTCCTGTACGGCCATGCCACTCATCCGGACTGGCGCATGGCGACCGAACTGGCCCTGGCGCAGATCGAAGGCCGGCAGGGGCAGGCTGGCTGGAGCGCGGGCGGCTCGCTCGGTCTGGTTTATTTCACCTCCGCCCTCGCCCCGCATGCCGAAGACATTCTTGTCCTGTTG
>JBKCEY010000152.1:0-4786 GCA_046304115.1 Burkholderiales bacterium | reverse complement strand
CGCAGCGCCCGCCACAGCGGCAGGCCTGCGCGCCGGGCCACCAGATCCCAGAGCGCCAGATCCACACCCGCCACCGCCTGGGCCAGCGGACCCGGCTCGCCACTCTGGATGGCGAGCACCGCCGAGCCTGCGCTCAGGTGTGCAAAGGCCTCTTGCGGCGAGGCAAAGCTTCGGCCCTCGAGCATCGGCCACAGCACGCTGTTCACCAGGCGGGCGCGATGCTCGGCACCCACCGACGGAAAGTTGCACCACACTTCGCCCCAGCCGCGCACACCCTGATCATCCTCGGCGCACACCAGCACACAGGGGCGATCCTTCATGACGCCAAACGAAGTAATGACAGGGCGCGCAATCGGATGGCGATAGACGCGCACCTGCAGGCGTGTGATGCGCAAGGAGGTCCGCAGGGAGGCGTTCATGCGAAGAAGCTCAGGTTGATCAGGCCATGAAGTATGCCGGGGTCAGCAATCCTCAGGCCTGAGGTCGTGTCTCTTTGGGCGGGTAAGATCGAACCACCCTTTCCCGAAACCCACAGGATGCACCGACATGCACAAGAACTCTTGCGTTCGACGAAAACTTGTCATGGCCGGCTTGTCGGCGGGGTCTGCCGGCGCATTCATCCCCGGTGTGGTTCGCGCACAAGGCAGCCCTTGGCCCAGCCGGCCAATCCGTATGGTGGTTCCCTGGCCGGCAGGGGGTCTGGTCGACATTGCTGCGCGCCAGCTTGCAAGCCGGTTGCAGACGGCCCTCGGGCAGCCTGTCGTGATCGAGAACCGGGTAGGCGCAGGAGGCAGCCTGGGCGCCGAGCATGTGTCTCGTGCACCGGCTGATGGTCATACGCTGCTCTTTGCCACCAGTTCACTGACGGTGGGTGCAGCCATACAAGCACGACCCTCGTTTCGTCCGATGCAGGATCTGCAGCCCGTGGCGCTCGTGGCGAACGCGCCCTCAATCCTGGTCGCCGGCCCGTCCATTCAGGTGAACTCCCTGAAAGAGCTGCTTGATCTGGCGCACCGGCGACCCGGGCAGCTCACCTATGCCTCAGCAGGGATTGGCTCGTTTGCCCATCTGGTCGTTGAGCGCTTCAAGGCTGAGAACCGCATCTTCGCAGTGCATGTCCCCTACACCGGCGCCCCAGGCGCCATGAACGATCAGCTCGCGGGTCGCATCGATTTTCAGATGGCGAACATCACCGTAGCCCTGCCGCATGTGAAGTCGGGCAGAGTAAAAGCGCTTGCGATCACAAGCAGGGAGCGCTTCCCGGGTCTACCCGATACCCCCACCATGATCGAAGCGGGCATCAAGGACTTTGAAGCTGATCAGTGGCTCGGAGTACTCGCGCCATCGGGACTGCCCGCTGCGGTGTCTGACCGACTGTCAGCCGAGGTCAATCGCGCCCTGGTTGATCCTGCTCTGCGAGAGGTGCTTCAACAGGCAGGAATACAGGTCGCTGCACCGGGCAGCATGGCTTCCTTTGACAGCCTGATGAAGGCCGAATTTGTGCGATGGCAACAGGTCGTGCGTCGCCAGAACCTGCGCATGGAGTAATTCATGGCCCCCAACATCGTGCTTCTGATGGTTGACCAGTTGGCTGCACCCGCACTGGCCATTCATGGTCACCCGGTGACCCAGACGCCTCACATTGATGCGTTCGCCCGGGAGTCGGTCATTTTCGACAGTGCGTACTGCAACTTTCCGATCTGTGCGCCGTCCCGGTTTTCGATGCTGAGTGGCAAATTGCCCCACAGCATTCAGGCCTGGGACAACGCGAGCGAGTTTGCGGCGGCAACGCCAACCATGGCCCATTACCTGCGGCACGCGGGATACCGCACGATCCTGTGCGGCAAGATGCATTTCATCGGCCCCGACCAGCTCCACGGGTACGAAGAACGGTTGACCACCGACATCTACCCGGCCGACTTTGCCTGGACGCCCGACTGGCTGCGTGGCCCGGCCCATCGACCCACCGGGGTCAGCATGAGGCCGGTGCTGGAAGCCGGTCCGTGTCTGCGCAGTCTGCAGATCGATTACGACGACGAAGTCGAGTACAAGGCCACGCAGCGTCTGTATGACCTGGCGCGCGCGCCCGAGCAGCAGCCCTTTTTCATGACGGTGTCCTACACCCATCCGCATCCGCCCTTCGTGGCGCCGCAGCGCTTCTGGGACCTCTATCGCGATGAAGACATCGACGACCCACGGGTTCCCGAGATTCCGTATGAGCAGCTCGATGAGCATAGCCAGTGGCTCTACGTGGCTCATGCACAAGACGAGTACACCGTCCGTGCTCAGGATGTTCGTCGTGCACGGCGGGCGTACTACGGCATGGTGAGCTATGTCGATGAAAAACTGGGCAGCGTCCTGCGCGTCCTCCAGGAAACCGGACTTGCCGAGAACACGCTGGTCGTGCTGTGCGGCGACCATGGCGAGATGCTGGGCGAGCGCGGGATGTGGTTCAAGCAGTGCTTTTTCGAGTGGTCGGCCCGCGTACCGCTCTTGATGCGCTGGCCTGGGCAATTACAGTCTCGGCGGGTGTCAGCCCACGTGTCGCTGGTTGACCTGCTGCCCACCCTGATCGAGGCCAGCGGATCCGGTGTTGCGCCGGTCGATGAGATCCACGGCAGCAGCCTCTTGCCTCTGGCCCGCGGCCTTGAGGATGGCGCAGACCGTCAGGTCATCTCGGAATACAGCTCCGAGGGTGTCTGTGCCCCGTCGCGCATGCTGCGCGACGGTCGCTGGAAGTACATCGTCACCCACGGATTGCCGCCGCTGCTCTTCGACCTCGAGACCGATCCGCACGAACAGGTCAATCTGGCCGGCAATCAAACGCACGCCTCGGTCGAGGCGCGCCTGCATGCCCGGCTGGTCCAGGACTGGAATCCGCCTGAGGTTCATGCGCGCATTCTCGAAAGCCAGAAGCGCAGGCTCTTCCTGGCCGAGGTGCAGGGCAGTTCAGCGCTGTACAACAACTGGGCCTACCAGCCCTTCACTGACGAAAGCAAACGCTTCATTCGAGGTTCGGGTGGGGCGGGTCCGACTGCGGTCAAGGGTCGCGCGCGGTTTCCGTTTGTAGAACCGGTCAAGCCTGACAAGACCCGGTAAGGAGGGCGCGCTGAGGGGGCGCGCTGAAGACCCGCCGAACGCATGCCGTAGCCCCGATCGCCGGGCTGCGGCAGGCGCAGGCCCTCAGGCCGAAGCCACCGACCCGCCATCGCAGGCAATGGTCTGGCCGACCACATACTCGCCGGCCCGAGAGCTCAGAAAGATGGCCAGGCCAGCAATGTCCTGCGCCGTGCCCACCCTGCGGCTCGGATTGCGCGCGCCAACCGTATCCCAGTCGACATTCTCGGTCTCGCCACCAAAGCCCACGCCGGTGCTGAGCATCCAGGTCGGAAACGGGCCCGGCGCGATCGCATTGAAGAGGATGCGCTCGGGCGTGAGATGCGCCGCCATGAAGCGGGTGAGGTGATGCACGGCCGCCTTGGAGGCGCCATAGGAAAACGCATCGAAGACCGAGGTCTTGATGCCGTCGATGGAACCGATGTTGATCACCCGCGCGGGTGTGCCGGTGGCCGCCGAGGCGCGCAGTTGGGGCAGCAGTTGCTGGGTGAGAAAGAACACGCCCTTGACGTTGGTGTCCATGACCTTGTCCCAACCCACCTCGGGAAAGGACTCGAGCGGCGCGCCCCAGGAGGCGCCTGCGTTGTTGACCAGGATGTCGAGCTTCGATTCGCGCTCGGCGATTGCGGCCGACAGGGCCTTCACACCGTCGAGATTGGACAGATCAGCGGGCACGGGGATGCACTCACCGCCATAGGCTTGTGACAGGCGCGCTGCGGTGTCCGTGCAGGCCGCCGCCTTGCGCGACGAGATGTAGACCTTGGCGCCCGCTGCAAGAAAGCCCGCAGCAATCATTTCGCCAATGCCGCGCGAGCCGCCGGTCACGAGCGCGACCTTGCCGCGAATGGAAAAAAGATCGTCAAAACGCGGTGTGTCGCTCATGAAAGGGATCCTTCGGTCGTTGGACTCAATTCGGTCCGGGTTCAGGCATAGGCCTCAAGCACCTCATCGATCACGCGCTCAAGATCAGCTGCAGTGGCGCAATACGACAACTGGGTACAAAAAGCCTGGTACTGCAGGATGACGCTGTCGCCTGTACCCCAGCGGCGAGGCGGCTCCGGGCACAGCCACACCATGCGTCGGCAGCGATCGGCCAGCTCTGAAAACAGATCGAGGCGCGGGTCGCTCATGTTGGAGCGGCCATCGCCCAGCACGATCACGGTGGTGCGCCGATCGATCACATCCCAGTGGGTCTTGTTGAGATCGACAAGCGCCTGTCCATAGTCGGTCGAGCCGCTGCCCGCCTCAAGCAGGATGCGGTTCATCGCGGGCTCAAAATCCATGCGCTGCAGGATGGAGCCGACATCCATGAGACGCGCCGAAAAGGCGAAGGCTTCGAGATCGGCCACCTTCTCGCTCAGGGCATGCAAAAAGAGCAGCAGAAATCGCACGTACTGAGCCACCGAGCCCGACACGTCGCAGATCGCGACAATCTTGGGCTTGTCGCGCTTTTTCATCTTCCAGACGAGATCGAAGGGCACGCCGCCCACACCCGCATTGGCGCGCAGGGTGCGACGCACATCGAGCTGGCCGCGGTTGCGTACCTTGCGCGGACGCGAATGACGCACGGCGAGTCGCTTGGCCATACGGGCGATCACGACTTTCATGCGCTCCATGTCGCGCTGGCTCAACTCGGCGATCTCACGCTGCGTGACCACTTCGTCCATGA
>JBKCEY010000151.1:0-1029 GCA_046304115.1 Burkholderiales bacterium | reverse complement strand
GCCGCATTGGTGCTGTTGGTTCCAAACAGGATGGTGTAGCCATCGGCGGGGGACTTGGCGACCGCATCGGCGCCGAGCATGCCATTCACACCCGGGCGGTTCTCGATGACAATGGGCTGGCCGATCGACTCGGACATCTTGCCGGCAAAGGCGCGCCCGATCTGATCAGTGGCACTGCCGGCCGCGAAGGGCACGATCGCCTTGATGGGTTTGGACGGCCAGGCCTGTGCGCTGGCGGTGAGCGGCTGAGCCAGAGTGAGGGCAGCGGCCAGGGCGCCCAACAGGGCGAGTCGCCGGGCCGGAAGATCGAAAGGTCGACAGTTCATGGGGTCTCCTACGGATTCAGCCCCCTAGTATCGCATCGTGTCGGACGCAGCCAAGCCCGATCGACGATTCGACTCGGGAGCCTGGACGCAAACCGCCCGGTATAGTCGCTGCGCCAATCAAACAGGAGACTCTTCATGCTTCACCTCGCACGCCGCGGCCTGATCATCGGTGCCGTGATGTCGCTTTGCGCACTGGCCGCCCCTGCCCAGGCGCAGACCTATCCGGCCAAACCCATCAAGGTGATCGTCGACGGCCCTGCCGGTGGCATCAACGACATCTGGACCCGCCGCTACACCCAGCGCCTGAGCGAGTCGATGGGCCAGCCGGTCGTGGTTGAGAACCGTCCGGGCGCCTCGGGCAGCATTGCCGCCGAGGCCCTCGCACGATCTCCCGCCGATGGTTACACCCTGATGTATGGCGGCATGAACCCGCTGGTGGCCTTTCCGGGCGCAGGCGGCGTGATCCGCTACGACCCGGTCAAGGACTTCACGCCCGTGGCCCTGGGCACCATGGGCTACCCGGCCTTCGTGATCAGCTCCAGCCTGGGCATCAAGACCCTGGCCGAATTCCAGCAGCGCGCCAAGGCGGCAAAACCTGAGGAATTTGCCTGCGGCACCTCGGGTCAGGCCGGCGTGCAGCACTTTGCCTGCGCCATGGTCGAGCGTGCGCTCGGCATCAAGATGCGCATGGTGCCCTACAAGG
>JBKCEY010000150.1:0-21753 GCA_046304115.1 Burkholderiales bacterium | reverse complement strand
CCTGTGGATGGATCAGGTGCACGCAACGCACGTTCTTGATGCAGATGCCATCGGCCTGCAGGCAGTCACAGAGGTTCCGGTGGCCGATGCGGCGATCTGCACCAGCACGGATCGGGCGCTGTGCATCATGACAGCAGACTGTCTGCCAGTGCTTTTCAGCGACCCTCAGGGTTGCTGTGTGGGGGCTGCCCATGCAGGCTGGCGCGGTCTGCTCGGGGGCGTACTTGAAAACACGGTGAGCGCCCTGCGGGCTCGCATCGGGGCGTCCGTCGAGTTGCTCGCCTGGTTTGGGCCCGCGATCGGACCTCAAGCTTTTGAGGTGGGCGAAGAGGTCCGCCAGGCTTTTGTCGAGCGCGACCCGGCCGCTGACCAGGCATTCAGGCCCGCGAGTGCACGCGGCAAATGGTTGGCCGATCTCGAGCATCTGGCTCGGCAACGACTCGCCGAATGCGGCGCTGTTTCGGTCTACGGCGGCGGTTTGTGCACGGTCGGCGATCCAGCGCGGTTTTATTCCCACCGTCGGGATCGGGTCAGCGGGCGCATGGCCTCACTGATCTGGCTCGCGGACTGAGCGATTGATCGCAGTCTCCTGCGCTTGTTGAGCGTCGCGCGCGTCCTGCGCCTCACGGGCCTTTCGGGCCCGTCGGCGTTGTGGTGTGCCCATCAGCCAGAGCAGGAGCGCCACCGGGGCCAGGCCATAAAACACGAGGGTCGCCAGGCCGGCCGCAATCGACGTTTCGGTCAGGGCCATCATGACCACCACGTAAAGCCAGGCTATTGCATCGATGTACATGCGATCGATGACCCTGGTGCGTCAGCCCGCCGTAAGAAACCGCGACCCCGACGCGACGGATGTTCTGCCTCTAGCCCAAAAGGGGTTGGACAGGCAATTGATGCACTGCGACAATACCGCATTCATCCTGGATGAACCCCGTGCTCCCCCTTCTGGCATCGGGTCATCTCTCCTGCTTTGAGGCATTCATGGCTTCCGATCGGCCCGCTCGCGCCCGACCCGCTCCCGTTGCGTCCAAGAAATCCGCGCCCAAGGCGGGCGCGTCGCGGCCCACCCGTGCGAAATCGTCCAGGCCTGCGCAAAAAGGGCCTGCGCCAAAAGGTTCTGCGTCAAAAGGGCCTGCGTCAAAAGCGTCGGGCACACGTGCGCAACCCGGTGACCGTACGGCTCGTGCGGCGAGCACACCGCCCACTTCGCCGCTCCAGGATCTGGCTGCGGTCGCTGCAGGAGCCTTCCAGTCACCCGTCCATATCGATCCAGACCGGCTTCTTGAACTGCAAAGGGAGTATGGCCAGCGCCTGCAGTCGCTCTGGACCCAGATGGTGAACACGCCCGCGGGGCAGGCACCTGCCCTGGGCGACAAGCGATTTGCATCCTCCGCCTGGCAGCAATCGGTACCCCTGGCCTGGAATGCGGCGCTGTATCTGCTGAATGCGGATTTTCTGCAGAAGATGGCTGATGCCGTGGATGCCGATGCGAAATCACGCGACCGCATCCGCTTTTTCACCCGTCAATGGCTGGATATGGTGTCGCCATCCAACTTTCTGCCGACCAACCCGGAGGCGCAGCAGGCCTTGCTCGATACGCGTGGCGAGAGCCTGCGCAAGGGCATCGACAACATGCTGGCCGACCTGACCAAAGGGCATATCTCGATCACCGACGAGGCCGCATTCGAGGTCGGGCGCAATGTTGGAACCTCGAAGGGTGCCGTGGTCTTTCGCAACGAGGTGATCGAGCTCATCCAGTACTCGCCGAGCACCCCGATGGTGGGTTCGCGGCCGCTGCTGCTGGTTCCGCCCTTCATCAACAAGTTCTACATCCTCGACCTCCAGCCCGACAACTCCTTTGTCGCGCATGCGGTCAGCCGCGGGCATACGGTGTTTCTGGTTTCGTGGATCAACGCGCAGCAACAGCACGATCGCATGACCTGGGACGATTACATCGAGCAGGGCGTGATTGCCCCCATCCATGAAGTCCAGGCCATCAGTGGGTCGGATACCCTCAACGTGCTTGGATTCTGTGTGGGCGGCACCATTGTGGCGACCGCACTGGCCGCTCTGGCGGCGCGGGGCGAGCGCCCGGTGGCCTCGCTCACCCTCATGACCACCCTGCTCGATTTTGAGGAGCCCGGTGCGCTCGGTGTCTTCATCGATCCGGTGCAGGTGGCCTGGCGCGATCAGACCATCGGTGAAGGCGGTCTGATGACGGCGCAGGATCTGGGCACCACCTTCTCGTTTCTGCGACCGAATGATCTGGTCTGGAACTATGTGGTCTCCAACTACCTCAAGGGGCAGGCACCTCCCGCGTTCGATCTGCTGTTCTGGAATGCGGACGGCACCAATCTGCCCGGCCCGCTCTACTGCTGGTACCTGCGCCACATGTACCTCAACAACGAGCTGAAAATTCCGGGTGCGCTCACCTGCGTGGGCGAATCCATCGATCTGGGGGCCATTGACGTGCCCACCTACATCTTTGCAGCGCGCGAGGACCATATCGTTCCCTGGAAGGCCTCCTACGGATCGACGCAGGTGCTCTCCAACGAGGTGCGGTTTGTGCTTGGCGCAAGTGGCCATATCGCCGGGGCGATCAATCCGGTCTCCAGGAACAAGCGAAGCTTTTGGCGCAATGATCGCCTTGAGCCCGAGGCTGATGACTGGCTGGCGGGGGCCGAGGAGCGCCCGGGAAGCTGGTGGACCGACTGGTCGGACTGGCTTGAAGGGTTCAAGGGCAGGAGTCGCAAGGCGCCCGTGCGCCTGGGCGATGCCGAGCATCCCCCGATCGAGCCTGCGCCAGGGTCCTATGTGAAGGTCAGGGCGGCCTGACACGGTTTGATCGAAAACACGGTTTTCAGAGTTCCCCCACGGGGGTTTTCAATCGGGCCTCTTGAGGCCGAACGGAGCGTCGGACATGGGTAAGCTTGCATACGTGACGGGTGGTATGGGTGGCATCGGCACTGCAATCTGCAGGCGGTTTCATGACGCGGGCTACACCGTGATCGCCGGTTGCGGCCCGACGCGCGATTTCGAGAAATGGGTGGCCGAGCAAAAAGCCGACGGCTATACCTTTCATGCTTCGGTGGGCAACGTGTCGGACTGGGACTCGACCAAGGCCGCTTTTGACAAGGTCAAAGCCGAGCACGGCAACCCGGACATTCTGGTCAACAACGCGGGCATCACGCGCGATGGCGTCTTTCGCAAGATGTCGCTCGATGACTGGAATGCCGTGATCAGCACGAATCTCAACAGCCTTTTCTGCGTCACCAAGCAGGTGATTGACGGCATGCTCGACAAGGGCTGGGGGCGCATCATCAACATCTCGTCGGTCAACGGCGAGAAGGGCCAGTTTGGCCAGACCAACTACTCGGCCGCCAAGGCGGGCATGCATGGGTTCACCATGGCGCTTGCCCAGGAAGTCGCCAACAAGGGTGTCACGGTCAACACGGTGTCGCCGGGCTATATTGCGACTGACATGGTCATGGCCGTTCGCGAGGACGTGCGCGAGAAGATCATCCAGACCATCCCCGTGCGTCGTCTGGGCCGAGCCGAAGAAATCGGCTCGATCTGCAGCTGGCTCACCACCGATGATGCAGGCTTTACCACCGGAGCAGATTTTTCCTGCAACGGTGGCCTGCACATGGGTTGACCCGACACGCGATCAGCATCACTCCGGAGCAGTTTCAAATGGCAGTAACCCCCCGTCTCATCAAGAAGTACCCCAATCGGCGCCTGTATGACACGCGCACCAGTGCGTACATCACCCTGTCCGATGTCAAGCAGCTCGTGCTCGACAACGAAGAGTTCAAGGTCGTCGATGCCAAGAGCGACGAGGATCTGACCCGCAGCATTCTGCTGCAGATCATTCTCGAGGAAGAGGCGGGCGGTTCGCCCCTGTTTTCAGCGCAGATGCTGTCGCAGATCATCCGCTTCTATGGCGATGCCATGCAGGGGATGATGGGCGCCTATCTCGAAAAGACCATGCAGGCTTTTCTCGAGATTCAAGGCAAATTCCACGAGCAGTCCAAGACCTTCTACGAAGGCAAGGGCCTGCCCGCCAACCCGGAGCTCTGGACCCAGTTCATGCAGGTCCAGGCGCCGATGGTGCAGGGCATGATGTCTCACTACATCGACCAGTCCAAGCAGATGTTCGTGCAGATGCAGGAACAGATGCAGAATCAGGCGCGCACCATGTGGCCTGGCTTTCCTTTTCCCGGTGCGGGCGTCCAGCCCCCTGTGAATGGCGCGGCAGGATCACCGCGCAGCCCCGAACCCGCCACGACTGCTGGCCATCGCAAGACGGCAGGTTGAGGGCGTGCCGACGCGTGAGGTCCGGCGGCCTGCCTTCGTAGCCCGCCGCAAGCAGGCGGCGCCCTCCGGGCCCGGTCGGGTGGGGTTCGTGTCGCTGGGCTGCCCCAAGGCTCTGGTGGATTCCGAGCGCATCCTCACTCAGCTGAGGGCAGAGGGCTACCAGGTGGCCCCCAGCTATGAGGGCGCAGATCTGGTCATCGTCAATACCTGCGGCTTCATTGATGCGGCTGTTCAGGAGTCGCTCGATGCAATCGGCGAGGCCCTGAATGAAAACGGCAGGGTGATCGTGACGGGTTGCCTGGGCGCCAAGGCTGGCGAGCAGTCCGACTCCCTGGTGCGTGAGGTTCATCCATCGGTGCTCGCCGTGACCGGACCTCATGCGCTTGAAGAGGTGATGCAGCATGTGCACGACCACCTGCCCAAGCCCCATGATCCTCTCACCGACCTGTTGCCTGAAGGCGGAATCAAGCTCACGCCCCGCCACTACGCCTACCTCAAGATTTCCGAGGGCTGCAATCACCGCTGCACCTTCTGCATCATCCCGTCCATGCGAGGTGACCTGGTCAGCCGCCCGATCGGTGAGGTGGTGCGTGAGGCTCAGGGCCTGTTCCGCTCCGGCGTGAAGGAGCTGCTGGTGGTCTCGCAGGACACCAGTGCCTATGGCGTTGATACCCGGTACCGCACGGGTTTTGTGGACGGCCGACCGGTGCGTACTCGCATGACCGAGTTGTGTCGCGAGCTGGGACAGGCTGCCCGCGAGCATGGCGCCTGGGTTCGCCTGCACTATGTCTATCCCTATCCCCATGTGGATGAGCTCATGCCACTGATGGCCGAGGGACTGATCCTGCCTTACCTCGACGTGCCGCTGCAGCATTCGCATCCCGATGTCCTCAAACGCATGAAGCGGCCTGCGAGCGGTGAGCGCAACCTTGAGCGGATTCAGGCCTGGCGATCCCAGGTGCCTGATCTCACGTTGCGCAGTACCTTCATCGCGGGCTTTCCCGGCGAAACCGAGGCCGAGTTCGATCATCTGCTGCAGTTTCTGCGCGAGGCCGAACTCGATCGAGTGGGCTGTTTTGCCTACTCGCCCGTTGAAGGCGCGACTGCCAACGATCTAGACGGTGCCTTGCCTGATGCCGTGCGTGAGGCCCGCCAGGCCGAAGTCATGCGCGTGCAACAGGCCATCAGTCGTGCCCGGCTCGAACGTAAACTCGGGACGGTACAGCGGGTGCTGATCGACACCGTGAGTTCTGAGGGCGTGATTGCCCGCTCCAGCGCCGATGCGCCCGAGATCGACGGTGTGGTGCGCATCGAGCCTTCTTCTTCAAGCGATCATCGCTCCGAGTCTCGCGCCTTGCCGGCCTTCAAGGCCGGCCAGTTTGTGCGGGTACGCATCACGGGCGCTGATGACCATGACCTGACCGCATCCCCCTGCGAGGATGTCCACTGAGTGTTCACTGTCCGGCGCTGACTTTTTTGTCCTGACTTTTTGCCCTGAGTTTTTGCCATGACTGAATCGACCAAATACCTGCTGCCCGAGAACCGCATTCCCAAAGCCTGGTACAACATTCAGGCTGATCTGCCCACGCCTGCGCCGGCGGTGTTGCACCCTGGCACGCTGCAACCAGTCGGGCCCGACGATCTGGCGCCGCTCTTTCCGATGGCCCTGATCATGCAGGAGGTCAGCACCGAGCGTGAGGTCGAGATTCCCGAGCCGGTGCGTGAGGTCTATCGCCTGTGGCGCCCGGCGCCGCTCTTTCGGGCCCACCGCCTTGAAAAGGCCCTCGGCACACCCGCCAAGATCTTCTACAAATACGAGGGTGTGAGTCCGGCAGGTTCACACAAGCCCAACACCGCGGTGGCTCAGGCCTTCTATAACCGCGAGGCGGGCATCAAGAAGCTCTCGACCGAAACCGGGGCCGGGCAATGGGGTACCTCGCTGTCGTTTGCGGGTTCGCTCTTTGGCATCGAGGTCATGGTGTTTCAGGTCCGGGTGTCTTACGACCAGAAGCCCTACCGCCGGGCGCTCATGCAGACCTACGGCGCGCAGTGCTTCCCGTCGCCTTCCAGCCAAACCGACTATGGCCGCAGCGTGCTGGCTCGTACGCCCGATCATCCGGGCAGTCTGGGCATCGCGATCTCCGAGGCGGTGGAAGTGGCGGCCAGGAACGACGACACCAAGTACGCGCTCGGCTCGGTGCTCAACCATGTGCTGCTGCATCAGACCATCATCGGCATTGAGGCCATGGAGCAGATGCAGATGGCCGATGCCTGGCCTGATGTGGTCGTGGGCTGCACCGGCGGGGGCTCGAACTTTGCCGGCATTGCGTTTCCCTTCATTGGCGATGCGCTGCGGGGTGGGCGCAAGGCACGCATCGTGGCGGTCGAGCCAGCGGCCTGTCCTTCGCTCACGCGCGGCAAATATGCCTACGACTTCGGTGATACGGCCCACATGACGCCGCTCACCAAAATGCACACCCTGGGTTCAACCTTCACGCCCCCGGGATTTCACGCGGGCGGGTTGCGTTACCACGGCATGGCGCCGCTGGTGTCGCACCTGAAGGAGCTCGGCCTGATTGAGGCGACGGCCTATCATCAGACCGAGTGTTTCGCGGCGGGCGTGCTGTTTGCGAAGCATGAAGGCATCGTGCCGGCGCCTGAGGCCAACCATGCGGTCAAGGGTGCAATCGAGGAGGCGCTGCGCTGCAAGCGCGAGGGTCGCAGCGAGACCATCCTGTTCAATCTGTGCGGCCACGGGCATTTCGACATGCAGGCCTATGCCGATTACGCGGCAGGCAAGCTGCACGATCAGAACTACGACGAGTCCGAACTCGCCATGGCGCTGTCGGGATTGCCGAGCGTGCCTGAAGCGGCTTGAATCTGTCAGAAAGCGTCAGCGGACCAGGTCAGCGCGCGCCTGGGGGCTCAAAGAGCTGCAACAGGGCATCAAGCCCGCAGTGATTGATGGCGTGAGTGGTCTCGCTGCGCACGATGGGTTTGGCGTGGTAGGCCACCGAGAGCCCCGCGATGGACATCATCTGCAGATCATTGGCGCCATCGCCCACCACGATGGCCTGACTCGGAGTGATCTGCATCAGTGCACAGACCTGTTCCACGATCCGGCGCTTGACGCCCGCGTTCACGATCGGCCCGATGAGCCGCCCGGTGAGGCGGCCTTCATCGACTTCGAGCAGATTGGAGCGGGCCCAGGTCAGGGCGAGCCGGCTTCGCAGCCGTTCGGTAAAGAACGTGAATCCGCCAGACACCAGCAGCGTGGCCAGGCCCGCCTGCTGAAGCGCTGTGATCAGCGTCTGTGCGCCCGGCGAGAGTTGCACCCGCTCACGCCAGACCCGTTCGAGCGTCTCTTCGCCGAGGCCGGCCAGCAGCCCCACGCGGCGACGCAGGCTGTCGTCGTAGTCGGCGATTTCGCCTCGCATGGCTGCTTCCGTGATGGCAGCCACCTCCGCCTTTCGGCCCGCAAAGTCAGCGATCTCGTCGACGCATTCGATGGTGATCAGGGTGGAGTCCATGTCGAACACCGCCAGACGGAAGTCCTGCAGGCGCAGGCCGGGGGCGACGATTTCGGCATCAACCTGGTTCGCCTGGGCCAGCGCGCCCACCGCGGGACCATCGATGCGGGCGGAGTTCCAGCCCGCCATGGTGGCGGTCCGTTGATCGGGCGCGGTCTGGGTGGCCTCAATGAAGGCCTGCACCACGGCATCAGACAGGTGAGGGTGTTGAACGATCAGGCGGCTCATGCGGACAGGGCCTTGATGACTTCGCGCAGCCGCTGCACCCGCTGACCCAGGTCTGGGGTCTGCAGGTTCAGGCGAAGCCGGTTGGGGCCACTTAAACGCGCATCGCGGCGCGACTGGATGAAGCGGATGATGCGCTCCGGGGGGATGGGGGGGTTATCCATGAACTGCAGCATGATGCCCTCAGACGAGGCGTCCATGCGCACCAGGCCCAGCGGCGTGCCCAACAGTCGCAATCGATGGGTTTCGATCAGAGCTCGCGCGGCATCGGGCAGTTTGCCAAAGCGATCGATCAGTTCCTCCTGCATGCGCTCGAGGGCATCAAGGTCATTGCAGTTGGCCAGGCGCTTGTAGAGCGTGAGCCGCTCATGGACGTCCCCGCAGTAATCGGCGGGCAGGAGCGCCGGCTCATGCAGATTGATTTCGGTCACAGCCTCGAGCGGCGCGCTCAGATCAGGCTCCCGCCCGGCCTTGAGGGCCCGCACGGCATGGTTGAGCATGTCGTTGAACAGACCGAATCCAACCTCCTGCATGTCGCCGGATTGCGAATCGCCCAGCACCTCACCGGCACCACGGATCTCCAGATCATGCATGGCCAGGAAAAATCCGGAACCCAGTTCTTCCATGGACTGAATGGCTTCAAGACGGCGGGTGGCATCGCGCGTGATGGCCGATTCATCCGGAATCAGCAGGTAGGCATAGGCCTGATGATGGGAGCGCCCGACTCGACCGCGCAACTGATGCAACTGGGCCAGCCCGAACCGGTCGGCCCGGTGCATGACGATGGTGTTGGCGGTGGGCACATCGATGCCGGTCTCGATGATGGTCGTACACAACAGGACATTGGCCCGCTGGGCATGAAAGTCGCGCATGACGCGCTCGAGTTCTCGTTCATGCATCTGGCCGTGGGCCACCACGACGCGCGCCTCAGGGACCAGCTTTTCGAGCATGCTCCGGCGATTCTCGATGGTCTCGACCTCGTTGTGCAGAAAATAGGCCTGCCCGCCGCGGCGCAATTCACGCAGCAGCGCCTCGCGGATGACCCCATCCGACTCGCGGCGCACGAAGGTCTTGATGGCCAGGCGCTTTTGCGGCGCAGTGGCAATCACCGAAAAATCACGAATCCCTTCGAGGCTCATCGCCAGCGTACGCGGGATGGGTGTGGCAGTGAGTGTGAGCACATCGACTTCGGCGCGCAGGGCCTTGAGGGCCTCCTTCTGGCGTACGCCAAAGCGATGCTCCTCGTCGATGATGACCAGACCCAGCCGCTTGAATTGCACTTCACGACCCAGCAGCTTGTGGGTGCCGATGACGATGTCGATGCTGCCATCCTCAAGCCCCTGAAGTGCCGCCTTGACCTCCTTGCCGGTACGAAAGCGCGACAGCTCGGTCAGACGAAACGGCCAGTTCGAGAAGCGATCGCTGAAGGTTGCAAAGTGCTGTTCGGCGAGCAAGGTGGTGGGGCAGACGATGGCGACCTGCTTGTTGTCGGCCGCGGCCATGAAGGCCGCCCGCAGAGCGACCTCGGTTTTGCCAAAACCCACATCGCCGCAGATCAGGCGGTCCATGGGCTTGCCCGAGACCATGTCCTGAGTAACCGCGTGAATCGCGGCGAGCTGATCGGCTGTTTCTTCAAAGCCAAAGCCTTCGGCGAAGGCTTCATAGTCGTTGACTTCGAATCGAAACGAATGACCCTGTCGGGCCGCCCGGCGTGCATAGAGGTTGAGCAGCTCGGCGGCGGTATCGCGGGCCCGCTTGGCCGCTTTCTGGCGGGCTTTTTCCCACTGCCCCGAGCCCAGCACATGGCAGGGCGCGTCGTCGGGGGCAGCGCCGGAGTAGCGTCCGATCAGATGCAACTGCGATACCGGAACATACAACTTGGCATCGTTGGCATAGGTGAGGTGCAGGAACTCGGTGACGCCATCACCCAGATCGAGATTGACCAGTCCCTGGTAGCGGCCAATCCCATGCTGGGCATGAACCACCGGATCTCCAACCGTGAGTTCGGAAAGATCCCGGATGATGGCGTCAAGATCGGTGGTGGCTTCCCGACGGCGCCGACCCTTGCGGCCCGCTGCCGAGGCAAAGAGCTCGCTTTCGGTGATGACGGCAAGCCCGGGCAGCACGAACCCCTCGAGCAGAGGGCCCACCACGATGCCTTCGCGCAGGTTCCCGACCTGGAAGGCCTCCCAGGTCTCGATGGCTGGCCAGTCGAGGTGATGCTCGGCAAGGAGCTGCTGCAGGGTTTCACGGCGCCCGGCCGATTCGGCCACCAGCAAGACGCGATCGTCATGGCTGTGGTGCCAGGCCCGCAGACGCTCGAGCGGCTCATTGGCACGACGTTCAATGGCACTCGGCGGCAGGGGGCCGCCCAGGTCCGCCGGCGTTTGGGTGCCACGGGCACTCTGGGGTTAACGACCTTGCGACTTGGCCGCGATGAAGAACGCCTCCGAGTCGAGAAAGAGCTCATCGGGTCGCAGCAAGGGGCGGGCGCTGTCATGCCCCAGAAACGCATGCCGCTGTCGGGCTTCCTGAATGAACTGACGCGCTGCGCCCTCGACATCACCCTGGGTCAGCAGCAGGGCATCCGCGGGCAGATGCTGGAACAGGGTTGCGGTCTGCTCGAAAAAAAGCGCAAGCCACGATAAGATCCCCGGGCTGGCGATGCCATTGCCGATGTCGCGGTAAGGGCCCGCCTTGCTCGGATCGCCTTCAAAGCGCTCCCGCCATCGGCCTCTGAAGGCGGTTCGAGCAGGTTCGTCGAGCGGAAATTCACGACCGGGCAACAGACGGATTTCATCCACCGGATAAACCGTACGCTGAGTGTCCGGGTCGAAAGCCCGCAGGGTATCGATTTCGTCGTCGAGCAGATCCACCCGGTAGGGCAGGCTCGAGCCCATGGGAAAGAGATCGATCAGACCCCCGCGCACGCAGTACTCCCCGGGGCGAACCACCTGTTGCACGGGCTCATAACCCGCAATCGTGAGCTGCTCGCGCAGCGCCGCTTCGTTGAGCGACTGACCGCGTCGAAACGAAAAGGTGTGCGCTGCAACGAAAGAAGGTGGCGTCAACCGATGCAGAGCCGTGGTGGCGGGCACGAGCAGCAGGTCGATGCTGCGCTGCTGAAGGCCATACAGCGTGGCCAGCCGATCCGAGATCAGATCCTGATGCGGCGAGAGGCTGTCATAAGGCAGGGTCTCCCAGTCGGCAAGCAGTCCCACCCGCAGGCCAGGGGCGAACCAGCGACACTCGTCGAGCAGGCGCTGGGCATCCTGCGCAGCGGCCGTGATCACGACCAGCAGACGCGACTGCGCAGCAAGCCGCTGGGCGAGATCGGCGACAACGAGCGCATCCGCACTGCCCTGACAGGTTGGCAATCGAAGCACATGGCCGGGGGCGGGAGGAGCGAGCTGATTGAGCTCGGCCAGGGCAGGCAGCAAGGAGGCGGGCATGAGTAAAATTGTAACTTTCCCGCCTTGAACCCAAGGCCTTGCCCCCGCGCATGAACGCCACAACACCCCAAGAATCGTCGCGACATGTCGCCGTTGTCCCTGCCGCAGGCGTGGGATCCCGGATGGGCGCTGACCGGCCCAAGCAGTACCTGTCTCTTGACGGGATGACTGTTCTGGAATGTTCGGTACGGGCCTTGCTGCACTCCGATTGCATTGAATGCATCGTGGTGGTGGTCTCGCCCGACGATACCGTCGCATCGGGTCTGGCCGGTTTGAAGCATCCGCGGGTCAGGGTGGCGTCGGTGGGTGGCGCCACGCGACGCGAGAGCGTCCTGGGTGGTGTGTCCTGGTTGATGGCTGCAGGGCACGCCAGGATGAACGACTGGGTCTGGGTTCACGACGCAGCCAGGCCAGGGCTGGAAGGCTCAAGCCTTCAGGCGCTGCAGGACGTGCTCGATCAGGGCGAGTGCGAGGGCGCTTTGCTTGCAGTGCCGGTCGCCGATACCCTGCGCCGCGAGCAGTCCGGCGGCTCGGGTCTTGCGGGAGTGACCGAGTCCCGAGACGGGCTCTGGCAGGCCCAGACGCCTCAGGTCTTTCGATGTGGTCCATTGCACGAGGCCCTGTCCATTCATGCAGGCGTGACCGATGAGGCCGCAGCCATGCAGGCGCAGGGCGCACGGATTCAACTCGTGACCGGCACGCGTCGCAACTTCAAGGTGACCACCATGGACGATCTGAACACCATGCGCCAGGCCCTGCACGACTCACAGCAGGCTACCCGGCATCGTCCAATGCGTATCGGGCAGGGCTGGGATGTTCATGCGCTGGTCCCGGGCCGCGCGCTCATCCTGGGTGGCGTCACGATTCCGCATGACCGCGGGCTGCTGGGACACTCAGACGCTGATGCGCTGCTGCATGCCATTACCGACGCGATGCTGGGCGCGGCTGGGCTGGGCGATATCGGCCACCACTTTCCTGATACGGATCCGGCCTTTGCCGGTGCCGACAGCCGCGTGCTGATTCGCGAGGCCTGTCGAAGGGTTCGGGAGGCCGGATGGCAGGTCTCCAATCTGGACGCCACTATCGTGGCCCAGAGTCCGCGCCTGGCCCCTCACGTGCCCGCGATGCGGGCCAACCTGGCTGCCGATCTCGATCTCGATCCCGGATCCGTCAACGTCAAGGCCAAGACCAGCGAGAAGTTGGGTTTTGCCGGACGCGGCGAGGGCATTGAAGCCCACGCCGTCGTGTTGCTGATGTCGATCTGATTTTTTTGGTTCAGGACCGGAAGGACACCCGGTTCCTCAGGACAGGACTCAGCTCAGATCTGCCACCAGCGCGCCCCGGATATCCGTCGCGAGCGGCGAGACCGTTGCTGAATAGTTGGCATGATCGATGCCCATCGAAAGCGTGACGCCGTATTTGAGGGCGGCCGCCATTTCTTCGGTCAGCTCCCAGCGCAGGAAATGCACGGCCGATGTCTTTTCATCATTTTCGCGCTCGAGGTCTTCATCGGCGATCGGATAGACCCGGGCCGAGCCCTCGACCTGGATCCAGACCTTTTGCTCGATCCCTTTCAGGCGCCCGAGCGCGGCGCGGCGCACTTCAGGTTCTGCATACTCGATCAGCATGGTGGCCTTGAAGTTGCGGCCATCCGGAATGAGCGGATCGTAGGACGCGAGTTCGTGCTGAATGCCTTCTTCTTCGAAGATCTTTTCGATCCGCAGCATCTCCTGGATCTGGTAGCGCACGGTGAGTTCGTCTTCAAACAGCAGGGTCACATGGTTGCCGAGAGCAACTGTGCGGCGCTTCTTGTGTTCGATCACGCGCTTGCGGAACTCGGGCCTGGCCTTGGAGTAAGCCTCGAGCGTCATCAGGGAGTCGCGGCGGATGTGGGTCATGGCGGTCGTCATGGTGGGTGTGACAGAAGTGGAGTGGATCGAAGGAAAAGTGAATCGAAGGAGCAGTGGAAGGAGGAGTGACCTCAGCCCGGCAGGCCATAAGCCATGCGCAGCAGCGTGATCGGATGGGCCAGCTTGTCATCGCCCTTGCCCTTCATGCCCTGCACGATATGGTGGCCTGCGAGCTGGCAATCCGAGGCCACCCAGTCGGGTTCGCCCTGGGGGTGCTCAGCCATCTGCCGAAAGACCGGTCGACCGATCTTCATGGCGGTCTCGTGGAATTCCTTTTTCACGCCCCAGGTTCCGGCGTGCCCCGAGCATCGCTCGACGGTGTGGACTGCCGTTCCAGGAATGATGGAGAGCAGCTCGCGGGTCTTCTGGCCGATGTTCTGCACACGAAGATGGCAGGCCACGTGATACGAGACCTTGCCCAGTTCGCCCGAGAAATCGGTGCGCAGCAGGCCATCCTTGTTGCGCGCGACCAGGTACTCGAAGGGATCGAACATGGCGGCCTTGACGGCCTGCACGTCCGCATCGTCAGGGAACATCAGAGGCAGTTCCTGCTTGAACATCAGGCCGCAGGAAGGAATGGGCGCCACGATGGCGTAACCCGCTCGCGCCAGTGCAGCAAGCTTGGGAATGTTCTGATCCTTGAGTGCTGCCACGCCTTCGAGGTCACCGAGCTCGAGCTTGGGCATGCCGCAGCAGGCCTCCTTGTCGACCCGCACCCAGGGGATGGCGTTGTGGTCGAGAACCTTGAGGAGGTCATGGCCGATACCCGGCTCGTTGTAATTCACGTAGCAGGTCGCAAAGACCGCCACCTTGCCGGGCGTTCGGGTGCCGTCGCGCACGGGATGAGCGGGCGAAGGGCTGGCGGTCTTGGCAAAGGTGCTGGAGGTGAACTCGGGCACCCAGGCGTCCTTGTGCACTCCGAGCCTGTCCTCGAGAACCTTTCTGAAACCGGCCGACTGATTCAGCGCGTTGACCGCCTTGACCACGACCGGAATACCGGCGAGTTTGCCATTGCGGTCGGTCGAGGCCAGTGTGGTGTCGCGGAATTTGGTGGGCGTGCCCTCACGAAACTGAATCGCCTTGGCCCTCAGCATCAGGTGAGGGAAATCCAGGTTCCAGGGGTGCGGCGGCACATAAGGACACTTGGTGAGGTAACAGACATCGCACAGGTAGCACTGGTCGACGACCTTCCAGTAATCCTTGCGGTCAACCCCATCGACCTCGCCCGTGGCGCTCTCGTCAACCAGATCAAAGAGCGTGGGAAACGAGTTGCACAGGCTCACGCAGCGGCGGCAGCCATGGCAGATGTCGAACACCCGCTCCATTTCGTCCAGCGCCGACTTCTCGTCGTAGAAAGCCGGGTTCTTCCAGTCGAGCGGATGTCGGGTGGGGGCTTCGAGCGAACCTTCACGAGCAGTCATGGCACACCGGATGGTCAGGGAGGGAGGGATGGGAAGGCGGAGGATCAGGAAACAACAGCAGCCATGCTGGACAGCATCCGAATCGGCGCCGATCAGCAGAGCGTCAAAAACAAAGGGAGCTCGAGAGCTCCCTGCCTTTCAGCGGCAGGTTGGACGCTCCTGCGTCGTTCCTGCCCCCGAACGGATTTGCGCGAGCAGAATCAGGCGGCGAGGCCTTCGAGTGCCTTGGCAAACTTGTTGGCATGCGAGCGCTCGGCCTTGACCAGGGTCTCGAACCAGTCTGCGATTTCGTCAAAGCCATCGTCGCGAGCGGTCTTGGCCATGCCCGGGTACATGTCGGTGTACTCGTGGGTTTCGCCGGCGACAGCTGCTTTCAGGTTGTTGGCCGAGCTGCCGATGGGCATGTCGGTTGCGGGATCGCCAACTTCGGCGAGGTAGTCGAGGTGGCCGTGCGCATGGCCGGTCTCGCCTTCAGCGGTCGAGCGGAAGAGCGCGGCAACTTCGGTATGACCTTCGACGTCAGCCTTGTTTGCGAAATACAGGTAGCGGCGGTTGGCCTGGCTCTCGCCAGCAAACGCTGCCTTCAGGTTGTCATGGGTCTTGGTGCCTTTGAGTGCGGGCATCGTGATCTCCGTTGCGCGCCTGACGGCGCGGGGTGAATGAATCAGAATTGTCCTGTACAACAGACGGACGAATTGTAGTGGCCGCAGGTGTAGTGAGGCCAATTGATCGTTGATATCCCTTCAATTGATTTGGTCTATCGCTGACGGACGCCAGGTGGGATCCCTGTAGGGCGGTGGGCCGTCCTGCAACCAGACATGGACGCAAAGCCCTCCGTCCGTGGGCAGGCTCAGACACAGATCGCCACCATGCCGGCGCGCGATCTGTCGCACGATGGCCAGGCCCAGACCGCTGCCGCTTGCGCCTGAGCGAGACTCATTGCCGCGCTCGAAAGGTCTTGTCAGGCGCTCCAGCTCTGTTGCCGCAACGCCCGGCCCATGATCCCGGACCCTGAGCACGAGCGCCGGCCCCTCGCGACGTGCGCTCAACTGGAGCTCAAGCTGGCCGTGTTCATCCCGCCCGTGGTGCATGGCATTGATCACCAGGTTGACCAGGATCCGGTCGAGTGAGGGCAGCGGCCCTGACCAGCGCAGGCCGGCAGGGATGTCGAGCTCATAGCGGGGAGCATGACTGCCTTCTGTGGGCACAAGGCGAGCCAGAATCTGCGCAATGACGGTCGGCAGATCGAGCGGTGTCCAGGGGCCCGCCGGCGATGGACGGGCAAACTCGATGAACTGGCCGATCCTTTGGTTGATCAGGTTCAGATCCTCTTCGAGCGCGTGGCGTACCTCGGGATCCAGAGGCGCCATTTCGAGTTCGAGGCGCACGCGGGCCAGCGGCGTCCTGAGGTCATGGGAGATGCCGGCCAGAGCAACCGCGCGGTCCTGCTCCAGACGGGCCAGTTCGCGGGCCATCTGGTTGAACTGACGGTGCACGCGAACAAGCTCCTGCGGACCTGACTCTGGCAGCAACGCAACGGCTTCGCCGGCAGCGACAGCTCCCAATCGTTGCCCGAGCCTCGACAGCGGGCGCTGCACGCGCATGCTGATGCCCAGGGCTCCGATCACCGACAGCCCTGCCGCGGCCAGCAACCAGCCACCCAGCACCAGGCCGCTTTGGTGTCTCTGCAGTCGGTCTTCGCCCAGCATCAACCAGTAGGGGTCGGTGTCGATCTCGAAGCCAAGCCAGAGCCCCGCGACATCATTGACCTCCCGGGCCAACCGCACACCGGGAATACGCTCCTGCAATTCGGTGACGAGGTTTGCGGGGCCCCGATCCGACGGCCAGGCGACCACTCGATCCTGTGGGCTCGCGGCCAGAACCCGAATGCTTTCGTCCTGATCCAGCATGGCGAGCAGCAGGTTTCTTTCGGCATCACTCGCCGTCATCAGGCCCGCTCGGGTCAGGTTGATCAGGGACGCTGCTTCAGTGGCAAATCGTGCTGCTCCCGGACCGATCTGGGCCTGTTGCAGGAGCCACAGCCACGCCAGCAGGCTGGCTGCGAGCAGCAGGGCAATCAGGCCGAAGGTTCGCAGGAACAGCGAATGAATCATGGCGTGCGGTCCAGGCGCGTCCGATCAGTCGGGCACAAAGACATAGCCCACGCCCCAGACAGTCTGCAGGTGCCGCGGATGGGCTGGATCGTGCTCGATCAGCTTGCGAAGTCTCGAGACCTGAACATCGAGGCTGCGGTCGTATGCGCCGTATTCCCGTCCGCGGGTCAGCAGCATGAGCTTGTCGCGGTTCAGGGGTTGCCGGGCATGCGCGGTCAGCACCTTGAGCAGCGCAAACTCGCCCGTGGTCAACTCGACCGGTTCGCCATTCCTGAGAAGCCTGCGGTGGGCCGGATCGAACTCAAAGTCACCAAACCTGAACCGTGAATCATCCAGAGCTGGCGCCGCCGCCAGTTCGCGCGAAGGCTGACGGCGCAAGACGGCATGAATGCGGGCCAGCAGCTCGCGTGGATTGAAGGGTTTGGCCAGGTAGTCGTCAGCCCCCATCTCCAGGCCAATGATCCGATCGACGTCCTCTGCGCGGGCCGTGAGCAGAATGATCGGCACCTGTTCGCCTGCAGACCGCAGCCGACGGATGATGGAGAGCCCGTCTTCCCCGGGCATCATGATGTCGAGCACGATCAGATCCCACAGGCGCCGATGCAACTGTCGATTGAGCGCAGCGCCGCTGTCGGCCACTGAAACCTCGAAGCCCTGCTGTGTCAGATAGCGCTGCAGGAGATCTCGCAGACGCTGATCGTCATCGACCACCAGCAGATGGCGAGTGGCGCTTGAGCCTGCACCTGTCTGCTGCGTGATGGTCGTGCCTGCGGCAGGCTGGCTTTCGGCAGACACTGGGCCCTGGGCTTCAGGGGCTCCGATCCGGGGTTGGGGCTTGTTCATGATGGACAGGGGGCTTGTTCATGATCGCCGCAGTCGGGCGATTAGAATGCATCATGCCTTGTCTACCGGTTCTTCGTGACGCGCAGGAGCCCCTGAGGGTGCTCGCGCTCGACACCACCGCCGCGGTGTGTTCCGTCTCCCTGTTGATCCGCGAGGGAGGCACCGTGCGACAGAACCATCGGTCAGAACCCCTGACCCCGGGCCAATCCCGATCCGTGCTGGAGATGGTTGATGCCGTGCTCGGGTTGTCTGACGGCATCGGCGCTGCCTCCAATCAAGACGATGAATCCGGGCGCCCGATTGAGCTGATTGGCTTTGGTGCAGGGCCTGGAGCCTTCACTGGACTGCGGGTAGCCTGCGGGGTTGCTCAGGGCCTTGCGCTGGGATGGTCCTGCCCCGTGGTGCCGGTTGACAGCCTGACCACCCTGGCCTGGCAGGCGGCCTATGCCAATAGCCGGCTGAAGCCCGGCCCTCGAGAAGGCGCCGGTGGCGCTCGGCCCGCGAGCAGTCCGATTGTTGTGGCGCTCGACGTGCGCATGAACGAAGTCGCTTATGCGGTGTTCGACCCGCCCCCTGCCGACCCTCTGCCTTCTGCCTCGGACACAAGGTGGCTCGATGATCTGGCCTGGCCGCAGGCGGTCTTCGGACCGGTCCTGTGTTCGCCCGAGCAGGCTGCCGACTGGATTGGCGAACGTGAGCGTGTCTCCGGTTCTTTGCGCTTTGCGGGCGATGCGTTTCGGGTGTACCCGGCGCTGGCTGAGCATCAGGCCGAGGTGGGCGCCGAACAGCCCGATGCCTGGGCAGTGGCCGAACTCGCCCTGATCGGTGGGCTGTCCGATCGAGCCATCGACCCGGCCGAAGCGGTGCCGTTTTACCTGCGCGACAAGGTCGCCCTGGATCGCGATGAGCAGGAGCGACTGCGGGCTGCCCGCCGGGCCGCTGAACCGTGATGGCCAGCGGCGAGCACTGGCGAGCCCGGGCCATGCAGTTGACCGACCTGTATGAGGTCAGTCGGGTCGAAGCGCTGATTTTTCAGGCGCCCTGGACGCGGGGCAACTTCGCAGATTCCCTCAAGGCGGGCTATGACTGCTGGGTCTTCGAGACCGATCCCGTTCATGAGCCGCTGAGCACCCTGCAACTGCTGGGTTACGCGGTATTGATGTGGACTCCTGACGACCTGCATTTGCTCAATCTGAGCGTCAACGCGCCGGTTCAGGGTCAGGGCCTGGGGGGCGCCTTCTTGTCGTGGCTGATGCGTAATGCGCGAGCCCGGGGAGCCCATGGCATGCTGCTGGAAGTCCGCCCTTCCAATCTCGCGGGCTTGCGTCTGTATGAGCGGGCTGGCTTTCAGCGGATCGGATTGCGCCGCGGCTATTACCCCGCCCATGAAGGCGTTCGTGAAGATGCCATTGTGATGCGACGCCGCATCGAGTCTGCAGTGGGGCAGAGCCATGAATGAGCAACAACAGCGGGCCTGGGCTGCGCTCGATCTCGGGCCGATCTGGAAACCGCGTACGCAGGCGCCCGATGTCGGTTCAGTGACGCCCGGCCCCGAGCCATTGAAGCTGGAGTCGTTGAACCTTGTTGCGGCGCCATTGAAGCCCATTCTGCCCTGGGACACGCTGCGGGCCGAGGTTCTTGCCTGTCAGAAATGCGCCCTGGCCGCTGGCCGCAAGCACGTGGTGTTTGGCAGCGGGCCGGCCCCGGCTTCCTGGATGGTCGTGGGCGAGGCACCCGGTGAACAGGAAGATCTGCAAGGCATTCCGTTTGTGGGCCCGGCCGGCCAGTTGCTCGATCAGATGCTGGCTGCGATCGGTGTCGATCGCGGCCGTGATGTTTTTGTGGCCAATGTGCTCAAGTGCCGGCCTCCCGGGAACCGGGATCCCCAACCGGAAGAGGTTGCCCAGTGCCGGCCGTGGTTGAGCGCGCAGATCGCTGCTGTGCAGCCGCGCGTCATTCTGGCGGTCGGTCGCTTCGCGGCCCAGGCCGTGTTGCAGACCGATGAGACCATCGGCCGGCTGCGCGCAACGGTACATCGTTCGGGCGAAATCCCGGTGGTTGCGACCTACCATCCCTCTTACCTGCTGCGCTCACCGGGCGACAAGGCCAAAGCCTGGCAGGATCTCCTGCTGGCCCGGGCGCTGGTGAACTGATCAGTGACCGCGGTCCGGGATCTGGGCGACCGAGTCGAATCGGCGCTGATTGGCACGATGCAGTGCGAGAACACCCAGCATGGTCAGCGCCACGAAGCTGCCGAAGATGACGATGATGGTGTTGATGTGCCAGCCCGCGCTGAGCATGAGCGCGTACAAACCCAGCATCAGCAGAACATTGAAGTTTTCATTGAAATTCTGCACTGCGATCGAACTGCCGGCACTCATCAGGACATGGCCTCGGTGCTGGAGCAGGGCATTCATGGGCACCACGAAAAATCCGGCCAGTGCGCCGATGACCACGAGCAGGGGGTAGACAATCTCCAGGGAGTGCACCAGGGTCATGACCGGCACGATCAGTCCCATGGCCACACCGCACGGCAGTACCCGCAGCGAAACCCGAAGTCGAATGAAGCGGGCCGCAACCACCGAGCCAACCGCAATACCCAAAGCCACGATGCCCTGAAGAATGGCTGCACGGTTGAGCGGCATGCCCAGCTGAACTTCAGCCCACTTGAGGACAATGAACTGCAAAGTGGCGCCCGCTCCCCAGAAAAGGGTCGTGACGGCGAGCGAGATCTGACCGAGCTTGTCTTTCCAGAGAATCGTGAGGCAGCGGGCGAAATCGGCGACGAGCCTGATCGGATTGGCTGATTGCCGTTCATACCGTGCGCCCGTATCCGGGATGAACAGGTTGAAGGCAGCCGCGATCGCATACAGGCCAGCGATCACGAGAATGGCCGCCTCGGCCGGGGTATCGATCCCGGTTTCAAGGTGGGGCAGGTCCAGGCCCAGCAGGGCACTCGATACCGTCGGACTGATCAGAACGCCGCCCACCACCGTGCCCAGGATGATCGAACCCACGGTGGTGCCTTCAATCCATCCGTTGGCCGCCACCAGTTTTTCGGGGGGCAAAAGCTCGGTGAGGATTCCGTATTTGGCGGGCGAGTAGGCTGCAGCGCCCAGCCCTACAACCGCGTAGGCCAGCAGCGGATGGATGGTGTAGAACATCAGCATGCAGCCCACCACCTTGATGGTGTTGGTGATGAACATCACCCGACCCTTGGGCAGCGCGTCGGCAAAGGCGCCCACGAAGGGTGCCAACATCACATACGAGATCGTGAAGAACAGCTTCAGCAGCGGCTTCATCCACTCGGGCGCGGCAAGCTCGACCAGCAGCGCAATGGCGGCGATCAGCAGGGCGTTATCGGCCAGCGACGAGAAGAACTGCGCCGCCATGATGGTGTAGAAACCGCGTCTCATTCGGTCCTCGGGTGCGGCGCCGTTATAGCACGCTATAGTGACCCGATGTCGCGACCCATCGTTGCAGAGATTCTGCCCAATGCCCTGCAAGCCAATCTGGCCTGCGTGCGCCGGCAGGCGCCCGGAGCGAGGATCTGGGCCGTGATCAAAGCCCATGCCTATGGCCATGGCCTTGATGCGGCCTTGCAGGGTTTGGCTGGCAGCGATGGACTGGCGCTGGTTGAATTCGACTCGGCAGCCCGTCTGCGTGCACTTGGCTATGCCGGGCCCTTGCTCATGCTTGAAGGCACCTTCGACCCGAGCGATCTCGAGCAGGCGCGTGCCGAGAACCTGGCTCTGGTGGTTCACAACGCCGATCAGCTGAAATGGCTCGAGGCCTTGCCACCCGATCAGGGCGCGGGCTCACTGAAAGACCCCATTCCGACGGGGTTACCCCGCGGGCCTGCGGGGCTGCCGATCTGGGTCAGATCGATACCGGCATGCACCGGCTGGGCTTTGATCCGCATGATGTGGCCGAGGTGGTCA
>JBKCEY010000149.1:0-7450 GCA_046304115.1 Burkholderiales bacterium | reverse complement strand
CGGCGATGGCCTCACGCGCCTCGCGCTGCAGCCTGGTCACGCGCCTCGCGCCGCAGCCTGGTCACGCGCCTCGCGCCGCAGCCTGGTCACGCGCTTCGCGCTGCAGCCGACTCACGCGCCTCGCGCGATTGGGTCAGTACGTCCTTGAGGACCGTAACGGGCTGCGCGCCCGAGACGGCGAGCTTCTGATTGAAGATGAAAAACGGCACGCCGTTGATGCCAAATGCACGGGCCTTGCGGGCCCATTCCTTGAGGGTGTCCATCCCGCCCTCATGCTCGAGCCAGGATTGCGCATCGGCCGGGTTGCCACCGGCTTGCCCAACCAGTTCCAGCAGCACCTCACGATCGCCCACATTGCGGCCTTGCGTGAAGTAGGCGCTGAACAGGGCTTCGGCCAGCGTATGTGAAGACACGCCGGAAGGACCTTGCGATTCCTGGGCCCAGCTGAGTAACCGATGCGCCAAGGCGGTATTGGGCATGCGTGTGATGCGATCGAATGCGAGCTCGAGGCCCGCCTCGCGGCCGGCTGCGCTGACCCGTTCGTAGATCTTGGCGGCGCGCTCGCGACTGCCGAATTTTTCTTCGAGGTACTCCTGCCGGTCTTCGCCTTCGGGCGGCATGATGGGATTGAGCTGATACGGATGCCAGCGCACCAGGACCTGATCCGAGGCGGGCAGGCTGTTGATGAGGGCATCGAGGTGGCGCTTGCCGATGTAGCACCAGGGGCAGACCACATCGGAGACCACGTCGACCACATCGGTGCAGCCTTCGGGCAGAGGCGGAGTTGCGGCAGTGGAGGCGGATGGAGAGGTCATGAGGGGGTCGGCTCCGGATGGGTGGATCGAGGGCTGGCCAGGGGCAGGCGCCAGCGAATGGCTTCGGACAGATGGCTGGCCGCAAGGGTTGGGGCGCCTTCGAGATCGGCGCAGGTGCGCGCCACCCGCAGCAGGCGGGGCACAGCGCGCGCGCTCAGGGCATGCACACGGATGGCACGCTCAAGAATGCTGCGGGCATCGGGGCTCAGGGCGCAATGCAGATCGGTGAGCGCATCGGGCAGCTCGGCATTGGCCAGCCCTTGACGGCTGAGGGCGCGCGCGCGGGCCTGCTGCACGCGCTCGCGCACGGGTGCGCTCGGCTCGGAGGGCGATGTGCGGGTCAAACAGGACGGGTCGATGGCTTCCATGGCCACGATCAGATCGATTCGGTCGAGTAAGGGCCCCGAGAGCCGCTGTCGATAGCGGCGGACCTCATCGGGCGAGCAGCGGCACTGCTGCGACGGATGCGCCATCCAGCCACAGGGGCACGGGTTCATGGCTGCAACCAACTGGAATGCCGCGGGGTAATCAGCCGAACGGGCTGCGCGCGACAGGCTGGCCCGCCGGGTTTCGAGGGGTTCGCGAAGCACCTCCAGGGCGTCTCGACGAAACTCACCCACTTCGTCCAGAAAGAGCACGCCGCCATGGGCCAGCGAAACCTCGCCGGGTCGGGGCGGTGACCCACCACCGATCAGGGCAACCCCTGAGGCGCTGTGATGCGGCCCCCTGAAGGGCCGATGCCCCCATAGACCCGCATGCCAGCCCGGCACACTCAGGGCATGCAGGGCGGCAGCGTCGAGGGCTTCGTCGTCGGTCATGGCCGGCAGAATGCCGGGCAGGCGCCGGGCGAGCATGCTCTTGCCGGTGCCCGGATGACCGATGAACAGCAGGTGATGTCCGCCTGCCGCTGCGATTTCAAGGGCCCGCCGCGCACCCGCCTGACCCCGGACATCGGCCAGATCGGGTAGGGGCGCAGGGGGTTTGTGGGGGGCTTCGGGCCCGTGTGTCCGCGGCAAGGGTGCCGTGCCGATGAGATGGGCCCAGACCTCGGCCAGGGAGCCGGCCGCAAGCAGGTGGGCATGGCCGGTGGCCACGGCCTCGGCAGCGCTCTGCCTGGGCAGCACCATGGAGCGCTCGGGGGCGTCCCGCCGCGCTGCCAAAGCCAGAATGAGTGAACCGTGGATGGGCTTGAGATCCCCCGTGAGTGAGAGCTCACCCATCAGCTCGATCTCGGCCAGCCGGTGGGCTGGTAAACCCGACTGCGCCGCCAGGATGCCGATGGCGATCGGCAGATCGAAACGCCCCGAACCCTTGGGCAGGTCTGCCGGGGCGAGATTGATGGTGATGCGTCGCTGGGGAAATTCGAATCCCGATTGCAGGAGCGCCGCGCGCACTCGCTCTCGGCTTTCCTTCAGCTGGGCGTCGGGCAGGCCCACGATGGTGAAGGCTGGCAGACCATTGGCCAGATGCACTTCGACTGAGACGGGCGGAGCCTGGATTCCCACCAGCCCGCGGCTTCGGACAATCGCGAGCGACATCCGAACCCCGGCTCAGACGCTGGTGTCGGGGTTCGGGCTTGTGGCTGAAGTGGATTCGGAGCCCAGGCGGGCCTCGAGCTCGGCAATGCGGGTCTGAAGATGATTGAGACGAGCTTCGAAGAGCTCGAACTCGTCGCGCGTGATGAGGTCCATCCGCTGGAAGGTCTGCGCCATGAACGCTTTGACGTTGCGCTCGATGTCGGCCGCAGGGCTGGAGCGCAGCAGTTCGGACAGACGCTGCTGCGCCTCGTGGAGGAAGGAGGTTTTGTCCATGAGATGTGCCGTTCCAGAGGGGTTGAAACGAGTCTAGCACGCAGGTTTTCCCACTTTGCCGCCTGCTCTGGCACTGATGGCCTAAGACTTTCGGCCTGCACGACCTTGACGTAATGCACCAATATAGGGCGATCACTGGGCGCAGGCGGTCGACACTTCATGCGCCGCAATGCCTCATGTTGGTGCATGACTGACGGCCGTCGCGGCGATTGACTCCAATCAACGGCTCGGATCAGCGCCAAGACCAGGATGGAGCCGATGGCACGAGAAATGCAAAGCCTTAGCCATGCGCCGCTTGGGGCTGGGCATGGGCCCGGTCATCGGCGTTCCGGAGATTCCATTCAAATGAAACGTTCCGCTCTCTCCCTCGCCCTGCTTGGCGCTTTTGCCAGCCTGCCCGCCGTCAGCGTGGCCCAGTCGGCCCCTGCCGCCAGCCCCCTGACCGCGAACATTGCCCTGACCAGTGATTACCGGTTTCGCGGCATTTCTCAGACCGAGAAACGTTTTGCCATCCAGGGCGGAATCGACTGGACGGGTCCGGGCGGACTCTATCTTGGCAACTGGAACTCGACCGTCTCGGATGATTTCTACGCCAACGGCCGCGGTCTCGAGATGGATTTCTACGGCGGCTACAAGTTCGAGATCGCCAAGGACGTGACGCTGGATCTGGGCGCGATCTACTACCTCTATCCGGGTGCCTACTACAGCGGCTTCTCTGGAAAACCCAGGTACAGCAACTTCGAGGCCTATGCCGGCGTAAGCACCGGCCCGTTCAGTGCCAAGGTCTACTACGCGCTGTCCAACTTTTTCGGCTTGAGCGGTACCGTTGGCGGTGCCGGCGACTCCAAGGGCTCCTACTACCTCGACCTGGGTTACAGCGCCGAGATCATGCCCAAGCTGACCCTGGGCGCGCATGTGGGTTACCAGTCGGTCAAGAACTACAGCGACCTCAGCTACACCGACTACAAGGTCGGCGTGACCTATGACCTGGCCGGCTGGATGCTGGGCGCCAATGTCTACGGCACCAACGCCGACAAGACCCTCTACACATTCAAGGGCAAGAAGCTGGGCGAAACCGGCCTGGTCCTGTCCGTCGCCCGGACCTTCTGAGCCTGAATCCATTCCTTTGAAGTTGTGGCGGCAGCGGTGCGCAACGCACTGCTGCCTGCCCTGATGGAGTCCCCATGAAACTCATTACCGCCATCATCAAGCCCTTCAAGCTCGACGAGGTCCGCGAGGCCCTGTCGGGCATTGGTGTGCAGGGCATCACCGTCACCGAGGTCAAGGGTTTCGGTCGCCAGAAGGGCCATACCGAGCTCTACCGTGGCGCCGAATACGTTGTCGATTTCCTGCCCAAGGTCAAGATCGAAGCCGCTCTGGCTGACGAACTGGTCGATCGTGCCGTCGAGGCCATCGAAGGTGCCGCGCGCACCGGAAAGATCGGCGACGGAAAGATCTTCGTCTACGACCTGCAGCCGGTCGTTCGCATCCGGCCCGGCGAGACCGGCACCGACGCGCTGTAATCCCAAGACACTGGAATCAAGAGGCTGATCATGAAACGACTGCTTGGCGCCCTGGCGCTGATGGCAACCCTGGGGATGGCTGCGCTCACCCCATCCGTCGCGGCTGACGTACCGACCGCATCCGCAATCAAGCCCGAGCCGATCGTGCTCGCCCAGGCCGCACCGGCGGCCACGGCCGAGCCGGCCAAAGCTGAAGCAGCACCGGCCGCAGCGCCTGCAGCCAAGGAAGAGGCCAAGGAAGCCCCTGCCGAAGCCGCCGCTGCACCCACGCCCAACAAGGGCGATACCGCCTGGATGACGGTCGCCACCGTGCTGGTGATCCTGATGGTCCTGCCGGGCCTCGCGCTCTTTTATGGCGGTCTGGTGCGCTCCAAGAACATCCTCTCCGTGCTGATGCAGGTGATGATGGTCTTTTCAATGATCGCCGTGCTCTGGGTCGTCTATGGCTACACGCTGGCCTTTGGTGGGCCTGGCGCCTTCTTTGGCAGCCTCGACAAGCTCTTCCTGAAAGGCGTCACCCCCGACTCGGTGGCTGCCACCTTCAGCAAGGGCGTGGTGATTCCCGAGTACATCTTCATCGCCTTTCAGCTCACCTTTGCCGCCATCACGCCGGCGCTGATCGTGGGTGCCTTCGCTGAGCGCATCAAGTTCTCGGCTGTTCTGCTGTTCTGTCTGCTGTGGTTCACCTTCTCCTACCTGCCGATCGCGCACATGGTCTGGTACTGGGATGGCCCCGATGCCATCACCGATGCCAAGACGCTTGAGACGGTCACCGCCAACGCGGGTCTGCTGTGGGCCAAAGGTGCGCTCGACTTCGCAGGTGGCACGGTGGTGCACATCAATGCCGGTATCGCGGGCCTGGTGGGTGCCTTCATGCTGGGCAAGCGCCTGGGTTATGGCCGCGAAGCCATGGCGCCGCATTCGCTCGCCTTCACCATGATTGGTGCCTCGCTGCTGTGGGTGGGCTGGTTCGGCTTCAACGCCGGTTCCAACCTCGAAGCGAACGGTGTCACTGCACTGGCCTTCATCAATACCCTGGTCGCAACAGCGGCTGCCACGATGGCATGGTCGTTTGCCGAGTGGATGCTCAAGGGCAAGCCCTCCATGCTGGGCGCAGCCTCGGGTGCCGTGGCAGGCCTGGTGGCCATCACGCCGGCATGCGGTTTTGTCGGCCCCATGGGCTCGATCGCGATCGGCGCAGTCTCGGGTGTGGTTTGCCTGTGGGGTGTGAATGGTTTGAAGCGCATGCTCGGTGCCGATGACGCGCTCGATGTGTTCGGTGTCCACGGTCTGGGCGGTATTGTCGGCGCGTTGCTGACCGGCGTGTTTGCTGCGCCGAGCCTGGGCGGCACCGGCATCTTCGACTACGTGGCCAATGCGGCGAACCCTGAGTACTCGATCGGCGCTCAGGTCTGGATCCAGCTCCAGGGCGTGCTGATTACCATCGTGTGGTCGGCCATCGTTTCGGTCATCGCGTTCAAGGTGGTCGACCTGCTGGTTGGCTTGCGTGTGCCGGAAGACGAAGAGCGCGAGGGTCTGGACATCACCTCGCATGGTGAGTCGGCCTATCGCAGCTGAATGAAGCCAGTGCCTGCCGGAGTGTTTTTCTGGCGGGCGCAGGCCTGGGATCCGTTCACTGGACCCAGGCCTGCTCTGTTCAGTGAACCGAACCCAATCCCACGGGGCGCCTCGCGCAAGCGACGCGCCCCGTGTCACCATGGCGCTCCATGAACGCCGAACGTCACTACACCCTCACCATCGACTGCCCGGATCGCGTCGGCATCGTTGCCGCTGTCTCCCGATTCATTGCCGAGCGAGGGGGCTGGATTCTCGAAGCCAATCACCATGCCGATCGCGACACGGCTCGGTTTTTCATGCGCAACACGCTGCTCGCCTCGTCGCTGCCTGAGGGGGTGTCCGCCTTTCGTGCAGCCTTCGAGCGGATCGCGCAGGACTTCCAGATGAACTGGCGCCTGTCCGATTCGAGCCAACCCCGTCGGGTTGCCGTGCTGGTCAGCAAGCTGGATCACTGCCTGATCGACCTGCTCTACCGCTGGCGGGCCGGCGAGTTGCATTGCGAGATGGCCTGTGTGATTTCGAATCACGATGAACTGCGCCGCGATGTCGAGATCCACGGCATCGACTTCGTTCATGTGCCAATCCCTGCCGATGACAAGGCTGCCGCCTTCGGGCGTCTCGAGTCCGTGCTGCAGGAACAGGCCATCGACACACTGGTTCTGGCGCGCTACATGCAGATCCTGCCCCCGCAGATTTGCGCTCGATGGGCGGGCCGCATCATCAACATCCATCACAGCTTTCTGCCATCTTTCGTGGGATCCCGGCCTTATCACCGGGCTTTCGAGCGTGGCGTGAAGCTGATCGGCGCGACCAGCCACTATGTGACCGCCGACCTGGATGAAGGGCCGATCATCGAACAGGATGTGGTGCGGGTCGAGCATGACGACACGGTCGAAGACCTGATCCGATACGGTCGCGATGTTGAGCGGGCCGTGCTGGCGAGGGCCTTGCGCTTTCATCTTGAAGACCGGGTCATGCTCAACGGTCATCGTACCGTCGTCTTTCGCTGACAGTCTCAGACGTCCCGATTCGGAGCCGACCGTCGGGAGGCGGCGCTACAATGCACGTCCGCTGCCTGGATCGACTGGCCCCTGCGCATGGTTCCTCATTTCGTCACTTCCCTTACGGGCCCGCTGCTTGAACTCGAGCGGCGCTTGCTCGAAGACTCCACGCGGATCGAGCGCTGGTTCAGGCTGCTGTGGCAGGAGCACACGCCTCCGTTCTACTGCTCAGTCGATTTGCGCAACGCTGGATTCAAGCTCGCGCCTGTCGATACCAACCTGTATCCGGGCGGCTTCAACAACCTCTCGCCCGATGCCGTGCCGCTCGCCGTGCAGGCCGCGGTCTCGGCCATCGAAAAGTACTGCCCGGATGCGCGCAATCTGGTGCTGATTCCCGAAAATCACACCCGCAACATGTTCTATTTCCAGAATGTGCTGCGCCTGAAGTCCATCCTCAGCCAGACCGGGCTGGTGGTGAGGCTGGGTTCGCTCAATCCCGAGGTGACCGAGCCCACCACCTACACCCTGCCTGATGGACAGACCCTCACGGTTGAGCCGCTGGTGCGACGCGGCAGCCGCCTGGGCCTGGCCGATTTCGATCCCTGCGCCATCCTGGTCAATAACGATCTGTCGGCCGGGATTCCGGACATCCTGCGTGGGCTGGATGAACAGATCCTGCTGCCTCCGTTGCATGCAGGCTGGGCGGTGCGGCGCAAGACCCG
>JBKCEY010000148.1:0-3907 GCA_046304115.1 Burkholderiales bacterium | reverse complement strand
GTCGTATCGATTGGCACGAGGATCTTCTGGCTGCACGCAAAGACCCTGCCATCGAAGCCCAGATTCGCTCGCAGCAGCAGCTCTTTGACTCCCGGAAAGCCGCACTGCAGGCGGACCTCCAGGTCATTGAAGAGAGCGTTCGAGGCCAGCAGTCCATCATCCAGACTGCGGTGCAGGTGCAGGGCAGTCGTGCACGGCAACTCGCGCTCATCGAAGAAGAACTCACCCAGACGCGAGGTCTGGTCAAAGACGGCTACGCGCCTCGCAATCGGCAACTTGAACTGGAGCGCAACCTGGCCGACCTGCAGGCGGTGATCGCCGAATCGCAAGGCGCGGTGCAGCGTGCACGTCATGCGATTGACGAGCTGCGACAGCGTGCGACCTCACGGATCCAGGAAGAACGCAAGGAAGTGCGAGCGCAGCTGACTGACGTTCAGCGCGATGTTCAGGCCGAGGCAGAAAAGCTCGTGGCAGTGCGGGCCGATCTGGATCGCATCGAGATTCGCGCGCCGGCTGCAGGTCAGGTGGTCGGACTGCAGGTGCAATCGGCAGGTGCGGTGATTCAGGCAGGCCAGAAGCTCAGGGATATCGTGCCTGAAGGCGAGCCGCTGATGCTGGAGGCCTATATTGAGCCCCACCTGATCGACAAGGTTGCGCCCGGGTTGATCGCCGATGTTCGGTTCTCCGCCTTCAGGCAGACGCCGGGTCTGGTGGCCGAAGGCGAAGTCATTTCAATCTCTCGGGATCTGCTGACCGACCCGCAGCTGCAGATCAGTTACTTTCTTGCCCGTGTCCGACTGACGGCGGCTGGCATGAAGGCCTTGGGCGAGCGCCGCATGCAGCCAGGCATGCCTGCCGATGTCGTGATCAAGACCGGCGAGCGTTCGGTGCTGACCTACCTCACCGCGCCGCTGTTGCGCCGGATGGTGGGCAGCATGGGCGAGGATTGATCCATGGCGCACTCAAGGGGGTTGGAGCGACGAGTCGCAGCACGACGCAGCGCGTCCCTCGAGCTTGGCGCTGCGCTCTGGGTAAGCGCGTCGCTCTGGGGCGGCGCTGCAGTCGCGTCGTCCTCTGAAGCCCAGACGTCTGCCGCCTCGCGTTCGTTGGCGACGGTTTCAGTCCGCGCACCGCAAGCCCCGACTCAGATGGTGCTGGCCCAGGGTGCGAGCACCGCTTCGCCAACACAGGCCTTGCCGAGTGCATCGGCGCGGTCTTTGGGTTTGCTCGAGGCCTGGCGTGCAGCCGTTCAGGAAGAAAGCACTCTGCGTGCAGCGCGTGCGGCTGCTGATTCCCAGCTCGAGCGCCTGCCGCAGGCACAGGCTCGTTTGCGACCCAATCTTGGCTTCTCGGCATCGGTCAATCGCAATGACCTGAGTCGAACCCAAGGCTCGGGCGATACGCAGTTGAGTACCGATGAAAAATACAACGGACAGAACTACACCCTGAACCTGCGCCAGCCCCTGTACCGACCCGCGCTGATGCTGGACCTGCGACTGGCCGACCAATCGGTCATCGAGGCGCAGGCCACGGTGGAGTCCGAAACGCGCAATCTTGCGGTGCGTCTGACAGGCGCCTATCTGGAGGCGCTTCTGGCGCAGGATCAGCTCAGGCTGGTGAGGGTGCAGGAACATACCCTTCGCACCCAGTTGGCTGCCGTGCAGTCGGCATTTGCTGCAGGCTCGGGTGTTCGGACTGATATCGATGAAGTTCAGGCCCGTCTTGATCTGAACCAGGCCCAGCGACTGGAGGCCGAGCAACAGATCGACAGCACCCGTCGACAGATTGCGGTGCTGGTGCAGCGACCCTTCGGTGATCTCAAGGGCTTGCCGGCGACTGGGCTCACTTTGCCGGCACTCGAATCGGGCGATATCGAGGCCTGGATCCGGCGATCCGAGGCGAGCAGCCCTGAACTGAGAACGCTGTCAGCGCGTCGCGACGCCGCTCGGCTGGAGGTCGACAAGGCCGGCGCAGCCCGCAAGCCCACGGTGGATCTGGTGGGTCAGGTGATTCGTAGTTCCAGCGAAAACATCGTCACGCCCGCGCTCAAATACCAGAATCGTACGATCGGGCTGCAGCTCAATGTGCCCCTCTATACCGGTGGCCTGATTGATTCGGGTGTGCGACAGGCCACCGCCGATCTGATGCGGGCAGAAGAGGCGCTGGAGGGCGCTCGACGTGAGCTTTCGGTCCGGGTGCATCGTGAATATCGCAGTGCTACCGAAGGCGAGCGGCGCATTCAGGCGCTGATGAGGGCCATTCAATCGGCCGAGCAACTGGTGACCTCAAACCGTCGCTCAATGCAGGCTGGATCCCGAACGATCATTGATGTTCTGAATGCCGAGCAGCAGTTGGCGCTCGTTCAGCGCGACCTCGCTCAGGCCCGATACACGACGGCGCTAGCGCGGTTGCGCCTGGCGATGCTGGCGGGAGATGCGGTTGAGACCTCGATTCAGCGGCTTGATGCGGCGTTTGGCAGTGAAGGCTGACCGCACCAAGGCCCGCATGATAAGGAGTGGCATCGCCTGTGCCGGGCAGCCTTGGCAGGTCATGGTGTTCATCGTTGACGCAACCTCTGGACGGCCCTGATCTCGTGGTCGTCAATCAGTTTTTTGAAGTGCCTGTAGATGTCCGCCATCTTCACGTTCAGGCGGATGCTGGCAAAGCCCTCATCGTTTTTATCCAGCGGAATGACGCCTGTAGCCACGCTCTTGAAATACTCCGGATCTTTGTTTCTGATGGGCAGATAAGCATCGATGGCTGCAAGAATATCGTCGACGGTATGGCCCCGGTCTCTTGTGAGGACCATCAAGTCGTAAAGGTCTCGAGACTTCACGCGGTCGTAGACAACGATACTTTTCATCACAAAAAGCCCCTCGATGCCCAGCACATCAAAGCCCGTCTCGGAAATCACTCTCTTCGGGGTTGACTTCAGAAAGTCGATTTGCACTCTGGGCCGATCACCATCATTGCGAGCATGAAAGCTCACCTTCGCACCGTCGATCAGGTAGTCCTGAATGTAGTGATCAAGAGTCTCTGACGTATTGATCTTGAATCTCAACTTTTGCTCGGGTGTGATCAGGCTTTCAATCCTGGCGCCACCTGCAGCCAACTCTTCCAAAAGCTCATCGAGGGCTCTGATCGGCAATTTCTGACCAAACAGGTTGAAGTCCAGGTCTTCGCTGATCCTGTGCCCCAGTTGCAAGGCCAATGCAGTGCCACCTACCAGGGTAAAGCCCGCAAGTCTGGGGTCGTCCTTGAGGCGCTCGAAGTTTTGTCGTGTCGCCTCGGGCATCAATTCCAGCTCGAGTTCATTCATTGGCTTGCTTCTGTGCGGCACGCAGACCTTTGCTGATATTGCTCAGCATCCGGCTCACACTGGCGCTGGTCATGGGCTCAAACGCATGTCGCTTGAACACGCGTTTGACCTTGGGGACACCGTAGTACAAGCACAGCCGGGCCACGTCTTCGAATTGGTGCTTTTCGAGCACCTTACCGATCAGCAGGTTGTCCCGGATATTCGGGTTGGACCAGTCATACGCACCCGACAAACCGATCCTGACGGATTTGCGTGGCGTGTTGGCTTGTTGGATGGCGGTGCGAAGCCACGCCGGGATCAGCGCTGCGTAGCGATCGACTTCGTCCTCAGGCCAATCACCCGTGGCGCGGTGGATCTCCCGTGTTGTGAGGTTTTTCATTCCCTGGGCCCACAGCCCGAGCAAAACCTGGCCCTTGGCACTCGTGGCAAGCTGGACCTTCCTTTGACTCATGCGTTGGAACTGAACGGTGTGCCCCGCAGCCTTGACGGTCCGCGACAAACCCGACGTAGGCACCAACAGCACATCGACCGGCCTTTTGGCTGGTACAAGCCCCACTCGCTCGCCCGTCTTGTGCGCAAGGGCATTGG
>JBKCEY010000147.1:0-3856 GCA_046304115.1 Burkholderiales bacterium | reverse complement strand
TGCTTCATCGACTCCGTCGCCTCATGGGCCGAGGCGATGTCGTCAAACTCGAAGACCCGATGGATCTGGTGCCTGAGCGCTCCCTTGTGCAGGGCGTTGCTGATCCAGTCGGCTGCTGCATCATGCGCCTCGCGCGACATGGCATAGACCAGCACGCAGCGCAGGGTGAGGTCCTTGGCCAGCATGGGCCAGAAGGGCAGTGCCGGATCGGGCACGGCGTCCGATGCATAGCTTGCGATCACGCCACCCGTCTTGAGTACGGCCACGCTGGTGGCCAGGTTGGCTCCGAAGGCCACCTCGACCACGCGGTCCACGCCGGCAGCCTCGCCGGTGATGGCCTTCAGACGTTCGGCCACATTCTCGGTGCGGTAGTTGATGATCTCGTGTGCCCCCGCCTCGCGGGCCCGCTCGGCCTGCTCGTCGCGGCTGACGGTGGCAATGACGCGGGCCCCCTCCAGGCGGGCGATCTGCACGGCGTAGTAGCCCACCGCTCCGGCACCCCCGGTGACCAGCACCGTTTTTCCGGCCACCGGGCCGTCGGCCATCACGCAGCGGTGGGCGGTCATGGCCGGAATGCCCATGCAGGCACCCGCCTCGAAGCCCACCTCGGCCGGCAACGGCACGGCCTTGTGCGCAGGCACCACGCTGAACTGCGCAGCCGTGCCCCAGTAGCGGCCCAGGGTGGCTTCATAGATCCAGACCCGTTCACCGATGCGGGTGGGGCTCACGCTTGGCCCCACCGACTCAATCACGCCGGCGCCGTCCTGATGCGGCACGACGAAGGGAAACGGCATGGTGACATTGCCCCGCGCGCCGCCCCGCTGCTTGGTGTCCGAAGGATTGACCGCCGAACAGTGAACCCTGACCCGCACCTCGCCCGGGCCGGGCAGGGGCGCTTCACGTTCACCGATGACCAGCACCTCACGGGCGAGGCCCTTGCGTTCGTACCAGACCGCTTTCATGACTTCTCCTTGCATGCTCCAGCCCAGGGCTCGCGTGCCCCGTTTCAGGCCAGACAGGATGGGATCCTACAATCCGGGGATGGCACTGCGCGCAACCGTCCACAAACTCGAGCTGTCCATCGCCGACATTGACCGCGGGGTCTATGGTGATCACAGCCTCACGCTCGCCCAGCATCCCTCGGAAACCGCCGAGCGCATGATGTTGCGGGTTCTTGCCTTCATCCTCTGGGCTGACCCGGATCTGCGCTTTGGTCCGGGGCTGTCGAGCGAAGGCGAACCCGACCTGATGCAGGTGGACCCGACCGGACGATTGCAGCGCTGGATCGAGGTGGGTCTACCCGAGGCGAAATGGATCCGCAAGGCGGCCAGCCAGGCCGATGCTGTAGCGGTGCTGGCCTACGGCGGCCACAAGGCGCAACTCTGGTGGCGTGCGCAGCAGGCCGATCTCGAGCGCTTTGAGCATCTCGAAGTGATCGTGGTCGAACCCGGGCAAAGCCAGGCTCTTGCGGCGCTGGCCGCGAGGGCCATGCGTCTGCAAGCCACCGTCCAGGAAGGGCAGGTCTGGGTTTCGGTTGCCGATGACCCCGCTATTGCCCCTGTGCTGATCGAGCCCGGTCGACTGCGCGACATGAAGCCCTGAACGATCTCGCGGGCATGGGGCGCTCAGGCCTTGCCCGACAGGGAATTCCCTGAAGCTCCTGAAACCGCGAGTTCATCACCCAGCGCCAGCATCACGCGACCGTGAGCCAGCGCGGGGGCCACCAGCAGCAGGATGGATTCCGAACTGTCGATGCGCACGAGTGTTGCGCGCAGGCGGTTCATCAGGCGACCGCCCTGAAAGGCACTGCCTTCGAGGTCGAGCAGCCTCAATGCGTCGCGCTCGCGCGCCTCGCGCGTGGCGGCCAGCGGCTCGACCACCGACAGATCGATCGGTGGCGCACTCGCGAGCGTATCCGGAGCGGTTTGCTCCGGGCTCAGGTGAGCTTTCGAGTGATCACGCGGGCCTTCCCGGTGCCAGGCACGATGCCAGGCCTGCTGCAGTCGCAACGACAGGTGTTCGGTATCGGAGCCGTCCACACGCAAGGCAAGGCTTGCGCACTGGGCCATGGGGCGAGAGAGGATGACCATCGGTACAGGTTCTCGCGCCTGCGCGATGGCGGCCATCGGCCAACTGACCGATGGCCTGTGGGAATGCTCCGACGGTGGGCTCGCCCCGACCCCAGGCCGGTTGGAGCCCGTGCGCCGGTTCGCTCGGGGGTTTCTTCGCTCGGGGGTTTTTAAAGCGAGCGGCGCTTGAACGGATGGCTGCTGGTCAGGCCGCCGTCGACGGCCAGCGCCTGCCCGTTCACATACGAGGACTCATCGCTCGCCAGAAAGAGCGCCATGGCCGCAATCTCCTGCGGCAGGCCATAGCGGGCCAGCGGATTGATCTGACCGAGCTTGTCACCCTGCCCTGCCTCTCTGGCCCGCTCGAAAACCGGACGGGTCATGCCGGTCTCGATCAGACCCGGACAGATTGCGTTGACCCTCACCCCCGTGCCCCAGAAGGAGTTTGCCGAGGTCTGCACCAGACTCACCACACCGGCCTTGCTGGCGCTGTAGGGGTTGCCACCGGCATTGGAGCGCAGCGCAGCAACGGATGCGGTACAGATGATCGAGCCCCTGCCCTGCGCGGCCATGTGGGCACCGGCATGCTTGATCGCAAGAAACGGCCCGATCAGGTTCACGCGCAGGGTTTCCTGCCAGAGCTCGACCGTCTGCTCGGTGATCGGAATGCCCCCGCCGCTCACTCCGGCGTTGGCATAGATCACCTCCAGCCCGCCGAGTTCGTGCACGGCCCGCTCGACCAGGGCGCGGACATCGGCCTCGGCGCCGGCGTCGGCGGTAGCGGTGAGCAGGCGCCCGCCATGGCGGGCGAGATCGAGGCGAGCGGCCTGATCCACGGTGGCCTGCAGGCCTTCGGCCGAGCGGTCAGCCGCCAGGACCTGAGCCCCTTCTGCGGCAAAGAGCAGCGCCGTGGCACGGCCAATGCCGCTGCCTGCACCGGTCACGATGGCTCGCTTGCCCTTGAGGCGACCCGCGGCACGGCTGGGGTCACCACCGACCGTGGTCCCTTCGAAGGCGCTCGGTCGAATGACCGGAGCGGCGTTTTGTGGTTCGTTGCTCATGGCTTGCGTCTCCTGTCTGGGGTGTGTCACCTGTACGATACCCGGATGACTGCCTCTGCTCCCCGGCCGCTGTCGGATCCCGAAATCGCGAGCCTCGATACCCGTCTGGGCGAGATCGACCCCGAACACTCCATGGCGGTCGAAGAATTCGACGGGTTTTGCGCGGCGCTGGCCTGCTGCCCGGAGCCCATTGCCCGTGAGGAGTGGCTGCCTCTGGTGCTGGGCGAGTCCGAGCGCGCCGTCGCTGCGCTGCGCGGTACCGGTGCCGATGCGTCCGTGCTCAAGCTGATCGATCGACATCGCGAGTCGGTGGTCGCTGATCTGGGCAGTGGCGAAGGTTTTGCGCCGGTGCTGTCTCAGGATGAAGAGGGTCGTACCTGGGGCCATGCCTGGGCGATCGGCTTTGCTCGGGCAATGGCGCTGCGCCCCGATGCCTGGGACGATCTCGATACCGATGAAGAGATGGCCGATGCGCTCGACCCCCTGATGCGTCTGGTGGCCGAAGCGCAGGCCCAGCAGCAGGCGCAGGCCGAGGAACAGGGGCAAGGACAAGAGGAACAAGACTCTCCTGCGGCAGACTCATCAGACGATGCCGACTTCGGTCTGGATGAAGACTGGCCCCCGATTGCCGACGATGAGCGTCCCACGGTCATTCACGACATGCTCGATGGCGTGCAGGATGTCTTTGCCTTCTTCGCGCCGGCGCGGCGCAAGGCTCTGGCACCC
>JBKCEY010000146.1:0-4829 GCA_046304115.1 Burkholderiales bacterium | reverse complement strand
CCGGGTCTGGATCGAGAGCGTCAGGCCCGGTTTCTTGCGGCACAGCTCAGGATCGCCCGTGAATTTGATCTGCCCGTCCTGCTGCATGTCCGCAAGGCGCAGGATGTCGTGCTCAAACACCTCAGGCAGGCCGCAGTGCGCAAGGGCATTGCGCATGCCTTCAACGGGAGCATGCAGCAAGCCCAAGGCTATATCGCACAGGGCTTTTGTCTTGGGTTTGGCGGGGCCATGACCTGGCCGCGTGCCTTGCAGATACGCAGGCTTGCCTCCTGCGTCGCCGATGAGGCGTATGTGCTCGAGACCGATGCACCGGACATTCCCCCGGTCTGGAAGGCGGGCGTGCGCAACGAGCCCGGGGAGTTGAATGGCATTGCCCGCTGCATGGGCGAGTTGCGGGAGCAGTCGCTGGACTCGGTGCTGCGCCAGAGTGAGGCCAACGCGCGGCGCGTCTTGCCACGGCTCGCACCGATCGTGGATGCGCGCAAGGCCTAGATCCTTCGCTCAGGGTTGCAACAGACCAGCAAGGCAGGCTTGAGCCCTGGAGGTTCATGCCGTGGCCTTGTGTGCACCCATCGTGTGGCTGGCGCTCGCCCTGCTTGCGGGTACGGGCGCCCTGCAGACTCAGGCCGAACTGCCGGGTCGGGCCGCCCTGTGGCTCACCGGCGGGCTGGGGCTCGCATTGCTGTGTGCGGCGATCGGGTGGATCGGCAGGGCCGGGCGTCGCGGCCCTATGGCCCTGCTGGCTGCGGTGCTGGCCAGTGCGCTGCTGGGCTGGAGCTGGGCTGCCTGGAACGCCCAGACGGCACTTGAGCATCGCCTGCCACGGGCACTCGAGGGGATTGATCTCGAACTGCTTGGCGTGGTGCGAGGCTTGCCTCAGCCAGGCACCCTGGGCGTGCGCTTCGAGTTTGAGGTCTTGAACTGCAGCCCGCAATGTCCCGAGCTCCAGCGGGTGTCGCTCAGTGCATCGGCGCGCCCGGGCAGCGACATTCCACACCTAATCGCCGGCGAGGTCTGGACCCTGAGGGTGCGCTTGCGCCGGCCCCATGCGATTCACAACCCTGGGGGCTTTGACCGCGAGCAACGATGGCTGCAGGAGGGTATCGATGGCGTGGGTACGGTGCGCCAGTTCGTTGAGCAACACGACCAGCGCACCAGCGGATTGCTGATCCGGATTGAGCGTTGGCGCGCGATTCTGCGCGACAGCATGTCCGAGGCCATGGCGACCTGGAAGGATCGACACTGGCCCGCAGCCCATGCGGGCTCTGAAGGCACGCTGCTGGCCTTGTCCGTCGGTGATCAGGCGGCGATTCATGCTGGGCACTGGACCGTGTTCAATCGGACCGGTGTGGGGCATCTGATGTCGATCTCCGGGCTTCACATCACGGCATTGGCCGGGATGGCCGGGCTGCTGGCAGGCCGACTGTGGCGCAGTCGCCTGGCGAGCCGCTGTGGCTTGCCTCTGCGGCTGTCGGTGCAACAGGTTCGCTGGTCTGTCGCCATGGCGGTTGGACTTCTTTACGCTGCGCTGGCTGGATGGGGTATCCCCGCGCAGCGGACGGCTTTCATGCTGACTGCGGCGGCCCTGTGCACGCTTTCGGGCCGGGCACAAGGCATGACCACGGTGCTCGCCTGCGCCATGATCGTGGTCCTGCTCTTCGACCCCTGGGCAGCCCTGACACCGGGGTTCTGGCTGTCTTTCGGTGCGGTCAGCATGTTGGTCTGGGCAGGGCAGGGCGCGCCCAGGGTGCAGCCCGCGCGTCGCTGGCTGGGCACGCTCACTGCCGCCGCGCAGACCCAGTGGGCAGCAACGCTCGCCATGATTCCCCTGGGGGTGCTGTTCTTCGGCAATATCTCCCTCATCGGGCCGATCGCCAATGCCTTCGCGATACCGCTGGTCAGTCTTCTGATCACACCTGCAGCCCTGTTCGGCGCGGCGCTCAGTGCGGCAGCCCCTGCTGCAGGTGGCTGGATTCTGGGCCCATCACTCTGGGTGACGGATCTTTTGCTGATGGGCCTGGCGCAATTGTCCTCGCTCGAGCACGCGGTCTGGGCCTTGCCTCATCCGTCGCTGGGGTTGGTCGTGCTGGCAGGCGCAGGCATGGTGCTCATGCTTGCTCCCCGAGGCCTGCCGGCCCGCAGGGCGGGAGGCCTTGCAATCCTGCCGTTGCTGCTCGTGCCCGCGGATCGGCCAGCAGGGGACGCCTGGCGACTCACGGCCCTGGATGTCGGCCAGGGAACCGCCGTGGTGATGCAGAGTTCAAATTACACCCTGCTCTATGACACCGGGCCTGCGTCGCCCGGCGGCACTGATGCTGGCGACCGTATCGTGTTGCCCTGGTTGCAGCGCGCAGGTCTGAACCGAATCGACCAGCTCATCGTTTCGCATCTCGATCTGGATCACTCAGGGGGGCTGCGCAGCATGCTGGCTGGGTCTCAGGTCGATGCCGTCATGGCCTCGTTCAGGCCCGAGGCTCTGGCCGAGCCTGCCGATCATCCGCAAGGCGTCCAAGCCTCGGCTCGTGCTCGCCCGTTAGTGCAGCCGCCCTGGCAAGCCTGTGAGCGGGGAGTCACCTGGGCCCAGGGTCGGGTGAATTTTCATGTGTTGCACCCGCGAGTGCCTGCCGAGCCCTCGCGAGGATCGTCCACCAATGCGGTCAGCTGTGTCTTGAGGATCGATGGTCCAGGCTGGCGGGTGCTGCTGACCGGCGATATCGAGGCCGCCCAGGAGCGCAGACTGCTGGAGGTTTTCAGTGCCGACGATCTGCGTGCCGACATTCTGGTCGTGCCTCACCACGGCAGCATCACATCGTCGACCGACGCCTTTCTCGATGCGGTGCGTCCCAGGCATGCGATCGTGCAGGCGGCGTATCGCAGTCGCTACGGTCATCCCCATCCCAAGGTGCTGGATCGCTACAGGGCGCGCGGCATCCAGGTGTGGCGTAGCGACACCCATGGTGCGGTTTCGATCACGCTGGCCTCAGGCCAGGATCCTGTGATCAGCACTTCAAGACAGTCGCCGGCCCGCTATTGGCGGGTGGATGCAACGGGCTCAAGGGTGCAGGTCTCCAGGCCCCCTCGACGCAGTGTGTCCCGGTCTGCACAGGCCAATGACCCGACCTCACCGAGCGCCAGCGATCCCACCTCATTCAAGGCCAGTGGCCCGACCTCACTGAGCCGTCCAGCCTCCATCCATGGCCCAGGCCACGCCGCGCACCTGGTCGGCGCCGGGGGAGCACAGGAAGACCGCGAGCTCACCGAGTTGCTCGGGCGTGACGAACTCCCCTGAGGGTTGCTTTTCGCTCACCAGCATGTCTTTGGCCTGCTGAGGGCTGATGCCTTGCTCGGCCGAGCGCGTATCGATCTGCTTTTGCACCAGGGGTGTCAGAACCCAACCCGGGCAGATGGCATTGGCCGTGATCGGTGACCGGGCCGTTTCGAGTGCGGTGACCTTGGTCAGGCCGACGATGCCGTGCTTGGCCGCAACATAGGCGGCCTTCTCGACGCTTGCGACCAGACCATGCGCCGAGGCGATATTGATGATGCGCCCCCAGTTTCGGGTGCGCATGTTGGGCAAAAGAAGTCGCGTGGTGTGAAAGGCCGCGGAAAGGTTCAGCGCAATGACTGCATCCCAGCGCTCGGGCGGGAAGGTCTCCAGCGGCGAAACATGCTGAATCCCGGCGTTGTTGATCAGGATATCGACCGGCCCCTGGGCAAGGCACCGATCCGCCAGCGCTTCGATCTCGGCCGGTCTGGTGAGATCGGCCGCCTCAAAGTCCACCCGCACCCCGTGTTTTGATGAAAGCTCGGCACGCAACTGCTCGATGGCCTGAGGATCTCCAAAACCATTGAGGATGATGTCGCTGCCTTGAGCCGCAAGTTTGTGAGCCATTCCCAGACCGATGCCGCTGGTCGATCCGGTAATCAGTGCGCGTTTGCCTTGAAGCATGTCAGGAGGGTTCCGTCAGAAGGGTTCCAGGGCGACAGCCCGACGGGGCTGCTACCATTTTTCATTTTACGATCAGAAGGAAAGCATTCATGAGCACGATCCAGCGCCATCATGTTGGCCCGCGCATGTCCGAGGCGGTTGTTCACAACGGCACGATTTACCTGGCTGGCCAGGTTGCCGAAGACCCGTCACAGGATGTTGCCGGTCAGACCCGGCAGATTCTCGCGGCAATCGACAAGCTGCTGGCCGATTGCGGCAGCGACAAGACCCGCATTCTGTCCGCGCAGATTTTTCTGGCCGACATTGCAGGCTTCAAGGAGATGAATTCGGTTTGGGACGCCTGGGTCCCGGCGGGTCATACCCCGGCACGCGCCACGGTTGAAGCCAAGCTCGCCACGCCCAGGTATCTGGTCGAGATCAAGGTGGTGGCTGCCGTCTGAGCGGCATCACAACAGCGCCGCAGGAGCGTAACGAGCGACTTCGGCGCTAGCGCGCTCGATGTCGCTAGCGCCAGCCCACCCGGTCGGCAATCCGGGCGGCCTGGATCTGGGCCCGTCCCACGGTGGCAACAGGCAGGGTATCGGCCTTGAAGCTGCCCCAGGCCTGCAGGACCGGATTGCTGCGGGCGGCGCTGGCCACCACCGGCCATTCGTTGTTGCCATTGGCCAAAAACTCCTGCGCTCGATCGCTGGCCAGATATTCCAGGAATCGCAACGCCGCTTCGCGGTTCGGCGCATGCTTGAGCATGCCGCCGCCGGTCACGTTGATATGCGTTCCGAAGCTGTCCTGATTGGGCCACACCAGCCGAACCTTCTCAGTCACGGCCCGGTCCTGGGGGTTGGTCGATCGCAGCAGTCGGGCCAGATAGTAGGTGTTGGTC
>JBKCEY010000145.1:0-1613 GCA_046304115.1 Burkholderiales bacterium | reverse complement strand
GCACAGTCCGCGCTCGATTACGGCCGCGTCAAGTACGGGGCCAGAGATGTGTATTTCTATGGTGAGCCCACCCTGGCACTGACCCCGCATCGCGGTCAGACACCCCTCACCGCCCAGGAGCTCAATGGCCAGAGCATCACGATGCTCTCGGCGCTGAGCGCAGGCTCAACCGGCACGATTCAGCGCAACGGGATTGCGCCTGTGGTGGATGTCTCGGAGATGCCTGCGCTACTGACCTGGCGGCTGGTAGATCTGAACACCAACGGCCGTCCAGACATCACCCTTGAGGCCGATCTGATCGACCTGAGTCAATTGCAAAAGCGGGGCGGCAGCAAGAGCAATCGGGTCAGTGGCCTGAACCTGATGATTGCAGCGGCAGGCCAGAATCCGACGGGGCCTGTGGCCGGTGGGTTGAATACCGTCACCAATGCGCAGCTCGGTGTGAACGCCTCGGTATCAGGCGCAAGCTCACAACCAGGCGGAGCATTGCCTCTGCCCACCCCGGTTCAGACGCAGGGCAGTGCCGTTGCCCAGCAAAACAGTTGGCATCCGGAGCCGTATTCGTCCTACCTGGCGGTGGGGCTTGCCCAAATGGCAAGCCTTAGGAACATGGTGTTCAACCAGAGCAGTGAGTTGAACCCCTGGGGCAACCGGGTCTGGACCGATGCGGCGGGTTCACGCGGCAGCGTGGATGGCCGTGGCGATCTGGGCAGCTATACCTTCCGGATGACCCATGTGGCCTTTGGCAAGGACATGGGCGATCTGTGGGGCGGGTCCTGGGGAGCCTACATGGCCTTTCAGGACCAGAAAATCGATGAGCATGACCTGCAGACCCAGAAGATCTCGGGCCGCTCGGTCGCCGCCGGGGCCTACTGGCGGCGCAAAGGCGAGGTGTGGGACACCCGCGCGCAGTGGGGCGTGGCCCACGGCCAGCACGACTCGCAGCGGATTCTCGAGGTGGGCGCAACGCGTGAGGCACTCAGCGCCAAGTACAGCAGCAACAGCCTGCAGGCCGCGCTGCGGTTTGGCACGAAGTGGCTCGAGCACGAGGGTTTTGAGCTGAGCCCGGAGTGGGGCGGCTCATTGAGCTGGCACCGCCAGGGCAGCTTTGATGAGTCGGGCGATCCGGCCTGGGGCTTCACCGTCAAGGCTGCCAATGCCTATGCGGCGATCGTGCATGTGGGAATGAACATGCTGTTCCCGACGCTCTCGGCAGAGCACGGCATTCGGCCCATCGGGTTTGCGCGCTTCGAGCATGACCTTGCCAGCGATGCCGAACATGGCATCCGGGCCGGGTTGCTGGCCAATCCGCAGGTCACGGAGAAATTCGTGGGTCAGGCGCGCGGCGCGAACTCAGCCGTGCTCGGGCTGGGGCTGATGACCGAAAAGGCAGGCCCGTGGCAGCTCCAGGCCGGGATGACCCATGCCTGGCACACCCATGGCCGGGAGTGGGGCGCAGGCCTCAACCTGCGCTACAGCTGGTGAGGATGCTGGCCCAGAAAGGCGGTGGCTTTGAAGCCTGCCGCCTGCCGGAGCAATGGGTGCGCGGCGGCCGAGCTTAACCCAGCAGATCTGCCGACGACTTCAGGCCGCGCGAAGCCCGCGTCCACCAC
>JBKCEY010000144.1:0-1017 GCA_046304115.1 Burkholderiales bacterium | reverse complement strand
TGGGTGGGCGGACTCACCGGCGCCACAGGCACCTACACGCTGCGGCTGGAGCAGTAGGCGACTGCGCCGCACCATGAGCATTCAAGACTACTCAATCTTCGATGCCGGGGATGTGGTGCTGCAAAGCGGCCGCACATTCCCGTCGATGCGGATCGCCTACAAGACCTATGGCACGCTGGCGCCTGATCGCGGCAACGTGATCGTCTATCCCACCTCGTTCGCGGCGCAGCACTACGATACAGAGTGGCTGATCCGACCCGACGGCATACTCGACTCGTCCCGCAACTTCGTCATTGTTCCGAACCTGTTCGGTAACGGTCTGTCGTCCTCACCATCGAACACGCCCTGGCCCTTGACCGGCAACCGGTATCCGGATGTCACCTATCACGACGCGGTTCGGGTGCAGCAGCGACTGCTTGCCGAAGTGTTTGGCATTCAACGCGTGAAGATGGTCTACGGCTGGTCGATGGGCGGCATGCAGGCCTATCACTGGGCAGTGGCCTTCCCGGAGCTGGTCGAACGCATCGCTGTTGTCTGTGGCTCATCGCGCTGCGCACCGCACAACGCAGTATTCATTGAAGGTGTACGCGCAGCGCTGCAGGCCGATCCCACGTTCATCGATGGCGCATTCACCGGTCGACCTGTGCGCGGTTTTCGCGCGATGGGCCGCATCTACGCTGGCTGGGCACTATCGCAGACCTTTTATCGCGAGCAGGCCTGGCGCTCTCTGGGCTTCAGCTCGCAGGAGGATTTCCTGATTCGCAGCTGGGAGCATACGTTCTCTCGCCGCGATCCCTGTGACCTCCTTGCACAGCTCTGGACCTGGCAGCACGGCGACATCTCGGCTCATGCAGACTTCAACGGCAACCTCGCTGCTGCGCTTCGGTCGATTCGGGCCAAGGTACTGCTGATGCCGGGTGATCACGACCTCTATTTCCAGGTCGAGGACAATCGGCTGGATCTGGCGCATCTGCGCGACGCAGAACTGAGGCCGATCCCATCGATCTGGGGCCACCG
>JBKCEY010000143.1:0-1890 GCA_046304115.1 Burkholderiales bacterium | reverse complement strand
ATGTGAATGCAGCGCGCCACTATGCCGACCTGGCTGTGGCTGCCCGCAACGGTGGCCGCGGCTTTCCTACACCCGACGGCTACATCGCCGCCATTGCGGCGTCACGGGGTTTTATCGTGGCCTCTCGTGATACCTCGCCCTACAAAGCCGCGGGCGTGCGGGTCATCAACCCCTGGAAGAGCGGGCAGGTGGGTTAAGCGAGCGCCTTCAGCCGCCCCGGATTACGCGCCATCAAGAGTGGCCTGACCCACTGCGCAAAGCGGGTGGCCTCTTCATCGTGCAGATAGCCCGAGAGGCAAAACGAGTGGCAGCCCACATCGATGAACTGCTGCAGGGTGTCGGCGCATTGCTGCGGATCGCCCACCACCACAATGCCTGCGCCTGGCCGCACGCGCGTGATGCCGGTCCACAGATGCGGGGCGATGAGTTCGCCATGCGTGCGGGCAAGTTCCTGAACGCGCTGATTGGCCACCGAACTCGAGTAGTGCTTGCGGATGAAATCGGTCTGCTCCTGGGTCACGCCCGAGAGCAGGGCCTGTGCAGCATCCCAGGCTTCGGTCTCAGTGGGCCGGCAGATGATCTGCAAACGCATGCCAAAGCCAAGCTCCTGTTCACGCCCATGGCGTGCAGCCATCTGTCGCAGCGTGGCGATATTCGACGCGATGGTCTGTACCGTATCGCCCCAGAACAGATGCACGTCGGCATGACGGGCCGAGACCTCCCAAGCCTCGGGCGAGCCGCCGCCCAGATAAAAGCGCACCGGCTGACGCGGGCGCGGCATGGCGCGTGCGCCCTGCAGGGTATGAAATTTCCCCTCGAAGTTGAGCGGCTGGCCGCTCTCCCAGAGCGCCTTCATGATGCGCACGTCTTCTTCCATGTGCGCATAGCGATCTTCTTTGGCGAGCGTGAGTCCATCCTGGCGAGCCTCGTCATCACTCTGGCCGGCAATCAGATTGACCGACACGCGCCCGCCCGAGAGCCGGTCCATGGCCCCCACCATGCGCGCCAGCAGCACCGGATTCATATACCCCGGACGCGCGGCCACCAGCATGCGCATCTTCTGCGTGCGCGCGAGCACCATGCTCGAACTGATGTACGCATCCCAGCAGGTGGTGGCCACCGGTACCAGCATGTACTCAAAGCCCGCTGCCTCAGCGGCCTGCGCAATGCGATCAAAGCGCTCCAGCGAGGGCGGCAGCAGCCCATCGGGGCTGCCGAAGTTGAGGTTGTCGCCGCCGGTGGGCAGAAACCAGCCGAGTTCAAGCGGGCGACTTGCAGGAGCGCCTGCTGCGGGGGTGGAGGGGTTGCTCATGGGGTCTCCGTGCGATTCTCTTTGCAAAGACTCTCGATCTTCGCTGAATTCCAGCCGCAACGTTTTCAGGTTCTGAAAACAGAACCGCCGCCTCGTGGGCGGCGGTGAAAGCTCTGTCGGAGGAGAAGAGCTGGAGGAGACGGTTCCCATGGTGCCCATCCGGGGCCGACCCCTCCAGTGATTCCCGTCAAAAGGCAGACACGCTGGTACAAGCGGTCGCTCAGAGCGTACTGAGGCGCGCTTGAAACAACTCAGAGCGCCACGAGAGTCTGATGACGCGCGCTTGAAACGGCTCAGAGGGCCACGACGCGCGGATCGGCCTTGGGCAAGGCATAAAGCGCCGCAACCTCATCCGCCCGATGCGTGAGCGCAGCACGCTGGTTGAGGTAGCCCTTGTCGGTGATCTCGCCCGCATCGATCGAGAGCGGCGCCTCGAGCAGCAGCGCGCGGCGCGCATGCAGGGAGGAGGCCCCGCCCGCATCGGCCTTCAGGCGCTGCAAGCCCACACGAAGCGCCCCGCGCACGGGATCGCTCGCCAACACCGCACTCAGCGATGCATCGGCTGGCAAGCCCGACAG
>JBKCEY010000142.1:0-1994 GCA_046304115.1 Burkholderiales bacterium | reverse complement strand
GTGCAACTACTGGGCCAATCGACTGGTGTGTGAAGCGGCCGATCGGGCCATGCAGGTGCATGGTGGCATTGGCTACTCGCGCCACAAGCCCTTTGAGCACATCTATCGCCATCATCGGCGCTATCGCATCACCGAAGGCTCCGAGGAGATCCAGATGCGCAAGGTTGCGGGCTTCCTGTTTGGCTACATGGGCCCGAACAAATTCTGATGTCCTCCTCAGACACGACTGATCCAAGCACGACCGGGATTGCGGCTTCGTGAGCGAGCTCCCGGGCGTTCCGCTGGGCTTTGAGCCCTTTGACGACAACGTTGGCTACATTGCGCTGAGCGGCCCCTATTACTGGTGCCGGCGCAATGAAGGCGGATACGACTACGGGTTTCTGAGCGACGAACGCCATGCCAACCCTAACCGGGTCTTGCATGGTGGCGCTCTCACCACCTTTCTCGACACCATCCTCGGGCATGCCGTGGTCAAGGCTGTGCAGCGGCCCTGCGCCACGATCGCCCTGAACACCCAGTTCGTGGCCGGTGCGCCGATTGGCCAGTGGATCAGTGGCGAGGTCCGTGTACAAAAGCTCACCCGCACGCTGGCCTTCATGGAAGGCGAGGCCAGAGTCGGTGACATGAAACTCATCACGGCTACGGCCATTTTCAAGATCTTCGATGAACGTTGAAACCGCAAACCCCATGCGCTGGGGGGGAGCGCGTTATCCCGGCCTGGCGGGTCGCATCGCGGTGGTCACTGGCCATCGCGGCGGCATTGGTGCTTCGGTTGCGGCCTTGCTGGAGGATCAGGGGTGTACGGTGCTGGGGCTGGATCTGCCTGACACCGATCTGAATGATCTGGCCAGTCTGGAGCATCGCATGACCACCTGGGTGGCGGCGCATGGAGCGCCCCGCATTCTGGTGAACTGTGCCGGTATCACGCACATTGGCACGGTGACCGAAACCGGCCTCGATACATTGCAGCAGGTATTTGCGGTCAATCTGTTTGCGCCCTTCTTGCTCATGAAGGCCCTGATTCCCCACATGGTTGGTGCAGGCGGCGGTGCGATCATCAATATCGCCTCCGATCAGGCTCTGGTGGGCAAGCCAGCGAGTGCGGCCTACGGCGCCAGCAAGGCGGCGCTCGCTCAACTCACCCGAAGTGCGGCGATCGACTGGGGCGCTCAGGGTGTCAGGGTCAATTGCATCGCCCCGGGCAGTACCGATACGGCCATGTTGCGCGTGGTGATGCAGCAACTCGCGCAGCGCCAGGCGTCGGTCGGGGCAGCGGCATCCGGGGCGCAGTCGGCATCCGGTTCACCGATTGCCAATGAGGAAGGACCCGGGGAGGATGGACCAGGGTCTGGTTCAACGCCCCGCGCGGGATTCTCGATGGCCAGTGTGCCCCTGGGGCGCATGGCTCATCCTGATGAAATGGCGCAGGCGGTTGCGTTTCTGGCCTCCGATGCAGCGTCCTACATCACCGGCGTGGTGTTCCCGGTAGATGGCGGCTTCACGACCGCCTGAAGGCCAAAGCCATGACCCGAATCGTGGTGGTGACAGGAGGCACGCGCGGGATTGGCCGGGCAACCGGTGAGGCGTTCGCGGCGCAGGGCGATCGAGTGATCGCGCTGGGCAGAAGCACGCCATCGACGTCGGCGTCAGCATCCGAATCAGCATCCGAATCAGCATCAGCATCAGCATCAGCATCAGCATCAGCATCAGCATCAGCATCAGCATCAGCATCAGCATCAAAGCCCTTCGCGCTGGAGTCCATGGTCTGCGATGTCACCTCGCCGGCATCCGTTCAGGCGGCCTTTGCGCGCATTCGCGAACGTCACGGTCGTATCGACGTGCTGGTCAACAACGCCGGACTGGCTGGGGGTGACTCGATCGATGCCCCCGATGAAGCCTTCTTCGAGGCCATCGTGCAGTCCAACCTCACGGGCACCTGGCGCTGTTCGGCCGCGGCGATACCGATGATGTCCCGAGGCGCGCGCATCATCTGC
>JBKCEY010000141.1:0-1349 GCA_046304115.1 Burkholderiales bacterium | reverse complement strand
CACCACATGATCATCATGCAAGGCCACCGGCAAGATACCGTGGCGACTCGCGTACTGACTCGACATCACTTCGGCAATGCGTGCGAAGTCGATGGCCAAGGGATCGAGCTTGAGATACGGAAGGCTGAACCGACCCGCCATCCACTCCGTGAGTCGCTCCAGTGACAGGGGTTTGCCGGAGGGATCCGTCAACGCCCGCTGTGCGAGAGCCACCAGAGGATGCAGCGACCCGGATGCGGTCCTTGACTGTTCGAGCAGGCGAGTGTGATCGGCGGTTGTGATCAGACCCTCCTGGAACAGCATCCTGATGAGTTCATGCTGGGTCAGCGGCCCGCGAGCACCGTTGGCATGCAGCACATGAGCCTCTCCACCTGCATGAGGCAACACCTCTCTTCCTGAAGCTGACGGCTCAGGCAAACGGCTTGCAAGGAAATCCAGAGAGGAACTCATACCCCATACGGTATGGGCTATGCGATGCTCTCGTCAGCCTGGAACCGACCGGCGGTGAAGGCTTCAGGCGGGTGGCGCCATTAAATTGCCAGCACCCGCCCTGTTCGGCTCACAATCGCCGGAGGGATTCAGGCGGCGGGATGATCCCCAACCTGAGCCATGCTTTCCCAGCCCGAGGCGGTGGGCCGATAGTTGCGCATGTCTCGACCCAGAACGACCATCACATCACGATCGGCGCGCGGCAGACGCGCCACCGCCACGAGCTCCACTGAGACCGGAAGGCGCTGTGCGAGGTCACGGGCGGCCTGTTCGTGACCTTCCCGATACAAGACCCGAGTCACTGGCTGATTGAAGTTCGACCAGTTGGAAATGGTCGCTACCTGTACACCGACGGCCCGCAACTGCCCTCGCAGAGCCCGAGCCATTCCATTGATACCGTTGCCGTTGGCCACGTCAATGCGGGCCGCCTCAGCAGGTTGAGGGGCGATGGCGATGATGGCGGGTGTACGCGCTTGTTGCGGCGCCAGATCAAGCTGTGCCCCTGTGACACGAATGACGGGAGTTGCAGGCTCCAGGTTTACGCTAACTGCTCTTGAGTTTGCGTCAACTGATTCACGGACCAGCAGCGTGATCGGGTTGCTGATCGGCGTTTCGAAAACATCTTCACCGATCCGAACCACAGCATCATGTTGCGACACTCGGACCACACCAGCATCCAGACTCTGTGTCTGGGCATCTTGAGATTGAGAAGTCGATACGGCAGAGGTCGTTACCCCAGAAGTCGGAGATTGACGCGCCAGAGTCACGGGCTGCGCTTCAGCGGCCTGCAAGGCAGAATCGGCAGACTGTTGGCTCTCGAGGTGCTCCGACAGAATTGGCTCGCGGGTCGGCAACTTCGA
>JBKCEY010000140.1:0-6540 GCA_046304115.1 Burkholderiales bacterium | reverse complement strand
ACCTGGCGCATCAATGACCTCTCGAGCTACCAGGGCCTGCGAACGGCTCTCGCTGCTTTGAGGCCGGCCCCTTCCGACCTCGCTTCTTCCGACATGGCGTCTGCCGACCTGGCATCTTCCGACATGGCTGGGCATCGTGCTCTGGCTGCGGATTCGACGCAGGCTGCACAGACCACAGCTCGATCGGAGGTCATTGTGGTCGGTGCTGGCCTGGTCGGCTGCGAGCTGGCCAACGATCTGGCCCTGGCTGGATACTCGGTGCGACTCATCGAATCGGCTGCGCGGCCCTTGCCCATGGCCGCGCCCGAGCAGTCACAGGCCTTGCTTGAGGCCTGGTCGGGCTTGCCCCTGACCTTTGAAGGGGGTGTGTCAGTGCGCTCGGCGCGGCGCAGGCCCGAGGGTGATATCGAACTCACCGCCGCAGATGGACGATGCTTTACCGGGCGATTGCTGGTCAGTGCCGTGGGGCTTTCAACGCCCTCTCGTCTGGCTGCTCAGGCCGGGCTGAGGATCGACAACGGTATCGCCGTGGATGGGAAAACGCTGTCGACCGGAGTGGCGCATGTGCATGCGCTGGGCGATTGCATCAGTATCGATGGGCGGCCGCAACGATTCATCGAACCGATCCACCGTCAGGCGCGACTGATCGCCGATCGGATTTGTGGCAACGATCCTGGCGCCTACAACCCTGCGATGCCCCCGGTTCGCGTCAAGACCACGTCGTTGCCGCTCACCCTGGCCGCGTGACATTCCCATTCGGTATCAGATGCCCGTGCCTGATGCCCTTGAAAGGGATGCCCTACAAATCGACCGCACTTGAAGCAAAAAGCCCCGGCCGGTTCAAACCGCCGGGGCTCTTGGCCTGAGATCGCAGCCGCTGACTCAAATGTCAGTGAATGCCGCGATGCATTTCAGGCCATGTCAATCGGGATCAGTAGGTCTTGTAGGGCAGGAACTTGCCCGACAGCACCACATTCACACGATCGCCCTTGGGGTCGGGCTGGCGCACGATGTCCATGGAGAAGTCGATGGCGCTCATGATGCCGTCGCCAAATTCCTCGTGGATGAGTTCCTTGATGGTGGCGCCATAAACGCTCACGATCTCGTACCAGCGATAGATCAGCGGGTCGGTCGGCACTGCGGTGGGCAGTGAGCCCTTGTAGGGCACAACCTGCAGCCACTTCTGTTCTTCGGCGGTCAGACCGAAGATCTTGCCCAGCACCTTGGCCTGCTCGGCCGTGGCCGTCATCTGGCCCAGGCAAAGCGCCGTGGTCCACTCCTTGGATTGGCCCACTTTCTTGGCGACGTCTTTCCACTGGATGCCCTTGGCAACCTTGGTGGTGATGATCTTTTCAGTGACTTCCAGACGGTTCATGACGAGGACTCTCCTTGAAGGGTTGAAAAAGGAAATCTGAAGGGACGTGAGCCCGGGCGCCGATGTGTTGATTCAGGCGCACCGGGGTTGATTCAATCGCGGCTCAATCGACTCAGGCCACCCGTTGCAGCAACGGTGCGGTCGCTGACAGGCCCGAGGCTGCCGATGTCGTAGCGGCCGATGCGGGCATCGTTGAAACCGAAGTGGCTGTCGCAACGGCGGCTGCTGCTGCCTCGGCCTGAGCGGCTGTGGCGGGAAAGACCTGAGGCGGATGCGCCGGCCCACGTCCACCCGAGAGGTCCTTGGAGCGGCTCACCAGGAAGTCAACCAGATGGTTGCGCAGGGCATAGAACCCCGGCTCGTGATGCAGCGAAGCACGCTGGCGTGTGCGGGGCAGGGTGTTGCACACCACCTCAGCCACACGGGCCACCGGGCCGTTGCTCATCAGAAGAATCTTGTCGGCCAGCAGGATGGCTTCATCCACATCATGCGTGATCATGAAGACCGTCTGCTGGGTGGCCGCGCAGATCTTGAGCAGCTCATCCTGAATCGTGCCTCGCGTGAGCGCATCGAGTGCGCCAAAGGGCTCATCGAGCAGCAGCATCTTGGGTTCGATCGCAAATGCGCGCGCAATGCCCACGCGCTGCTTCATGCCGCCCGAAAGTTGCGAGGGCTTCTTGTCGATTGCATGGCCCAGGCCCACCAGCGCCACATACTTCTCAACCTGGGCATTGACCTTGGCGGAAGACCAGTCGGGCCACTTGCTGCGTACTGCAAAGGCCACGTTGCTGCGGACCGTGAGCCAGGGCATGAGGGCATGGCTCTGAAAAACCACGCCGCGCTCCAGGCTGGGCCCGGACACCTCGCGGTTGTCCATGATCACCGTGCCGCCGCTGGCCTGCTCAAGGCCCGCCAGCACGTTCAGGATGGTCGTCTTGCCGCAGCCACTGTGGCCGATGATGCACACGAACTCGCCCTTGGCGATGCCGAAGTTGACCTGGTCGAAGACCGGCTCGCTGCTGCCGGGATAGGTCTTGGCAAGGTTCTCGACCTGAAGAAACGGTTTGTCGCTCATGCTCAGTTCAATCCACGTAAGTCACGGCCTTTTGCGCCTGCGCAAAGGCCAGGTCGAGCAACATGCCCACCACACCGATCAACAGAATCGCGAAAATCACGTTGGTGAGCGCCAGGTTGTTCCACTCGTTCCAGACGAAGTAGCCCACACCCGTGCCGCCCACCAGCATTTCAGCGGCCACGATCACCAGCCAGGCGATACCCATCGAGATCCGCATGCCGGTGAGAATGGTGGGCGCTGCCGCTGGCAGAATCACCAGAAACGCCTTGCGAATCGGATTGACCTCGAGGGTCTTGGCGACATTGAGCCAGTCGCGGCGCACGCCCGCCACGCCAAACGCGGTGTTGATCAGCATCGGCCAGACCGAGCAGATGAAGATCACGAAGATCCCGGAGATGCTGGAGTCCTTGATGGTGTAGAGCGCCAGCGGCATCCACGCCAGAGGCGAAATCGGCTTGAGCACCTGAATGAAGGGATCAAGCGCCTTGTAGAGCAGCGGGCTCATGCCGATCAGAAAACCCAAGGGAATCGCCACCAGGGCTGCGATGAAAAAACCCAGGGCGACACGCCCCAGGGAATGGGCCAGCTGGATTCCGATGCCTTTGTCGTTGGGGCCGTTGTCGTAAAACGGATCGGCCAGGTTGCTCACGATGGCCTGTCCCATCTGAAGCGGCGTGGGAAATCCACCGCTCTTTTTCGCTTCGCCCGAGCCGCCCGCGGCCATCGTGGCCGGGTCCTTGCCCATCAGCTTGGCGTACTCGATCTGCTCGGCGGTGAGAGTCACTGCTGGCGCGCTGGCCCCCACCACCGGTGCGCGTGGCGCCGTGGAGGCATGCCACAGCACCACGAGGGTGATGAGGATGAGCAACGAGAGCACCGCGGCGCGGCCCTGAAGTCCCTTGAATGCATTCATGATCGGATCCTCAGGCAGCCCGCTTGATCGCGAAGCTCTTGGTGTAGTCCGCGGCCTTGGCCGGGTCGAAGTCCTTGCCCATGATCTTGAACTTGCGATAGCCGGCATTGGGAGGGGTGACCGGCTGGCCGAGTTCCTTCATGTACTTGGCTGCATCGGTCATCAGGAACACCTTCTCGGCGATCTGCCTGTAGTTCACATCGCCTTTCAGATAGCCCCAGCGCTGCATCTGCGTGAGCATCCAGACCGCCATGGAGTGCCAGGGCACCGGATCAAAGTCGGCGCGCTCGGGCACCTTGCGCACGTTGCCCAGACCATCGGCAAAGGTGCCGGTCAGCACCTGTGTGACGACCGCTTCAGGCTGGTTGAGGTACTGAGCCGGAGAAATCACCTTGGCGATCAGTTCGCGGTTCTTGGGGTCCCGGGCCATGGCCGCTGCGGTGAGCACCGAGCGATAGAGCGCCGCGAACGTACCCGGATTCTTCTGGATGAACTCGGTCGGCATGCCAAAGGCGCAGCAGGGATGGCCATCCCAGATCTCGCGCGACAGGATGTGGATGAAGCCCACCTCATCGAAGACCGCCCGCTGATTGAAGGGATCGGGCCCCAGAAAGCCATCGATGTTGCCGGCCCGCAGGTTGGCCACCATCTCGGGCGGCGGCGTGACGCGCAGCTGCACATCGGTATCGGGATTGATGCCGTGTTCGGCGAGGTAGTAGCGCAGCAGGAAGTTGTGAATGCTGTACTCGAAGGGAATCGCAAAGCGCATGCCCTTCCAGTTTTTGGGATCGCGATTGTTCTTGTGCTTGTTGGCCAGAACAATCGCCTGGCCATTGATGTTCTGGATGGTTGCCACATTCATCGGTGTTTCGGTCGAACCCAGTCCGAGCGAAATCGCCAGTGGCATGGGCGACAGAAAGTGCGACGCGTCGTATTCCTTGTTGAGCACCTTGTCGCGGATCAGCGCCCAACCCGCGGTTTTGTTGAGCTGAACATTCAGACCTTCCTTGCGATAAAAGCCCAGCGGATCGGCCATGATCAGGGGCGATGCGCAGGTAATCGCAATGAACCCCACCTTGAGATCTTTCTTTTCGAGCGGCTGCTTTTCTTGCGCCATGGCCTGCAAGGAGGTGAGCGCCCCGGCCGGCAGGGCAGCAGCAACCGCAGCCCGAAGCGTGCCAGCGCCCAACGCCTTGATCAGACCGCGGCGCACGCTCTCCTGCGGAAAGAGCGCCTTGACCATCGTGGCTTCAATGAACTCGTTCGACAGGCGATCGCTATCGTTTTCGGGGCTGCGCAGGTATTCGGGGCTGCGCAGCGTCGGAGCCGAGCCTGCATCAGAAGGGCTCAACCGGCTGCTCAGCAGACCCGCGCCCTGAGCCTGAGCGACCGGGGCATGCACCGAGGGATCATGATCAGCGCCACAACCGCAGCGAGACAGCAGCGGACGGTCGGCATCGAAAGGACGGAAATACCGTCCTGCGTCGTCCTGACTTGCGGGCTGGCTGAAGGAGTCGGAACGGAGGGTGTCTTTGCGATCGTCACGCATGGCGAGGCTCCTGCGTACAGGGGGTTGTTTGGGATCAACCATGCTTTGCAAGAGCCTTGCCAATTCTCGACAAACCTCGCCAATAGGCGGTTTCAAGCCGAATCAAGCCGATTCAAGCCCCAGGCTGCACGGGCGCAGAGCGAACCATCGTGGTGCACAAGGGGCATTCCACTTCCTCGGGTCTGTGCGTGCACGGCCGTGGTGCGTCGCGCACCGCGATTGATAATGAGCCCGAGTCTTTTGCTAAGGCATGTCTGATTGCGTCTGCTGACCCTGGTCGTTGCGAGTGCGCTCTTTCTGGAGAGCCTGGTCAGCACGGTCATTGCGACCTCGCTGGCGCCGATGGCGGTCGATCTGGGCGTGGATCCGGTCACCCTCAAGCTGGCGTTCACTGCGTACTACGTGGCGCTCGCGATCTTCATTCCCATCTCGGGCTGGTGCGCCGACCGTTATGGCGCACGCACGGTCTTTCGGGCTGCGATCGCCGTGTTCACCCTGGCCTCGGTCGCCTGCGCCCTGGCCTGGGATCTGAACAGTCTGGTGGCTGGGCGCTTTTTGCAGGGCGTGGGCGGCGCCATGATGCTGCCGGTTGGCCGACTCATTTTGCTGCGGGTGGTGCCGCGGCATGACATGGTCCGGGCGATGGCCTGGATGTCGATTCCTGCGCTTTTTGCGCCTGTGATGGGCCCGCCGGTGGGAGGCTTCATCACCACCTTCTATCACTGGCGCGGCATCTTCTGGCTCAACGTGCCTGTGGGGATCATCGCCTTTGTGCTGGCTACGCTGATCGTGCCCCAGGTCAAAGCCGAGGTTCGCCGCCCGCTCGATCGCAAGGGCTTTGTGCTGACCAGCCTGGGTCTGTCGCTTGCGATCTTCGGCTTTACGCTGGCGGGCAGCAGCACCCACGAAGTGGCGCTCGCCGTCGAGATGACGCTGGTGGGTGTGGCGCTGTTGTGGCTCTACTGGCGGCACTCGCAGCACACCGAGCATCCCATCCTCGAATTGCGTCTGATGCGCATTGCGTCCTTTCGGATTGCCATGCTGGCGGGCGTGCTGTTTCGGGTATCGACCGGGGCCATCCCGTTTCTGTTGCCGCTGATGCTGCAGGTGGGCTTTGGCATGAGCGCCTTTGAATCAGGTTCGCTCACTTTTGCTTCGGCGGTGGGCGCCATGTTCATGAAGGTCACGGCCGCGCCCATCCTGCGGCAGTTCGGTTTTCGCACGGTTCTGGTGGTCAATGCAGTGCTGAGCAGTGCATTGCTGGGGTTGTGCGCGCTGTTCACCAGCGCCACCCCTGGGGCCATGGTCATGACCGTGTTGCTGGTGGGCGGGTTCTTCCGATCCTTGCAGTTCACCAGCCTCAATACCCTGTGCTACGCCGATGTGCCCACCGAAGATCTGAGCTCGGCCACCTCTTTTGTGAATGTGGTGCAGCAACTGGCCTTGTCTTCCGGCGTGGCGGTGGCCGCCATGGTGCTTGACGGTCTTCGCATGGCCGAGGGGCGAACTGAGCTCATTGCCCGGGACTTCAGCGTGGCTTTCGTGGTGATCGCGGTGATTGCCGGCATCTCGGCCGTGATGTTCCTGCGCCTGCGCCCGGACGCGGGCGCGGATGTGTCGGGGCATCG
>JBKCEY010000139.1:0-5153 GCA_046304115.1 Burkholderiales bacterium | reverse complement strand
TTTCGAGGCCGTGCAAACGGTGGTCGGTCGTCTTGAGGGTGCCTATGCCATCGCTGCCCTGAGCTCGGCTCAGCCAGGCGTGGTGGTGGGCTCGCGCAAGGGTTCGCCGCTGCTGCTCGGTGTGGGCGGGCAAGGTGGCATGCCGGCAGGCCATTACCTGGCCTCAGACACCTCGGCCCTGCTGCAGGTCACCCGTCATGTCGCCTACCTCGAAGAAGGCGATGTGGTGCAGATCAGCCTGGAGGGCTATCGCATCGCAGATGCCCACGGGCAGCCGGCGCAGCGACCCGTGGTGGAGAGTCAGCTCTCGGCTGAGGCCATCGAGCTGGGGCCTTACGCGCACTACATGCAAAAGGAGATCTTCGAGCAGCCCGGTGCCATCGCCAACACGCTCGAGATGGTCGCCAATGCCTCATCGCTGTCGGCAGGACTTTTTGGTGCCGAGGCCGCTGAGATCTTTGGTCGCACCAGGCAGCTGCTGATCCTGGCCTGCGGCACCAGCTATCACTCGGGGTTGGTCGCCAAGTACTGGATCGAATCCATCGCGCGCATTCCTGTGGCCGTGGAGATCGCGAGCGAATACCGCTACCGCGATCCGGTCGCCCTGCCCGATACGCTGGTGATCACCATCTCGCAGTCGGGCGAAACCGCCGACACGCTGGCCGCGCTGCAGCATGCCAAGTCCCTGGGCATGACCGATACGCTCTCGATCTGCAATGTGCCCGAGTCGGCCCTGATCCGGGCCTCGCGACTGCGGTTTCTCACCCGAGCCGGCCCCGAGATCGGTGTGGCTTCGACCAAGGCCTTCACCACGCAGCTGGCATCGCTGTTTGTGCTCACGCTGGTGCTCGCACGGGGCCGGGGCTTGCTCGATGACAGTCGTGAGCGCGAGTTGCTGCGTTCGTTGCGCCATCTGCCTGCCGCCATGCACAAGGTGCTCGAGTGCGAACCCCAGGTGCTCGCCTGGGCGCAGGCCTTCGCCGGCAAGAGCAGCGCGCTGTTCCTGGGTCGCGGGGCGCACTTTCCGATTGCCATGGAAGGCGCGCTCAAGCTCAAGGAGATCACCTACATCCATGCCGAAGCCTATGCAGCAGGCGAACTCAAGCATGGCCCGCTTGCGCTGGTCGATGCCTCGATGCCGGTGGTGGTGGTGGCGCCCAACGATGCAATGATCGAAAAGCTCAAGAGCAATCTGCAGGAGGTGCGGGCCCGGGGTGGTGAGCTCTTCGTGTTTGCCGATCGCGATACGCACATCGCCGAGTCCGATGGCGTGCATGTCATCAACCTCACTGACCATGCTGGGCCGCTGTCGCCCATCTTGCATGTGGTGCCGCTGCAGTTGCTGTCCTACCACGCAGCCCTGGTCCGCGGCACCGATGTCGACAAGCCCCGCAATCTGGCCAAATCGGTCACCGTGGAGTGAACGATGGCGTGAACGGTCGCATGAAGCGATCAACGCCCGTGCTCAGTCAGGCGCACGCCCCTCTCACACGGGAGATCCTCGCCTTCGATGAACGGGGCGAGAGCCGAGCCGTTCTCATTCCGTGCGAGCGTGCGCTGACCGTCTATCTCGACAAGCGCGAGATTGTCACGCTCATGACGCTCGGCTCTCACCCCGAATGGCTGGTTCTGGGCTATCTGCGCAACCAGCGGCTCGTTCATGAGCTCAGCGAGATCGAATCCGTCACGGTCGACTGGGATGTGGGTGCAGCCGCCGTCAAGACGCGTTCGGGCGTGCAGGATCTTGAGGACAGAACCCGCGGCCGGGTGGTGACCACCGGATGCGGCCAGGGCAGCGTGTTTGGATCCATCATGGACGACGTGGGTCGCCTGGTGCTGCCACAGGCCTCGATCGCGCAGGATCAGCTGTATGCCATCGTCAATGCCATCCGCCTGCGCGAGAGCACCTACAAGCAGGCGGGTTCAGTGCATGGATGCGCACTCTTTCGCGGCGAGCAGATGCTGCTCTTTGTTGAAGATGTGGGTCGGCACAATGCGATCGACACCATCGCCGGCTGGATGTGGCTGCAGGATGCGCAGGACATGCAGGGGCACGACAAGGTTTTCTACACCACGGGAAGGCTCACCAGCGAGATGGTGATCAAGTCGGCCCAGATGGGTGTGCCCATCGTGGTTTCGCGCAGCGGCATGACCGAAATGGGCTATACCATTGCCAATCAGATCGGCCTGTGCGCCATCGGGCGAGCCACTCACCGGCGTTTTCTGTGTTTCAGTGCGCCCGAGCGGCTTGTTCTGCAGCCGGAACGGGTTGAGGCACCGATGACGTCACAGAATTGACCTCGCCAAGGACGGGCAGCATCATCATCACGATTGATCATCACGCTTGTATTCTTTCTTGGCGTCGCAGGCGTTAATTCACAGCAGCGGGTCAATGCAGAAGAGGGCCCCAATCAATCACCCTGCCAGAAAAGAGATCAGCCATGGAGCGTGCTAGCCAAGCAGAAATCGCACAGCGCCGAAAAGAAAAAGATATCCGGGTCGCGCTCTTCACAGGGTTTTTTGCTGCACTGATTCCTCTGTTCAATGCGGGCTTTTATTACGTCCAGGGCAAGAGGGTTCAGCGTGTCGCCAAGGAACAGCACAAGATCGCCTGGGTCTACCGGCTCATGGTGACGGCGCTCCTGCTGTTGCCCTTGATCGCCATGGGCGCAGGCTTTATTTTCATTGGCACTCGGCACGAGTATCTGGCCGTGCCGGCAATGTGGGTGGCTTATGTGTTGCCGGCCTACCTCATCGCCAAGAAACACCTGGCGATTTCTCTGGCAGCCGGAACGTTCTATGCCGACTAGCCTTTATCAAGCGCAGGCCACCAGAATCAAGAACTGACTGTCCTCTCGGGGCGCGGTCAGCGCCATCTGTGCTTCGGGTAGCAGCCCGGTCAGGTCATCTGTTGATGTTGTGTAGACATCCTGGCCCAGGATTTCCGTGATCCGCGGGCGGCCGACCTTCGCGAGCATGGTCTCGATCTGTGCGAGGGTGAAGTGACGCACATGATGTTCAAATCGATGCCCGTATCGCGCAAAGGGCAAGCCTGATTCGTTCGGTACCGACAGGATGAGCGGGCCTCGGCTGGCTTTTGCGAGTTGGGTGAGCATCGCATCCGGATCATCGACATGTTCGATCGACTCGAAACAGATCGCAAAATCGAAAAGCTGTTGTTGCAGGCTGAACGGAAACACCGCATGCGAAAACACCACGCGGTGCGAACCGAAACATTCCTCAGCAAGGCCCACCGCATCGGCCGAGCCATCGAGACCCACCATGCGGGCGCCGCACTGGTCTGCCACGATTCGGCTCCCATAGCCGTTACCGCAAAAAGCATCCAATCCGGTGCAATCCGCAGGGCGGGCATGGCCTTGCAGCAGCCAGCGCGCTGCAAAGGCATATCGGGCGCGATGGTCGGCACGGATCTGCGCCACTTCGCGTGCGGTCTGTCGCTCGCCACTGTCCAGGCTGAAATCCTTTGCTGGTGGCTGTGCTGCAGCCTCACCCTCCAGAACCGTGAAACCCACTTCAGCACGACACAGCGCATTTGCCGGATCAGCGGCCAAGCCACGCCACAGATGGTTCAGCGCGACCTGAGGTTGACCATCTGCGCGCGCGACCATCGCCGACATCACCCTCAGACGCGGGTCATAGGGAAAGGGTCCCAGCGCCGAACCGAGCAGAGCACGAGCCTGGTTCAGGTCGTTGGCCTGAAGTGCTTCAAACACGGCAGTCACAATCTCATCGGCAACGTCGGACATGCTTTGAGCGCTCATGCACAGATCCTCTCAATGAAACCATAGCCCCAGTCAGCATTCATGCTCCGGCGCAGCAGATTCGGGGTTTGCTCGCCCCTGGACCACGTACTGATCGTGCTTTCGTTCTGATTCGAAAGCGCAGTGCCCGCTCCCCCTGACAGAAGCGCGGTCCAGAAACCTGCACCCAACCAGTCCTGGGTCTGCGCTACTGGATCGCCCGCGCATGTTTCGGACGGTGGTCGCAAGGCATCAAAGTCATGCAGTGGTGCAATCAGGCTACGGGCCTGCTTGCCAAAGTAGCGGGCTTCATGAAGGCCACTGGAATTCAGAGCCACCACAACCTCCATTTCAGGCTGCGTCACCAGGTGATAGAAATTGGCTTGAGTGTTGAGAATTGCCGGAAAGGCCATCACCGCCTGAGCTGACCGATCCTGCCCAACACCGTAGGGATGAGGCTTGAACAAAATTTGGGAATGATCAGCACACAGGGCGTGCAGCGTTGGTAGATGGTCGGCCAATGATGCAAAGCGACCGCCTGAAACCACGGCCCGATCAATCCCCACCTGACCGAGCAACAAGGCGCAACCCGGAGTCAATGGCTCTGGCGGGGCCATCCAGGCCGCCTTGGCCGCGATCAGCGCCGCCTGTTGAGCGATCGCCGATTCCTGCAGGCGATGGCGCAGGAAGGTCTCGTGCCACGCAGCGACATTCGAGCGCAGAGCAAAGATCAGATCCGGCATGAAGCGCACAGGATGCAGCACCACATCCACAAAAGGCGTACCCAATGTCTGAAGCGCATCGACCATGACCGGCGGCATTTCATAGCCGATGACGAGTGCGTCTTCGACTGCAGGTGCGAGGGCCTCGATGAAGCCAGGGTCGGCGGGCAGGCGCTCGGTCCAGGCAGCCCACGCCTGCAGACTGTTTGCAGGACTTTCAACCGTCCATGCAGCCCCCCCGAAAGAAAGAGAAGCAACTGCCGGTGCATCGAAGTAACGCCCCTCGTGCCGCTGCATGCGCTCGTCCCAGGCCAACATGCTGATGGGCAGACCTGTCGCCTGAAGCGCAGGATTCAACACCTGTCGCAACCAGCGGATGTTCTTGGACGTGGCGCTCACCCAGCCGTTACCACTCGGAAAGGGCCGCATCAGGTCACCGGTGATGACGATTCGGTCGAATGGCTTCATGCCTTGTTCCTGTGCAAGGGCCTTGATCGTTGGGAGGTCAAACTCATACTCAATCGGACAGCTGCCGTCGCAGCGCCGCCTTGTTGATCTTCTCGAGCGTTGACCTCGGAAAGTCTTCGACCACGATGATCTCGCGCGGCCGCTTGAAATCGGCCAGTTCGCGTGCACACACGGCCTCGATCGCACTGACCAGCGCCGCGCG
>JBKCEY010000138.1:0-1659 GCA_046304115.1 Burkholderiales bacterium | reverse complement strand
TCTTCACCAAGGGCGCTGACGTGGGCGCCGACTTGGTGGGCAAGGTGGAAGCGGGCATCCCCGAAGACGATCCGCGCAACCCCGCCGTGATCGCCGACAACGTGGGCGACAACGTGGGCGATTGCGCCGGCATGGCCGCCGACCTGTTCGAGACCTACGCGGTCACGCTGATCGCCACCATGCTGCTGGGTGCCCTGATGGTCACCAACGCACCGGCAGCGGCGGCGACCTATCCGCTGGCCCTCGGTGGTTTTGCCATCATCGCCTCGATCGTCGGCTGCGCCTTCGTCAAGGCTCAGCCCGGCCAGAAGATCATGAACGCGCTCTATCGCGGCCTGATCGTTGCGGGCGTGCTGGCCCTGATCGCCTTCTATCCGATCACCGCCTGGATGATTCCGGACAATGCCCTGGGTGGCACCGGTGCCGTGATGAAGATCTACGGCTCAGCCGTTGTGGGTCTGGTGCTGACCGGCCTGCTGGTCTGGATCACCGAGTACTACACCGGCACCGAATACAAGCCGGTGCGCTATGTGGCTGCAGCCTCTGAAACCGGTCATGGCACCAACATCATCGCCGGTCTTGCCGTGTCGATGAAGTCGACCGCCTGGCCGGTGCTGATGGTGTGTCTGGCCATCATCGTGTCGTTCAAGCTGGCGGGCCTCTATGGCATTGCCATTGCGGCCACCTCCATGCTGTCGATGGCCGGCATCATCGTGGCGCTTGACGCCTACGGCCCCATCACCGACAACGCCGGCGGCATCGCCGAAATGGCGGGCATGCCCGAGTCGGTGCGCAACATCACCGACCCCCTCGATGCAGTGGGTAACACCACCAAGGCTGTGACCAAAGGCTATGCCATCGGTTCGGCTGCACTGGCTGCTCTGGTGCTGTTTGCCGATTACACCCACGCGCTGGAGTCGACCGGCAATGCGTTCAAGTTCGACCTGTCGGACTATCGCGTGATCGTGGGTCTGTTCATCGGTGGTCTGGTGCCCTACCTCTTTGGCGCCATGGCCATGGAGGCGGTGGGTCGTGCGGCAGGCGCCGTGGTGGTTGAGGTTCGCCGCCAGTTCCGCGAGATCAAGGGCATCATGGAAGGCACCGCACAGCCGGAATACGGCCGCGCGGTCGACATGCTGACCACGGCGGCGATCAAGGAAATGATCGTGCCCTCGCTGCTGCCGGTGATCGTCCCGATCCTGGTCGGTGTGATCCTCGGACCGGAAGCGCTCGGCGGTCTGCTGATGGGCACCATCGTGACCGGCCTGTTCGTGGCCATCTCGATGTGTACCGGTGGCGGAGCCTGGGACAACGCCAAGAAGTACATCGAAGAGGGCAACCACGGCGGCAAGGGCAGCGAAGCCCACAAGGCAGCCGTCACGGGCGATACCGTGGGCGATCCCTACAAGGACACCGCCGGTCCGGCCGTCAACCCGCTGATCAAGATCATCAACATCGTGGCGCTGCTGCTGGTGCCGGTGATCGCGGGCACGGGCATCTCGGCCGAAGGTCAAAAGGGTGCCGGACACGGTGCTCCGAGCGCGGTGAGCGCACCTGCTGCACCGGCGGCCGCTCCTGCTGCAGCCCCTGCTGCTGCGGCAACGAGCGCAGCGCCTGCGGCTGACAGCAGCGCCCCGGCAGCAGCCACGGGCGCGGCCT
>JBKCEY010000137.1:0-4261 GCA_046304115.1 Burkholderiales bacterium | reverse complement strand
GAGCGGGCGAGGGCGAGGGGCGGCGCGGGGCGACCGAATCAGGGGAAGGGTGGATCTATGCTGCGGAAGGTCTGGGCGCGGCCGCACCGACCCTTGCGATCATCTCGTCGGCAAACTCGAGATAGGCCTTGGCACCCTTGGATGAGGGATCGAACACGACGCCGGGCTGGCCATAACTGGGCGCCTCGGCCAGACGAATGTTGCGAGGAATCACGGTGCGAAACACCTTGTCGCCAAAGTGCTGCTCGAGCTGGGCCGAGACCTGCTGGGAGAGCGTCATGCGGGGATCGAACATCACGCGCAACAAGCCAATCAGCTTGAGGGACGGATTGAGCTTGGCATGCACCGAGCGGATGGTCGACACCAGGTCGGAGAGCCCCTCAAGCGCGTAGTACTCGCACTGCATCGGGATGATCACCCCATGGGCAGCACACAGGCCATTGAGCGTGAGCAGCGAAAGCGAGGGTGGCGCATCGATCAGGACGAAGTCATAGTCGGTCGCCACCTCGGCCAGGGCGCGTTTGAGCCGGGTTTCGCGGTGATCCAGATCCACCAGCTCGATTTCGGCCCCGGCCAGCTGACGGTTGGCCGGCAATACGTCATAGCCCCCGGTCTCGGACCTCTGGCGGGCCTGCTTCACGTCGGCCAGCCCGATCAGGACCGGATACACCGATGGATCAATCTCCCGCTTGTCGATGCCGCTTCCCATCGTGGCATTGCCCTGTGGGTCGAGGTCAACGAGCAATACACGCTGATCCCGGCGCGCAAGGGCGGCCGCCAGGTTGACGGTGGTTGTGGTCTTGCCCACTCCACCCTTCTGGTTGGCGATTGCGAAAATGCTGGCCACGTGGAAATCCGATCTCAGGAGCGGTCAAGTGCTCTGAAGCACAACAAGATGGCGTTCGGCCGCGAGACCTGGGACCACCACCGGGATGACCGCGGCCTGCCACCCCGCAGGCAAGGCCCGCAGTTCGGCGTCGATCTCGGACCGGCGCCCTTTGAGGGCAGCGAGCCGCGTCGCTGGCGTCATCAGACCCGCCGAAATCCGGATGAATTCAGCCAATGTGGTCAGCGCTCGGCACATCACCCAGTCAGACGGGGCGGTCACCTGTTCAGCCCTGGACTGCTTGACCGTCACGTGAGCAAGCGCCAACTCAGAGGCTACTTGCTGTTGAAACGCACACTTCTTTCCGACCGGCTCGATCGACAACAGATGCAGCTTCGGGCAGACAATCGCCAGGACCAGGCCGGGAATGCCCGCACCCGATCCGATGTCGGCCACATGCAGGCCCTCCAGCGCGCGGATGGGATCCGCGGTGCTGCCGCAGTGTGCCGGCGGGTCGCCGGTCACGAGGCGGCCCAGGATCGGAATGACAGCCAATGCATCGAGCAGGTGCTGAACCAGCATCTCCTGCGGATCACGTACGGCGGTGAGGTTATAGACACGATTCCAGCGCTGCAGCAGATCCAGAAAGCCCTTGAGAGCCTCCACCCGCTCCGGTGGCAGGTCGAGTCCGATGGCCTCAAGACCCCCCTCCAGCGTGATCGCAGAAGCTCGAGATGTTGGCCATGAAGAAGCACTCACTTCGGCGATAGCCTCAGGCTGCATGAGGAACCTTGCCGGATCGCAGGCGCTTCAGGTGAATGAGCAACAGCGAGATCGCCGCGGGCGTGATGCCCTGGATCCGGGAGGCATGCCCGACGGTCTCGGGGCGGTGTTGCGACAGGCGCTGACGCGCTTCGAACGACAGGCCTGTGATCGCCGACCAGTCCAGATCGGCCGGTATGACCTGATGGGACTGATTGGCCTGGCGCTCAACTTCCTGTTGCTGCCGATCGATATAGCCCTGGTACTTGAGCTGGATCTCAACCTGCTCGGCCACCTCGGCCGAAATGGACGAGAAAGAGTCCGTTTGCGGCTGGAATGCCTGCGGGTCGGTCTGGTGTGCTGGCTGCTGCGCGGTCCGCGTCGGATCCGTAGGCAGCTGGGCCTGACGCTCAGCCTGCAAGGCTGCATGCATGGCAACCACGTCGGCATACCGAACCTCGGGCCGGCGAACCAGATCGGCCAGAGAATATTCACGTTCGATCGGCACCCCAAGCACAGCAATCGCCCGCTGAGCTTCAAGCACCTTCGGGTTGACCCAGGTGGTTCGCATGCGCTGAAGTTCTGCCTCGATGGCATCGCGCTTGCGGCAAAACGCATCCCAGCGGGCATCGGGAATACAACCCAGCGCCCTGCCCTGCTCGGTCAGACGAAGATCTGCATTGTCTTCGCGCAGGCTCAGTCGATACTCGGCCCGGCTGGTAAACATCCGGTAGGGCTCGCTCACGCCGCGAGTGATGAGATCGTCAACCAGAACACCGAGATAGGCCTCGTGGCGCTGGGGGCACCAGGGCGCGCGCCCGGTGACCTGAAGCGCAGCATTCAGCCCGGCCAGCAGGCCCTGGGCTGCGGCCTCTTCATAACCGGTGGTGCCATTGACCTGGCCCGCGAGGAACAAACCCTGAACGGTGCGGCTCTCCAGGGATGACCGAAGCCCCCGTGGATCGAAATAGTCGTACTCGATGGCATAGCCCGGCCGCAGGATGTGGGCTCGCTCCAGGCCCACCATGGAGCGCACCAACTCAATCTGCACATCAAAAGGCAGGCTCGTGGAAACCCCGTTGGGATAGACCTCGTGAGTCGTCAGGCCTTCAGGCTCCAGAAAAATCTGATGCGAAGCCTTGTGTGCAAAGCGATGAATCTTGTCCTCAATGGACGGACAGTAGCGCGGGCCAACACCCTCAATCACGCCGGTATACATGGGCGACCGATCAAGCCCCGCCCGAATGATGTCGTGGGTCCGCTCGTTGGTGTGAGTGATCCAGCACGGCAACTGTTGCGGATGCTGATCCGGCGAACCCAGAAAAGAAAAGACCGGCACGGGATCGGAATCGCCGGGCTGGACCTCCAGTCGATCGAAATCGATGCTGCGCCCATCAATACGCGGCGGAGTACCCGTCTTGAGGCGACCTTGCGGAAGGGCCATGGCCTTCAGACGAGCGCCGAGCGACTGGGCGGGCGGATCACCTGCGCGGCCCGCAGGATAATTCTGCAAACCCACATGAATCAGGCCGTTGAGGAAGGTGCCTGCCGTCAGCACCACGGCTGGCGCGCGAAACTGCAAGCCAATCTGCGTGACCGCGCCCACGACCCGATCACCGTCGAGCAGCAGATCGTCCACCGGCTGCTGAAAGATCCACAGGTTGGGCTGATTCTCCAGGCGCGTGCGGATAGCCTTGCGATAGAGCACCCGATCAGCCTGCGCACGAGTGGCTCTAACGGCCGGGCCTTTGCTGGAATTGAGAATCCTGAACTGGATCCCCGCCTCATCGGTGGCCTCGGCCATTGCACCGCCCAGCGCATCGACTTCCTTGACCAGATGCCCCTTGCCGATCCCGCCTATCGAGGGATTGCATGACATTTGACCCAAGGTCTCGAGGTTGTGGGTCAGCAGTAGAGTACGCGCGCCCATGCGGGCAGACGCAAGCGCGGCCTCGGTACCGGCATGGCCGCCACCGACGACAATCACTTCAAACCGCTCTGGAAAATGCATACCCGTGGACCTTAAGACCGGACGCGGATTATAGGCGGGCCGTTCGCGATTGTCGCTAGATCGAACGGCCGAGGCACACCATTCGCGAAGTCAGCCACCTGGGAGGCTCTCGGTTCCACGTGAAACAACGCACCCAGCGCCGCCAAGGCCGCCCAGACCGGGGTAGGAATTTGCGGGTTTCACGTGGAACAGTGATGCGACCCACTCATCCGACAGAGAGGCCGCGATCAGGTCGATCAGGCCGGCCGATGCTGGCCCAGTGCCGCACGGTGGTGGCATCCGGCAAAGCGGGCGGAAGGTGTATCTGTTCAGGCTGGCTTACCCCGCAGGCAGGCCCCGCAAGCGGATTCTGCATGCCGATCCCGCACGCCGATTCACGAGTCAAGCTCAGCCAGGCCCCGGCACCTCACTCGGCGACTGGGCGACAGTGCTGATGCCCCTGCTGCTTGATGAGCGCACTCGCGCCTCTGCTGGAAGTCCACGCAGCCCATGACTCAGACACACGCCGCTGTTGCAATTTCGGTGCTGCGCACGCGCCCGGTTTTTGTAGCAGGCACGGTCTGCCCGCTGATGCGCGATCGGCGCCGAGGCAGAACCGAATCACGCCCCTTTTTGTTTCACGTGAAACACTAGGCCTTCAAATCCTCGATCACCATTTCGGC
>JBKCEY010000136.1:0-2417 GCA_046304115.1 Burkholderiales bacterium | reverse complement strand
TCGTGTAGCGCTCCAGGCGCACCGGAAAGCGCAACTCCAGAACCTCGGGGTCAGTGAGCCGTGAATTGGTCATGTGGGTCTGAACCACCGACGTTCCCGGAAATCCATCGATCAGATGGCCCTGCTCATCAAAGCGTCCGCCAGCACCCGAGCCTCCGGAAATGGTCTCGTAATACTGATACCGATCATTGCCGAAGGTGAGATTGCTCATCGTGCAAGGTCCGCTCGCCATCACGCCGAGCGCGCCATAGAGCGCGTTGGTGATGCACATCGAGGTCTCGACATTGCCCGCCACAACCGCACCGGGATGCCTCGGATTGAGCATGCAGCCCTCGGGTACGATGATCTGCAGGGGCGCGAGGCACCCTGCATTCATGGGAATCTCGTCGTCGACCAGTGTCCTGAAGACATAGAGCGTCGCAGCGGTGGTGACGGCCAGAGGCGCATTGAAGTTGTTGTCCTGCTGGGCTGAGGTTCCGGTGAAATCCACACAGGCGGTTCGGGCTGCAGGATCGACCGTGATCTTCACCCTGATCACGGCGCCGTTGTCCATGGGCAAGGCATAGGAACCATTGTTCAACGCGCCGATCACGCGGCGAACCGAAGCCTCGGCATTGGCCTGGACATGGCGCATGTAGGCCTGAACCACAGGCAAACCGAACTGGCTCACCATGCGAAGCAACTCCTCGCGGCCTTTTTCGTTGGCCGCAATCTGGGCCTGCAGATCGGCCACGTTCTGATCAGGATTGCGGGCCGGATAACGGGCGCCGGTCAGCAAACGACGCAACTCGGCTTCCTGCAGTTGCCCATTGCGCACCAGCCGAAGATTGGTCAGCAGCACCCCCTCGTCGTCGACATGTCGACTATCGGGTGGCATGGAGCCCGGGGTGAGCCCGCCGATATCGGCATGATGGCCGCGCGAACCCACCCAGAACAGCACCTCACAGCCCGATTCATCGAAGATCGGCGTGATGACGGTGACATCAGGCAGGTGGGTGCCGCCCCGATACGGATCGTTGAGCACAAACACATCGCCCGGCGAGATCGCGCCTGCATTGTCGGCAATCACCGCCTGCACGCTCGCACCCATCGAGCCCAAATGCACGGGCATGTGAGGTGCATTGGCGATGAGGGCACCGTGCGCATCAAACACGGCACACGAAAAGTCGAGCCGCTCCTTGATGTTGACCGAATGCGCTGTATTTTGCAGCCGGTAGCCCATCTGCTCGGCGATCGACATGAAGAGATTGTTGAAGATCTCGAGCATCACCGGGTCGGCTTCGGTGCCGAGCGCCTGGCTGTGAGGCCGTGGGCTCACCCTTCTCAACAACAGATCTCCTCGTGGCGTGCACTGCGCCTGCCAGCCCGCCTCGATCACCGTGGTTGCGGTGGCCTCGGAGACGATCGCCGGCCCGGTCACCCGATGCCCCGGCTGCAGATCGGTACGCCGATGCATGGGGGCCTCTACCCACTGACCCTCACTGAACATGGGCACTGTCAGCAGGGCCTGTGCCTCCATGTCTGCCGACATTTGATTGTCCTCGGCGTGAGGCTCATGCCCATCCAGGACCCGGGGGCTGCGCACTTCAACGCTCACAGCCTCGATGACCAGAGGCCGGCCCGCCAGCAGAAACGAAAACCGCTGACGGTAGGCCTCTTCAAAGGCCTGAACCATGGCCGTAAGGTCATCCAGCACCACCGTCAGGGCTGTGTCGGTCCCCTGGTATTTGAGGTGCAATCGCAAGGTGGCCGATAGCAGCGAAGCCGGCTCGCCCTGCTCCTGCAGTTCGTGCCGAGCCTCCTGTTCGAGCAGGGCCAGACGCACCTTGGCGGTCTGAACGCCGCCCGCATCGAAGACCTGCTCGATGGAGGCTTCACGCAGAGCGGCAGGCTCGGCCAACCCCATTCCGTAGGCCGACAGCACACCGGCCAATGGATGAGCAAGAACCGTTGACATGGCCAGCGCATCGGCCACTGCACAGGCATGCTGCCCGCCAGCACCGCCAAACACCGTGAGTGCATAACGGGTCACGTCGTAACCCCGCTGAACGGAGATCCGCTTGATGGCATTGGCCATGTTGGCGTTGGCGATGTCAATGAAGCCTTGCGCCACCTGCTCCGCACTCATGCGACGCCCGGACGCCTCGGAAATCCGTGCAGCCAGTTCGGTAAAGCCCTGCACCACCGCCTCGCGATCGAGCGGCTGGTCGGCCCTGGGGCCAAACACCCTTGGAAAATGATCGGGATGGACCTTGCCCACCATCAGGTTGGCATCCGTGACGGTCAGTGGTCCGCCCCGCCGGTAGCAGGCGGGCCCTGGATTGGCACCCGCCGAATCGGGGCCGACCCGCATGCGGGCGCCATCGAAATGCAGGATGGATCCACCGCCCGCGGCCACCGTGTGAATGCTCATCATG
>JBKCEY010000135.1:0-10555 GCA_046304115.1 Burkholderiales bacterium | reverse complement strand
GCACCAGGCATGGATCCTGCCCTCTTTCGGGTATGACCCTCGTGGTCGTCCGAAACCGCAACCCGGATGGTTGCGATCTCGCCTGGATGCCCCAGGTTGCCCGGGAGGAATGCGTCGTGAAACGCTCGATTCTGTTGTCTTTGGTCTTGTCCGCACTGCTCAGTGCTTGTGCCGGTACCCAGAATGCCGCACCGTCGGCGCCTGATAACTATCCCAGCCCGGGGGCCTGTCTGGACTGCAAGCGCTAAGCTCAGGCTGCGAGTTGCTCGGCGGCTGGTTGACCGTATTCGACCCGCTGAAGGTAATCGCCCAACCGGGCAAAGGCCAGTCGGCAGTCGGCTGCACCTTCAGCGACCGGCAACTGCGCAGTCACACCGCGCAAGGCCTGATCAAGGCAGGCAGAAATCACCGCATGATGGATGCCCATCATCGACATCAGACTGGCTGTCGTTCGGCGCAGATCCAGGGGAGTCCAGGCGCCACCGCTCAACAGAAGCATGGTGGTTGCCGCGGAGCGGCCGCGAATCTGGGTGCCTCGTTGCCGGTCCCGGATCTGCTTGCCCAGCGCTTTGGGCGAGAGGGGTTCGGAGTCGTCTCGCGAGGGGAATACCCATGTCGGGCTGCGACGATGACCATCGGCGCTGCGCAGATGCCTGAGCGCGAAGTCGGACAGCGGAATGGAATGCGCATGTCCACTGTGGCTCAGATGCGAAGGGATTGTCCAGGTGCGGGTGTTCTGGTCGATATCCTGCCAGCGTGCGCTTGCGATTTCGCCGATGCGCGCACCCGTGGCCAGCATGAGCCAGACGGCCGTTCTGATGTGGGCAGCAAGACCCGAGGCGGTCATTTTTCGGGCGAGCTCCGAGACTTCTTCAGGCGTCAGGGCACGGCTGCGTACCGTGCCGTCACTGATGAAGTCGTTCTTGTGCAGACTCGCGCTGGGATCGTCATCGATCAGTCCATCGCGCAGCGCCCAGCGCAGCAGCTGTCGGATATCGGCCAGCACACAGCCCGCCTGGCGTGAAGATCCGCGCTCAACAATGCGTTGCAGCACCGCGGAAATATCGTCGCGCCTGAGCTCCGCGATCGGTTGTTGACCGAGCCAGGGCAGAACGTCCTTGAGCATGCTGCGACGCACGGATTCGCCGCCGTCCTTGCGTTGCTGCAAATGAGCCCGATTCCAGTCTTCGAAGGCCTGCGCGAAGGTCAAACCGTTCAGGTTCGGTTGGGCAATCTGATCAGGCGGCGCGCCGGTCTTCGATTGTTTGCTGGCCCAATCGGCCCCGGTCAGGTCATGGCGGGCGGAAGCTGGGCGTTCAAGCAGGGCATGGGTGTCGGACATGCAGGTCATCCTTGGCGGAATGGATGCCCTGATGGTGTATGCACCCGCCCCGCTGCGACCGCTCTTTCAGCCAAGCTGTCGTTTCCTGCCGCCAGACGGCAGGAATCTGCGGGACCGCCTGAAAACTACCGATCCTCGGTGTTGCGGCCCCGGTGTGAGGCCAGCTCGATGGGCCAGCTGGAATCAAAGAGAGACTGAATCGGAGCGGCCCGACCAAAGAGATCCCCCTGGAGATACCGCACCCCCAGGGCCTGCAGTCTGAGATGGACGGCCTCGGTCTGTACATGCTCGGCCACAGCCCGCAGATTGAGCTTGCGGGCCACCCTTAGCGTGGACATGACGATTTCTTCGTCCAGCCCGTCCTCGGTCAGATTACGAATGAATGATCCGTCGATCTTCAGATAGTCGAGCGGAAATCGCTTGAGGTATTCGAAGGTGGCAAGTCCAGTCCCGAAATCATCCAGCGCAATGCCAAAGCCCTCTGCCTTGAGTTCGTCGACCAGACGGCTCGCAGTCGACGCATGACGGATCGCAGAATTTTCGGTGATCTCGAACACGATGCGATCTGCGGGAATGTCATGCGTTCGACGCATCTCGCGAATGAAACCGGCCAGACCTGGATCATCGAGCGAGGGGCCGGACAGGTTGATCGCACAGCGCCAGGTTCGGGCCAGCGCCTGTGGATGGGTCGCCAGCCATTCGAAGACCCGATGGATCACCGCCCGATCCAGTTTGGCCAGCAATTGGGCCTTCAGGGCCAGCGGCATGAATTCCGGCGGTTGAATCAGCTCGCCATCCCGATCCCGCAGACGAGTCAGGATCTCGTAGGCCAGGCTGCCTTCGGGGGCGTCTGGATCGACCAATGGTTGTGCATAGATTTCAAGACGCCCCTCGCGAATCGCTTCTCGCAATTGCTCGGTCCTATCCTGTTGCGCGCGGCGTGAGGCCAGCATGGACTGCGACAGGGGCTCCACAAAAAGCTGGGGATCTCGCACGCTCGATGCGATCACGATTGCTTCATCGAGCACAGCCAGACATTCCTCCGCCTGCACCAGTGTTCCGGGCTCGACCAGAATGCCGCCAACACTGATCTGCAGGCTGATCGAATCATGGGGACCGTTGAAGGGCTCTCCGGCGAGTCGGCTGTACAGATCGCGTCCGATCAGTCGAAGCTCGGATACCGTGGCCGCGGGTGTCATCATCAAGAACCGCTCGCCGGCCCAGCGCGCAGCGATCTGACGGGATGTTGCTGGCCGCACCGCCAGCGCTTCTTTCAGGACGGTGGAGATGCGTGATTCCAGGCGCGCCACCTCAAGAGGTCCGCACAACTCACGAAGGGCGGCCAGATTGCCGACCTGCAGACCGATCAGGCCCAGCGCCGGTCGTTCGGGATTGCCGAGCGCGGTTTGCATCTCGGCGATCAGCCCCCGGTCATTGAGCAAACCTGTATCGGCATCTTCCCGCCCCAATCGCAAGGTGTTCTCGAGCGCCTGCAGGCGATCGGCCTCCAGGGCCTGGGCAACGATCGCACAGCCGGTTGCACAGGCGAGGAGCGCACACATCTGGGCCCCTAGCCACAGGAACTCGATTTCAGTGCTGGCTTGTCGACGCAGGGCGTGGATGGATGAGGCCAGAAAGGGCAGGGCAACCAGAAACAGGGTCAAGGCATGGCTGCGGGCTTCGTTGCGCAAGGCTGACCACAGCATGAGTGGAAAGACGGCGAATAGCGCGATTTGGCCAAAGGCCGATTGTCCCGAGAGGGTGAGCGAGACCATCAGCAAGCCCATCGCCATTGCCATGCTGACGCAGGGCAGGTCAAACCAGCGGGCGCTGTCGACCCTGGCCTGAGAGGCGCCCTGAGGGCGCAGATCAAGGAGGGCAAGCACGACGGGTGTGACCAGCAGCAGGCTGGTGAGACCTGCCAGCCACATGCCCAGTGCGGGGAGCCCGATCGGAAAATCGGCAAGCCTTGATACCGGCAGGCCCACGGTCGCCAGTCGTCCCAGCAGGACACTGGTCAGCATCGTGACGGGTGCAGTCACGCACAGAATGACCCCGATGAAGCGCAGGCTTGACTGGGTCGCACTCTGGGCGGGATGCCAGCGCTCGAATCGTTGCAAAACCAGAACGCCCAACAGCGGCCCTGCCAGAACGCCGAGCAGCAAGGCAGCAGAGTCGAGCGCCGAGTTTGACTGAGCAAGGGCGAAGGGCAGGGCACCAAGCAGCGGGGGCAGAGCCCATCGGTACCCGTAGCGCCAGGAAAAGGCCAGTGCCACGCCGGCTGCAGGCCACAGGGGCCAGGGTTGAGGCAATCCCGTGCTCAGCGCCCGATTGATCAGACACAGAAGCACGGTGATCAGAATGGCGACCAGCGCCCGGGAAACCGCTGACCCTCGCGCGGTCTCAGGCAACGCGAGTGCATCCGGGCTTGTGCCGGTGTCGGGTCGGTCGGGTGCAGGGTCAACCATCGACATCGAGTTTACCTGCCAGGGACTCCGGCATCGGGTCTGGGATCCACTCCAGAACCCGACGCCAGATCGACATGCCTGCGGATCAGGCCGCCATCAGCTCGCGCAGCACGAAGGGCAGGATGCCACCATGGCGGAAGTAATCCACCTCGATGGCTGTATCGATGCGCGAGAGCAGCTTGACCTTGCGGCTGCTGCCATCCGCTGCCCGGATCGTCATGACGATGTCCTGCTGCGGTTTCATGTCAACCGGGATATCGATGTCGAAGGTCTCATGGCCTTTGATGCCCAGTGACTCCCAGGAGTCCTTGCCTTTGAACTGCAGCGGCAGGACACCCATACCCACCAGATTCGAGCGGTGGATCCGCTCGAAACTGCGGGCCACGACGGCCTTGACACCCAGCAGCTGCGTGCCCTTTGCGGCCCAGTCACGCGACGAGCCCGTACCGTACTCCTCACCGCCAAACACCACGGTCGGCGTGCCAGCCGCGACGTATTTCATGGCGGCATCATAAATGGCGAGTTTTTCACCGCTGGGCTGATGCAGCGTGATTCCGCCTTCTTCACGGGAGCCATCGGCCTTGACGGGCAGCATGAGGTTCTTGATGCGCACGTTGGCAAACGTGCCACGCATCATGACTTCATGATTGCCGCGGCGCGCGCCGTAGGAATTGAAGTCGGCCTTCAGCACGCCGTTCTCGATCAGGTAGCGGCCTGCAGGCGACTTCTCGGTGATCGAACCCGCGGGGGAGATATGGTCGGTGGTGATCGAATCGCCGAACAGGCCCAGAGCGCGGGCCCCCTTGATCGAGCCCGATGCACCGGGCGTCATGGAGAAGTCCTGGAAGAAGGGCGGGTTTGCGATGTAGGTCGACTTGGGCCAGTCATAGGTCTGACCCGCGGCAGCAGGCACACCATTCCAGAGCACATGGTCTTTGGTCAGATCGCCATAGAGGCTGCGGAAGGTCTTCGCGTTCATGGCGTGCTTCATCAGCTTGCCCACCTCCTCGCTGGTGGGCCAGATGTCACCGATGTAGACATCGCGGCCCTTGCTGTCCTTGCCGAGCGGCTCTGTCATGAGATCGACCGTGACATTGCCTGCGATGGCATAGGCCACCACCAGCGGCGGCGAGGCGAGGAAGTTGGCGCGCAGGTTGGGGTGGATGCGGGCCTCGAAGTTTCTGTTGCCCGAAAGGACGGCGGCGCAGACCATGTCATTAGCCGTGATCGACTCGTTGACATCGGGCGTGAGATCGCCGGCATTGCCGATACAGGTCGTGCAGCCATAGGCCGCCACAGCAAAGCCGAGCTTGGCGAGGGGCTCGAGCAGCCCCGATTTTTGCAGGTACTCGGTGACGACCCGCGAGCCCGGCGCAAGCGAAGTCTTGATATGCGGCGCGACCTTGAGTCCTCGGGCCACCGCCTTCTTGGCCAGCAGGCCGGCTGCAAGCAGAACGCCCGGGTTCGAGGTGTTGGTGCATGAGGTGATGGCTGCGATCAGAACATCGCCGTTGCGCAGGTCCGTGCCCGCAGAGGTGGTGTAGACCTTGTCGAGATCTGCGGCGGCCTTGTTGAAGCCATTGTCCGCCACCGGCTTGGCGAAAAGATCCTGGAAGGTACTGCGCACCTGCCCGATCTCGATCCGATCCTGAGGGCGCTTGGGGCCGGCGAGCGAAGGGACAACCGAGCCCAGATCAAGTTCGACCACATTGGAGTAGTCGATGCTGCCTGCCTTGGGCACCCCGAACAGGCCCTGAGCCTTGAAGTAAGCCTCGAAGGCCGAGATTTCGTCCTTGGTGCGGCCCGATCCTTCGAAGTACTCGATGGTTTTCTTGTCCACCGGGAAAAAGCCCATGGTGGCGCCATACTCGGGCGCCATGTTGGCAATGGTGGCGCGGTCGGGCAGCGCCAGGCTGGCGGTACCTTCACCAAAGAACTCCACGAATTTGCCGACCACTTTCTCCTTGCGCAGCATTTCGGTGATGCGCAGGACGAGGTCGGTTGCGGTGACGCCTTCGCGCAGGCGTCCCTTCAGGTGCACGCCCACAACATCCGGGGTCAGGAAGTAGACCGGCTGGCCGAGCATGCCGGCTTCGGCCTCAATGCCACCCACGCCCCAGCCGACCACGCCAATGCCGTTGATCATGGTGGTGTGGCTGTCGGTACCGACCAGAGTGTCGGGGTAGTAGACCTTGTCCTTGCCGTCTTTCTTGGCATGGACGCCACGGGCCAGATACTCCAGGTTGACCTGGTGCACGATGCCGATACCGGGGGGTACGACCTTGAAGGTATCAAAGGCCTGCATGCCCCACTTCATGAATTGATAGCGCTCCTTGTTGCGCTGGAACTCGAGCTTCATGTTGAGGTCGAGCGCATTGGGCGAACCGTAGTGATCGATCATGACCGAGTGGTCGACCACCAGATCCACCGGCACCAGGGGTTCGATGCGCTTGGGATCGCGACCCATGCCCGCTGCGACATTGCGCATCGAGGCGAGGTCGGCCAGCAGCGGCACACCGGTGAAGTCCTGCAGCACGACCCGGGCGACGATGAAGGGAATCTCGTCCGTGCGGGTCGCGGTCGGGCGCCAGTTGGCGAGTTGCTCGACATGCGCTTCGGTGACTTTCTTGCCGTCGACATTACGCAGCACCGCTTCAAGCACGATCCGGATCGAGACCGGCAGGCGCTTGATGTTCGGAAACTTGCGGGCCAGCGCGGGAAGCGAATAGTAAAGGCCGGTCTTGCCCTTGGCTGGCTCGAAACTCTTGAGGGTCTTGAAGCTGTTGTGAACCATGATGAAAGAACTCCCTGATGCGAAACGAGATCTCGTTGGTATGAAAGGGGCCGGATGGCTGAGAGGCTGTTCGTTGGCGGCAGTGATCAGTCGGGTTTGCGCTCGACCGCAGGCGCAGGCACCGGTGCGGTTGTCGGAGTCGCCTGTGCAGAAGGCGCAGAGGCCGGTGCGGTTGCCGGTGTTGCCTGAGTGGCTGCTTCGGTCGCTGCAAGCTCAGCGGCTTTCATGGCGTTGAGGTGACCCTCGCCGACGCAGGAGTCGACCAGACGTTGACCTGTCCGGGTATTGAGCAGCATGGACTTGGACGGGATCTGCACCAGCAAGGTCTGGTGTTTCATGTCTTCAAGGCGGACGGCCCCAGTGGCGGAAGCCACCGGCTTCATGACCCAGATGTCCTTCTGGTAGCGCACATCGACATAGCCCGGGCTCTCGGCGTTGCGCTCGACATGGATTTCCCACTTCTGATCACAGATGTACTTGCCGTAATACACCAGTCCTGCAGCGTCTTTCTGTGTGTCGTCAGCTGCGGGCAGAGCGGCCCGCTGTGCGGGTGTGGTGGGCGGTGGGACCTGCCCCCGCCGGGGCTGCCCATGCGCCTGACCGGCATGATGGGCCTGCCCGTGGGCGGGCCGGCTCGAGCTGGTCTGGTGAGGTGTATGGGTGCTGGCCGGCTTGCTCACGGGCTTGCTTGCAGGCGCAGCTTTGGCTGGCGGTTGTGCAGCGCCAGCCGTCTGCGCCTGGGCAGGCGCCACAAAGGCAAGCCAGGGAACCGACAGAAGCGCCGCTGCGAGCACGGCACGCGACCCTGCGGCCAGGCCGCACGAACCCGAAACGACGGCTTCTGTGAGAGGAGGATGCGCCCCCGCCCTCACTTGCGCTTCTCCAGTGCCACCCATTTCAGGTTTTCGGGTCCTGTGTAGTTGGCGCTGGGTCGGATGATCTTGTTGTCGATGCGCTGCTCGATGACATGCGCTGCCCAGCCTGAGGTGCGCGAGATCACGAAGAGCGGTGTGAACATCGCGGTGGGCACGCCCATCATGTGATACGACACCGCGCTGAACCAGTCGAGGTTGGGGAACATCTTCTTGGCGTCCCACATCACGGTCTCAAGGCGATCGGCAATGTTGAACATCTTCATGCTGCCTGCGTCCTTGGACAGTCGGCGCGCGACTTCCTTGATGACCTTGTTGCGCGGATCACCGGTGGTGTACACCGGGTGACCGAAGCCGATGACGACTTCCTTGGCTTCAACCCGACGCCGGATATCGGCTTCGGCTTCGTCGGGCGAGTCGTAGCGCTTTTGCACCTCGAAGGCCACTTCGTTGGCGCCACCATGCTTGGGGCCACGCAGAGCGCCAATGCCGGCCGTGATGGCCGAATGCATGTCGGCCCCGGTGCCAGCCACCACGCGGCAAGCGAAGGTGGAGGCATTGAATTCGTGCTCGGCGTACAGAATGAGCGAGGTCTGCATGGCGCGCACCCAGAGTTCGGACGGGGCCTCGCCATGCAGCAGATGCAGGAAGTGGGCGGCGATGGTTTCATCGTCGGTTTCGACCTCGATACGCCTGCCGTTGGTGCTGTAGTGATACCAGTAGAGCAGCATCGAGCCCAGCGAGGCCATGAGGCGATCTGCGATGTCGCGCGCGCCCGGCGCGTTGTGATCGTCTTTTTCGGGCAGCTGGCAACCCAGGGCGGATACGCCTGTGCGCATCACATCCATGGGATGGCTCGATGCAGGCAGCCACTCGAGCACGGCTTTCACGTTGGCGGGCAGTCCGCGCAGCGACTTCAGCTTGGCCTTGTAGGCCTTGAGTTCGGCCCGGTTGGGCAACTTGCCGTGCACCAGAAGGTGCGCCACCTCTTCGAATTCTGCCGTGTCGGCGAAGTCAAGGATGTCGTAGCCACGGTAGTGCAGATCGTTGCCTGCACGCCCGACCGTGCACAGGGCCGTGTTGCCGGCGGTCACCCCCGAGAGGGCAACGGATTTCTTGGGTTTCGGGCCGGTGGTGGGTGCATCGCTCATTGGGTTTCCTCTCCTGAGTCGGTGTGTGTCCGTAGGCTTGTTTCTGTTCATCTCGAGCGGCTTGTTGCAGCAGGAATGACTGCAGCCGCCTCTTGGTGCTTTCGTTTTGCTTCTTGGTGCTCGTGTTTTGGTGCCTGCTTTTTGGTGCGTTCGTCCAGGCGCTTATCTCTTCGCCGCAAACAGCGCATCGAGCTTTTTCTCGAAGTCCCAGTAGCCGATGGAGTCGTAAAGTTCCTTGCGGGTTTGCATGGTGTCGACCACAGCCTGCTGGGATCCGTCACGGCGGATCGCCCGGTAGACCGTCTCGGCGGCCTTGTTGGCTGCCCGGAATGCCGACAGGGGGTAGAGCACGATCTGCACTCCCTGGGCTTCGAGTTCCTTGACCGTAAACAGCGGCGTCTGACCAAACTCGGTGATGTTGGCCAGGATGGGTACCTTCACCGCATCCGTGAACCGCTTGTACATCGGCAGGTCGGTGAGCGCCTCGGGGAAGATGCCGTCGGCGCCAGCCTCAACGCAGGCCATGGCGCGTTCGACTGCGGCATCGAAGCCCTCGACAGCCAGCGCATCGGTTCGGGCCATGATGAAAAACGAGGGATCGGTGCGCGCATCGACTGCGGCCTTGATCCGATCGACCATTTCGTCCTGGGTGACGATCTCCTTGCCCGGACGATGGCCGCATCGTTTGGCACCGACCTGATCCTCGATGTGCATGGCGGCCGCACCCGCCTTGATCAGGGAGCGAACCGTGCGGGCGACATTGAAGGCCGATGAGCCAAAGCCGGTATCGACATCAACCAGCAAGGGCAGGTCGCAGACATCGGTGATCCGGCGGACATCGACGAGGACATCCTCGAGGCCCGAAATGCCCAGATCGGGCAGCCCCAGCGAGCCGGCTGCAACACCGCCCCCCGAGAGGTAGATGGCCTTGTAGCCCGCATGGCGGGCGAGCAGGGCGTGGTTCGCGTTGATGGCCCCGGGGATCTGCAGCGGGGATTCGTCGGCAAGTGCCTGGCGGAATTTCTGGCCCGGGGTCATGGTCTCTCCTGGGTCTCAGAGCAGGTGGGCCACGCCATCGCGTTCTTCGAGCAGTTCCTTCAGGGTGAAGTCCATGCGCTCTCGGCTGAACGCATCGATCTCGAGGCCCTTGATCATTTCGTAGTTGCCGTTGGCACAGGTGACCGGGAATCCGTACATGATGCCCTCGGGGATGCCGTAGGAGCCATCGGACGGGATGCCCATGGTGGTCCAGCGACCGTTCGTGCCCAGCGCCCAGTCGCGCATGTGGTCGATGGCTGCATTGGCGGCCGATGCAGCCGATGACAGGCCGCGAGCCTCGATGATGGCCGCGCCCCGTTTGCCCACGGTGGGCAGGAAGGCGTCACGGTTCAAGGCGTCGTCGTTGATCATGGTCTTAACCGACGCACCACCGATGGTGGCAAATCGATAGTCGGCGTACATCGTGGGCGAGTGATTGCCCCAGACGCAGAGTTTTTCGATGTCGGCGACGGCCTTTCCGGTCTTGGCAGCGATCTGTGAGAGTGCCCGGTTGTGGTCCAGGCGCAGCATCGCGGTGAAGTTGCGCGCCGGCAGGTCGGGCGCCGACTTCATGGCGATGTAGGCATTGGTGTTGGCGGGGTTGCCGACCACCAGCGTGCGCACGTCGCGGCTCGCAACCGCGTTGAGCGCCTTGCCCTGGGCGGTGAAGATCTGTGCGTTGGCCGCCAGCAGATCCTTGCGCTCCATGCCGGGGCCGCGCGGGCGTGCGCCCACGAGCAGGGCATAGTCGATGTCCTTGAAGGCGGTCATGGGGTCACCGTGCGCCGTCATGCCGGCCAGCAGCGGGAAGGCGCAATCGTCGAGCTCCATCATGACGCCCTTGAGGGCTTTCTGGGCTTTTTCGTCCGGGATCTCCAGCAGCTGGAGGA
>JBKCEY010000134.1:0-3068 GCA_046304115.1 Burkholderiales bacterium | reverse complement strand
GTCTGCACCAGGGTCAGCCAGGCCTCGCGCACCGGGCCATGCCCGGCATGGACCCGCACACCGCCCAGCCCGTGAGGATCGACCGCGAGCAGGCGCGCCGCCTGCAGGGCATCCAGCCAGGGATCGCGCTCGCCGTGAGCTGCTTGCATGGGGGGTGCTCGACCGGTTCGAGGTCGGTCGGATCAGGCCACGGGTGGCAGCACGTCGTCGATCGCACGTGCCACCCGCGCGCCCGAACCGGTGTCATCCAGGGGATTGCGTCTCAAACGATGACGCAGGGCCGGCACGGCGACACGACGCAGATGAGCGGCGTCGACCGTTGATGCGCCATCGAGGGCTGCCACAACCCGCGCAGCGCGCATGAGCGTGAGCTCTCCGCGCAGGCCGTCGGTACCCAGGGCAATGCACAGGCGGGCCGCCTGCTCAAGCACAGCATCGGGCACGCTGACCCGAGGCAGGCGCTCACGGGCCTCGAGGATGCTCGTGCGTACCTTGGCATCGGCCGCAGCCCAGTGCTTCACGAAGCCCTGAGGATCACGCTCGAAGGCATCGCGGCGACGGACCACCTCGATGCGATCGGGCAGATGTCGGGGCGTGACCACCTCGACCGACAGACCAAAGCGATCGAGCAACTGAGGGCGTAACTCGCCCTCTTCAGGGTTGCCACTGCCGATCAGCACGAAACGCGCCGGATGCCGCACGCTCAGGCCTTCACGCTCGACCACGTTCTGGCCCGATGCCGCAACATCGATCAGCAGATCGACCAGATGGTCCTCGAGCAGATTGACTTCATCGACATACAGAAACCCGCGATGGGCCCGGGCGAGCAACCCGGGCTCGAAGGCCTTGACGCCATCGGTGAGGGCCCGCTCCAGATCGAGCGCACCCACCACGCGGTCTTCGGTCGCGCCCAAGGGCAGATCGACCACCGGCACGGCACGCGTTTCGCTGCGCAGGGCGCCTGCCTTGCGACGCTTGGCACGCAGGCCGTCACAGACTGCGCAGCTTCCAGCAGGAGCCAGCGGGTCGCAGTGATACGGGCAATCGATCACAGCCGCCATGGGCGGCAAGAGGCTGGCCAGCGCCCGAACCGCGGTTGACTTGCCGGTCCCGCGGTCACCCAGCACCAGCACGCCGCCGACCGATGGATCGATCGCGCAGATCAGCATGGCCAGACGCATCTCGTCCTGACCGACGATGGCCGAAAACGGAAAGACGGGTGCCAGACCGGAAGAAGCGAAGGCTTTGTCCATTTTGACTGACAGTATCAAATGTCCATGTCAGTGTAGTCCATCCTGCCGATCCGGCACAGGAAGCCATGGAAGTCTTCGCCGTGCGCCAACTGCGTGGTGGCACGCTGGACGGCAGTCTGTCATGCGCCACACCGAGGCCAGCCGGTAGGATAGGCACCTCGTGCCCTTCTTGCCCAACGCAATCGCCATGCCCACGCCGGCCTCAGCGCCTCGCCCCCAACCCCGTCCGTTCAGGCTCGAAATCTCCGAAGGAGCAATCGCCGACCTCAAGGCGCGACTCGCCCATGCGCGGCTACCCGATCAGCCCCCGGGCGCTGCCTGGTCGACCGGATCCGACCTGGGCTTCATGACCGAAGTGATCGCTTACTGGAGAGATCGATTTGACTGGCGAGTGCAGGAGGCACGACTCAATGCCCTGCCGCAGTTCAAGGTGGCGATCGATGGCATCGACCTGCACTACCTGCATGTACCCGGGCGCGGTCGGCCCGGTGGGCCTGCCCCGTTGCCGTTGCTGCTGTCGCACGGATGGCCGGGATCGGTGTTCGAGTTCCTCGATCTGATTCCACGCCTGACCGATCCGGCTGCCTTCGGCGGAGATCCAGCCGATGCCTTCGAGGTGGTGGTGCCCTCGCTGCCGGGCTACGGACTCTCGTTTGAACCCGGCCAGGAGCGCTTTGGCCTGGCCCGAATCGCAAACTGCTTTCATGGGCTGATGACCCATGTACTGGGACATCAGCGGTTTGGCGCACAGGGCGGCGACTGGGGCAGCTTCATCACCGCCTGCATCGGGGCTGATCATCCCGAATCGGTGGTGGGCATCCACCTCAACCTCATGCCGCTGCGACGCGAGGCGATTATCACCGACGCACCCTCGGATGCCGAGCGGGCCTACTTCAAGGAACTCGAGGCCTTTCGCACGCATGAGATGGGCTATCAGTGGATCCAGGGCACCAAACCCCAGACCCTGGCCTATGCACTGACCGATTCGCCGCTCGGGCTTGCGGCCTGGATCTTTGAAAAATTCCATGCCTGGACGGACTGCAAGACCGATCCACGCGAAGCGATTGTGCTCGACACCATGCTGGCCAACATCAGCCTTTACTGGTTCACCGGTGCGATCGGCTCATCCTTCTGGCCCTACTGGGATCGCATGCATGCGCCCTGGCCGATGCGCTCGACCACCATCGACGTACCCACCGGGTATGCCGAGTTTCCGGCCGAAATCCTGCATCCGCCGAGGTCGTTTGCCCAGAAGGTCTACACCGACATCCGTCGCTGGAGCACCCTGCCTCGTGGGGGTCACTTTGCGGCACTCGAGCAGCCCGAGGTGCTTGCTGACGAGATCACCGAATTCTTTCGACCCCTGCGCGAGCGATGAGACGAACAGGCATCACGGTCATTGTGCTGGCCGCCCTGACGCTCCAGGCTGTGCCGGCTGCAGCACAGGACATTGCGACGGAGGGTATTGCGCCCTCACGCTGGCAACCCGCATTGCCGCATGCCGGTCAGAAGGCCCGTCTGCTGCGGTGGTGGGCGCAGTGGAACGACCCGGTGCTGCTGTCGTTGATCGAATCCGCGCAGACCGCGCAGGCCGATCTGCCCCGCAGCATCAAGGCCATCGAGCGGGTCCACGACATTCTGCCCCCCGAGCGCCCGACACAGCGGGCCGACTCCGCGAGCTGGGAGGCCAGCATCGCTCAGGCTGCCCACGGCGGCGCGATGCCGACCCCCGGCAGTGCCCGAGCCGACAGGGACTGGCATCCGGCCCGCGTGGCGGTCGCAGCCGAAACCGCCGAGCAATACATGGGGTGGTTG